>JAKOVR010000067.1 GCA_029782025.1 Actinomycetes bacterium | reverse complement strand
TACCAGCGCTGCGAGCGGCACGGGATCGGCGACATGCTCGGGTTCCTGCCGCTCGACCGGGCCCCGGGCCTGTGGGGCGGCTACGCCACCCACCTGTACCTCCCGCCCGACGCCATGCTGCTCCCGGTGCCGGCCGCGCTCGATCCGGTCCTCGCCACCGTCTACAACCCCCTCGGGGCCGGCATCCGCTGGGGGGTGGACCTGCCCGGCACGGCTCCGGGCGACGTGGTGGCGATCCTCGGGCCGGGAATCCGGGGGCTGTGCACCGCCGCCGCGGCCAAGGCGGCTGGCGCCGCCTTCGTGATGATCACCGGGTTCGGGGACCGGGACCGGGAACGGCTGGCCATCTCGGCGCGGTTCGGCGCCGACCTCGCCGTCGACGTCGCCGTCGACGATCCGGTGCAGGCGCTCCGGGCCGCCCTCGACGGTCGGCAGGCCGACGTGGTGGTGGACGTGACGGCCAAGGCGCCGGCTGCGCTCGGGCAAGCCGTGCGCCTGGCCCGGCCCGGCGGCACCATCGTGCTGGCCGGCACGCGGGGGAGCAGCGACACGCCGGGGTTCCGGCCCGACGACATCGTGTACAAGGAGCTCCGGATCCAGGGGGCGCTCGGGGTCGACGTCACCGCCTACCGCGCCGCCCTCGACCTGCTGGCCCGAGGCACCTACCCGTTCGCCGACCTCCCCCGGGCCGTGGTCGGGTTCGACGACCTGCCCGGCCTGCTGGCCACGATGGCCGGCGACGGCGACCCCGGCTCGGTCCCTCCGGTCCACGGCGTCTTCGTCCCCCGCTGACCACCCTGATCCGGGCCCCCTTCTCCCGTGGGTGCGCAATGCACCGCGACGCGCAACATTGCGCACCCACAGGGGACGGCGTCACTCCTCGCAGCCGACCGGACCGTCGGCGGTGATCCGGGTCATCGTGATCGGCGCCCCGCCGTAACGGAACGTCGCCGCATCCCCATCGCCGATGACGAGCTCGCCCCGGATCCGGTCCGGATCGGTCGCGTCCACATAGGCGGCGCGGCCATAGCCCGCGTACCGGCGATCGTCCTGCTCCACCACCCAACGGTCGCACCATCCCACGACCCGACGCGCCGTTGCCGCGTGCGTCGTCCCCGGGCTCCACGGATCGAAGGTGCGCTGCAGGATCGGCACGAGCACGAGGAGGACGAGCGCCAACCCCAGGCCCGCGGCCGCGACGTACCGTCGACGCGCCATCGCCCGACTGTAGCCACGACCCCCGTCGGCCTGCCCGGGCCGACCGGTCCGACGGGCCAATGCCCCGTGGGTGCGCAATGCACCGCGACGCGCAACATTGCGCACCCACAGGAGACGGCGGTCGGTCAGGGGAGAGGGTGGGCGGCGACGGCGTACGTGAGGACACCGATCACCACCGCGGCGGCGACCAGGGCCGAGGTGCCGGCGAGCCGGGCGACCGTCGACGGGCTAGGCCCGTCAGCCGAACCGTCGGCCGGGGCCTCGGCCGGCTGGAGGGCGATGGCGCCGTGGATCAGGGCGAGGACGATGGTGGCCCAGTCGAGGAGCCGCCATGGTGTGCCCCACCGGTCGGTGAAGGCCTGCACCGTGAGCGGCCGGGCGTTCGGGTCGAGGTGGAACGACCAGAGGTGCAGGGGGAGCAGCGCCACCAGCGCGACCGCCGACGCGCGGGAGAGGTGCCAACTCCACGGGCGGACGTCCGGGTCGGCGCCCGAGGGCTCGTCGGTGGCGACGCCGACACCCCCGGCGGTCCCGTCGACACCGTCGATCCCGTCAGCGCCCGAGTCCGGGGTCAGCGTGGCGGTCATGCGAACCACCACCGCACCGCGGGCCACAGGGCCAACACCACGACGGGGGCGCCGAGGGCCCACAGGCCGAAGGCGTACACGGCGTCGGCCCGGCGGCGCACCGACGACGTCGGCGGCAGCAGCCGGCGGACCCCGTCGAGGAGGTGGTGCACCGCGGCGACGGCGACGGCGGCGAGGAGCACCCGGACCACGAGGTTGGACATCGCCTTCTGCGACGAGGCGAACGTCGAGGAGGAGAACGTGTCGAGCGAGAGCGCCACGCCCCACACCAGCGCGTAGGCGAAGAGCACGAGCCCGGCGACCCGCCGCCACGGTTCACCCGCCGACCGTCGACCGGCCGCAACCACGGCGGCCCCCTCCCCCGGGTCGAGCTCGGCGTCCACGGAGGTTCAGCCTAGAGAGGTCGCGCCTCGCATGTACGGCAGGAGCGGCTCGGGGATCCGGACCGTGCCGTCGGGCTGGTGGTGGGTCTCCACGATGGCCGCCCACACGCGGGGGACGGCGAGGGCCGACCCGTTGAGGGTGTGGATCATCTGGGTGCCCTTCTCGCCTTCCGGGCGGTAGCGGATGTTGGCCCGCCGGGCCTGGTAATCGCTGAACCAGCTGATCGAGCTCACCTCCAGCCACTGGCCGACGCCCGGGGCGTAGACCTCGATGTCGAAGGACCGGTGGTGGCTCTGCCCGAGGTCGCCGGTGCAGATCTCGATCACCCGGTAGGCCAGACCGAGCGAGGCGATCGTGCGCTCCGCCCGCTGGACGAGCTCGTCGAGCATGGCGGGGGCCTGGGCCGGCGTCGTGTAGGCCAGGATCTCAACCTTGTCGAACTCGTGGACCCGCAGCAGGCCCCGGGTGTCGCGCCCGGCCGAGCCGGCTTCGCGGCGGTAGCAGGGCGAGTAGGCCATGAACCGGAGTGGGAGCGCCGCCTCGTCGAGGATCTCGTCCTTGCCGATGGACGTGAGGGGCACCTCGGCGGTGGGGATGGCCCAGAGGTCGTCCCGTTCGATGGCGTAGGCGTCGTCGGCGAACTTCGGGAGCTGGCCCGTGGCGGTGAGGGTGGACGACAGCACCAGCGTGGGTGGCCGGATCTCCTCGAAGGCGTCGGCGTTGTTGTCGAGGGCGAGCTGGCACAACGCCCGGCTCAGGGTGGCGCCCTGCCCGCGGAACATCGTGAACATCGACCCGCTGATCTTCACGGCCCGTTCGATGTCGAGGATGCCGAGGCGCTCGCCGATCTCCCAGTGGGGGACGCGCTGGTGCTCGGCGTAGGCCGCCTCGTCGTAGCCCACGACCCGCCGGACGGGGTTGTCGGCGTCGGTCGCACCGTCGGGCACGTCCGGGTGGGGCAGGTTGGGGATGCGGAGGAGCAGGTCGCGGATCTGGCCCTCGAGGTCGGCCGACGCCGCCGCCAGTTCCTTCTCCTGCTCGCCGAGGGCGCGGCTCTCGGCCTGCTTGGCCTCGGCCTCGGCCACCTTCCCGTCGCGCCGGAGCGTGCCGACGTCCTTCGACACCTGGTTGACCTGGGCCCGCAGGTCGTCGCGGCGCTGGACCAGCACCCGTAGCTGCTCGTCGAGCTCGCGGACTGCGGCGGCCTCGGACGCCACGTCGCCCCCCCGGCGGGCGAGGGCGGCGTGGACCTCGTCGAACTCGGTGCGGATGCGGCGGACGTCGATCATGGGGGCAAACCGTAGTGCGGCCGCACATGGTGACCCCGAGCCCGATTCGGCAAGACTGGCGCCATGCCCGACCGTCGCCGAGCCGCGAGCCGAGCCCGCCGATGATCGAGGTCCGGGATCTCGTGGTGCGCTACGGCGATCTGGTCGCCGTCGACGGCGTGTCCTTCGACGCCCGCCCGGGGGAGATCCTCGCCCTGCTCGGCCCCAACGGGGCGGGGAAGACCTCCACGGTCGAGGTACTCGAGGGGTACCGCCGGCCGAGCGGCGGGTCGGCCCGGGTGCTCGGCCTCGATCCCCAAGCCGACCACGACGATCTGGTGCGCCGGGTGGGGGTGATGCTCCAGCAGGGTGGCGTGTACACCGGGGCCCGGCCCCGTGAGGTGCTCCACCTCTTCGCCGCCTACTACGACGACCCGGCCGACCCCGACGAGCTCCTCGAGCGGGTCGGCCTGGCCGACCGGGCCTCGAGCTCGTGGCGCACCCTGAGCGGCGGCGAGCAGCAGCGCCTCTCCCTGGCCCTGGCGCTCGTGGGCCGGCCCGAGGTGGTGTTCCTCGACGAGCCCACCGCCGGCATCGACCCGGCGGGACGCCAGCTCATCCGCACCGTGATCGCCGGCCTGCGGGATCAGGGCGTGACGGTCTTGCTCACCAGCCACGACCTCGACGAAGTGGAACGCCTGGCCGACCGGGTGGTGATCATCGACCACGGACGGGTGCTCGCCGCCGGCGCCCCGGCCGAGCTCACCCGGCCCGGCGACGGCGGGGAGCAGATCCGCTTCGGGGCACCGACCCGGCTCGACACCGTGGCCCTCACCGATCGGCTCGGCGGCGCCCCGGTGCGGGAGGTCGCCCCGGGCGAGTACGTGGCCGAAGTGGCGCCGTCCCCGGCCAATGTCGCTGCGCTCACGGCCTGGCTGGCCGAGCACGACCTCCCGCTGGCCGACCTCCGGGCCGGCCGGCAGTCCCTCGAGGACGTCTTCCTCCGCCTCACCGCCGAGAGCGAACCAAGCGGTGAGGATGGCGATGACGACGTCGCCGGCGGCCGAGGGGCGGCACGTCGTGGGCCGGGTCGGCGTCGTGGCGCGGGACGCACCCGGGAGGGCCGGTGAAAGCGCTCCGGGCCCAGGTGGGCATGGAGCTGCGCCTGTCGTTGCGCCAGGGCGAGCAGCTGCTGGTGAGCCTCGGCATCCCCGTGCTGCTCCTCGTGTTCTTCTCCCTCGTCGACGTCCTCCCCCGCCCCGCCGGCACGGCCAAGGCCGTGGACTTCCTCGCCCCGGGGATCCTCGCCCTCGCCGTGATGTCGAGTGCGATGGTCAGCCTCGGGATCGGGACGGGGTTCGAGCGGCAGTACGGCGTGCTCAAGCGGCTCGGCGCCACGCCGCTCGGCCGCCCGCGGCTGGTGACGGCCAAGGTCCTGACCGTGCTGGTGCTCCAAGCGGTGCAGGTCGGGGTGCTGGCCCCCACCGCCCTGGCCCTCGGCTGGCGGCCGGCCGGCACCGCCGCCCTCGCCGTCCCCGCCGTGGTGCTCGGCACCGCCGCCTTCGCCGGGGTCGGCCTGTACCTGGCCGGCACGCTCAAGGGGATCGTCAACCTCGCCCTGTGCAACGGGCTCTACCTCGTCCTCCTGCTGCTCGGCGGGATGATCATCCCGCTCGACCGCCTCCCCGGCGTGATGGAGGCCGGCGCACGGCTGCTGCCCGCCGCCGCCCTCTCCGAGGTGATGGGCGGCGCGCTCGGCCCGGGGGCCGCCGCCTCCGGACGGGCCTGGCTGGTGCTCGGGGCATGGGCGCTCGCCGCCCCGGCCCTCGCCGCCGCCCGGTTCCGCTGGGAACCCTCCCCGTAACGGACCGCCTTCCCCTGTGGGTGCGAATTGTTAGCGGACGCGCACAAATAGCACCCCCGGGGGCGGG
>JAKOVR010000059.1 GCA_029782025.1 Actinomycetes bacterium | reverse complement strand
GGGGCGCCGGGCCTGGGCCCTTCCCGTGGCGGCCATCGCCGCCTCGAGCGCCACGGTCGGGCTCGCCCTCGGCCTGGCCGAGGCGGCGACGTTCGCCACGGTGCTGCTGCTGCTCGGTGGGCTGGCGGCCGCCGCCGGCCTGGCCCGCCGCGACCCGATCGTCGGGTTCGGCGGCGCCGCCGTCGTGCTGCTGGGGGCCTGGGTCCACCTAGCCGTGGCCCACGTCCACGCCCTCGACGCCTACGCCGCACCGGTCGCCGCCGTGCTGCTGGTCGCCGGCCTGGTGTGCCGTCGGCGGGACCACGCCGCCGCCATCGAGCCCGCCGCCGCCGTGTCGAGCTGGGTCGCCTACGGGCCGGCCATCCTCGGCCTCGGCCTCACCGCCCTCCTCGAGCGCATCGATCACGGCGACGGGATCCACGCCATCGTCGCCGGTGCCGTCGGGGTGGTGGCCGTGCTGGCCGGCGGGTCACGGCGCCTGGCCGGACCGCTCCTGCTCGGCACCGTGCTCCTCGTCGCCACGGCGTGGCACGAGGTCCTCGCCGTGCCCGTCGGCGTTCCCCAGTGGGCGTGGCTGGCGGCCGGCGGCGCCGTGCTCGTGGCCGCCGGCGTGGTGCTGGAACGCCACGACACCGGCCCGCTCGAGACCGGCCGTCGTCTCGCCGACACGATCCACGAGCGCTACTCGTGACCCACGATGCCGGCGGACGGAGCCGAAGGGGCGAGCCGCTCCGTCAGCTGGCTTCGAGCAGGTCGATGCCAGCCGCCTGCTCGGCCTCCCGGGCCACCACCCGCTCGAGGAAGTCGAGCACGGTCCGGTTGAAGGCGCCGGCGTGCTCGAACATGAACCCGTGGGCGGCGCCGCCGACCACGGCCAGCTCGGCGCCGGGGATGAGGGAAGCGATCTCCTCGGAGTCGCCGAGGGGGGTGAGGATGTCTTGGCTGCCGACCAGCACGAGGGTGGGCACGTCGATCGCCTCGAGCTCGAAGCGGATGTCGTCGTGGAGCGTGAGGATGGCCTCGACCTGGGCCACGAAGGCATGGGCCGGGGTCGAGAACGCGAGCCCGCTCAACGGCCCGACGAAGGGCAGGAACGGGAGGGCCCGGCGCAGCGAACGTGGACCGATCAGCCACCGCGCCCCTTCCTGCAGGAACACCCCCATCCCGGCGTCGGCCGCCTGCTCGGCCCACTGCGAGAGCAGCTGCCGGCGCCACCGGTGGTGCCGGCAGGCCGTGCAGGCGAGGGTGAGCGACAGCACCCGGTCCGGGTGGCGGACGCCGAGGATCTGGCTCAGCACGCCGCCCATCGACGCCCCCATCACGTGGGCCCGGGCGATGCCCTCGGCGTCGAGCACGGCGACGGCATCGGCCGCCATCACCTCCAGGTCGTAGGGACCCGCCGGCTTGTCGGACCGGCCGACGCCCCGGTTGTCGAACAGCACGCAGCGGAAGTGTCGGGAGAGGGCCCGCCGTTGGCGCAGCCATCCCTTGCTGTCGGCCCCGAGCCCCTGGATCATCAGCAACGGCGGCGCGTGCGCGGGGCCGATCACCTCGTACCAGAGCCGGGTACCGTCCGCCGCCGTCGCGTACGCCATGACCGCGGCAGTGTAGCGACACCGCGTCGACGACCTGGCGACGCGGTGCCGCGCAGGGGTCAGAGCGCCGACCGGCCGGCCCGCGCCGCCTCGAGGAGCTGCCCGACCCGGCGGCGCACCGCGATGGCGAGCTCGGTCGGCGTGGGGGGCGACCCTCGGCGGCGGGTGGGCACCGGCGCGCCGATGATGAGCTCCCACCGACGGCCGAGCTCCCGGCCCACCACGGCGACCGGCACGATGGGCACACCGACAGCAGCGGCAGCCTCGAGGGGCGGCAGCGGGCAGCGACCGGCGGTGAAGCGATTGGCGGCCAGCCGTTCGAGACCGACCGAGACCAGCTCGCCGCGGCGGAACAGGGCCCGCAGATCGGCGGCATCGTCGGGCACGACGCCCACCCGGTTCAGCACCGGCTCCACCACGCCGAGGTCGAGCAGGCCGGCGGGGCGGGTCGTCCGCTGCACGGCCCGGGTGAGACCGGCGGCCAGCACGTAGCGCTCGGAGATCCCGAGCCGCTGGTTGTGCACGAGGAGCGCCGGCCCGCCGGGGAGCAGGTCGGCGCCGTCGACATCGACGGCCCAGCGCAGCCGGGCCAACGGTTGGACCAGCGCCCGCAGATCGGGGTCGAGGCCCCACGGGTCGAGGTCGTGACGGCCGGTGAGCCGGCGGGTGAGGACGGCCGACAGCGAGCGGTCGTGCCCGGCCTCGGTCACGGCGGCGTCGGTGGCCGACGACAGCGGCGGCAGGCTCACGGCTCGACCTCCTCGGTCACGGGCAGGTAGGTGACCTCTTCCCAGTCGTACAGCGCCTCGATCACCTCGCGGGTGCTGTAGCGGGGGGCCACGCCCAGCCGCTCGCCCGCCCGCGACCCGTCGGCCGTGCGGCCCCGCACCAGCTGCTCGTGGATGTGCTCCGGCACGGGCGCACCCACCAGCTCCGACAGGACCCGGACCGAGCGCCACACCGGCCCGGCGATCGGGACCGGGACCCGTCCACCGAGGCGGGCCGCCTGCGACACCGTGACCGCACCCTCGCCGACCACGTTCACGGGCCCGTCGTAGGGCGAGCGCAGCGCGGCCACGATGGCGCGGGCGGCGTCCTCCTGGTGGAGCACGGAGAAGGGCCGGTCGCCGAGCAGGCTGAACGGCACTGCGGGCAGGCGCAGGTAGCGGCCGAGCGGGCTCGGGAAGTGGGGACCCACCAGCGGGGCGAAGCGCAGCGCCGTCACGGGCACGCCGTGGGCGGCGCCGAAGTCGCCGGCCACCCGCTCGGCGTACCGCAGCACGTGGCCGAACGGGGTGGTGGGATCGGGGTCGACGTCCTCGTCGGGCACCAGCGGGCTGTTGCGGCGACGCCCGTACAGCTCGATGCCGCTCCGCAGGATGAGCCGGTCGACCGACCCGACCAACGCTGCCGCCTCGAGCAACGTGACCGTGCCGCGGGCCGTTCGCTCGACGGCCGAGGTCGGGCTGCTGCGGGCGAAGGGCTCGTAGATGCCGAGGTGGATCACGGCGGTGGGCTGGAGCTCTTCGAAGAGGGACGTGATCGCCGGCACGTCACGGGGGTCGATCCAGTGGAACTCGGCCCGGTGCAGGCGGCGGCGGGGCGGGTCGAGGTCGACCCCGTGCACGGCGTCGACCCGACTGTCGCGCTCGAGCAGGTTGGCGATCCGCGTCCCGAGCTCGCCACCCATGCCGGTGATCAGCACTCGCACCGCAGCGCTCCCATCGTCGTCAAGCCGCCGGACCCCCCATTCTGCCCCTCCTCCCCTCGTCTGGATGCAATCCGGCGCGCCGGTGTCGCTCACCGCATCCGGACGGGTCCAGACGGCGAGGGGCGGGGTGGGTCAGGCGTTCTTCTCGTAGACGAGGCGCAGACCGTGGAGGGTCAGCCACGGCTCGTCGTGGCCGATGCGCCGGGAGTGGGGGTGGATCAGCCCCGACAGGCCCCCGGTGGAGATCACGGTGCAGGGCCCGAGCTCGGCCTCGATGCGGTCGCACAACCCGTCGACCTGGGCGGCGAAGCCGTAGACCGCCCCGGACTGGATCGACTCGACCGTGCTCTTGCCGAGCACGTTGCGGGGCGGGCGCAGCTCCACGGCGCGGAGCGCAGCGGCCCGGCCGACCAGCGCGTCCATCGAGATCTCGATCCCGGGAGCGATGGCGCCGCCGAGGTACTCGCCGTTGCCCGACACGGCGTCACAGGTGATGGCCGTGCCGAAGTCGACCACGATGGTCGGGCCGCCGTAGAGGTCGTAGGCGGCCACCGCGTTGGCGATGCGGTCGGCGCCCACCTCCTTGGGGTTCTCGTACAGGATGGCGATGCCGGTGCGGACACCCGGCTCGATCACGACCGGGTCGAAGTCGAGGTACCGCTCGGCCAGCTCGCGGAGCGACGACGTGGTGCGGGGGACGCCGCTCGACACCGCGATCCCGTCGATGTCGTCGAGGCTGTAGCGCCGCAGCTGGAGGAAGCCCTGCAGCATCACGGCGAGCTCGTCGGAGGTCCGGCCGGCGATCGTGGCGAGGCGCCAGTGATCCAGCAGGCCGTCCTCGCACCGGCGGTCAGGGGGTGGCCCGGCGCCGTCGTCGTCGAGGTCGTAGAGGCCAACGACGGTATGGGTGTTGCCGGCGTCGATCACGAGCAGCATGGCATTCGGTCCTCGGGGCTTGCCGGGTGGACACCTCGGCGTGCGTTCTCGCCACGGTACTCCGCGCCCGGGGGGACCGGTCGAGTCGGCCCCGACCGCGCCGCCGCGGGCGGATCAGGGCTCGAGGATGTCGAGCCCGATGTCGAGCACCGGGGCCGAGTTGGTGATGGCGCCCACCGAGATCATGTCGACGCCGGTGGTGGCGTAGTCGGCGATGGTGTCGAGGGTGACGCCGCCGGAGACCTCGAGCAGCGGTCGCCGACCCCCGCCGCCGGCGGCGTGGGCCTCGGCCGCGGCGACGCACTCGCGCACCTGGTCCACCGTCATGTTGTCGAGGAGCAGGGCGTCGGCGCCGGCGGCCAGGGCCGCCTTTACCTGGTCGAGGCGGTCGCACTCGACGTGGACGGTGCGGCCCGGCCACCGGTCGCGGGCGAGCGCCACCGCCTCCTCGATGCCGAGCAGGGCCAGGTGGTTGTCCTTCAGCAGGATCCAGTCCGAGAGGTTGCCGCGGTGGTTGCGACCGCCGCCGGCCCGCACCGCGTGCTTCTCCACCGTGCGCAGCCCGGGCGTGGTCTTGCGGGTGTCCCACACCCGGGCGGTGCCACCCCGAGAGGCGGCGGCGTCGACGAACCGGGCCGTGGCGGTGGCGACGCCCGAGAGATGGGAGAGCAGGTTGAGGGCGGTGCGCTCCCCCGTGAGGATGTCGGCCAACACGCCCTCGACGACCCCCAGGCGCCGGCCCGCCTCCACCCGATCGCCGTCGACCACGTCGAACGCGGCCTCGAGCCCGTCGCCCACCTGCCGGAAGGTTTCCACCGCCAGCTGCGTGCCGGCCACGACGCCGCCGGTGCGGGCCACGAAGTGGGCCCGGGCCCGCAGGCTGCGGGGCAGGAGGGCCGAGGTGAGGTCGCCGAGAGGGGTGAGGTCCTCGGCCAGCGCCCGGGTCACCACGTCGACGACGACGTGGCGCGGGAGGACGAGATCGCGCCGCGGCACCGCGGCGTCAGTTGAAGCCACGCTGGTCCTGCTTCAGGGCCGTGTCGACCGAGACGGCGGACGCGACCACGAGGCTCAGCAGCGGCTCGGGCAGCTGGAAGTGGATCTGGATCACGTAGTTGTCGGCCGAGGTGAACATGGTCTTCACCAGGCCCTCCCACGTCTTGGTGATCCGGGCCACCTCCTGCTCCTGCGCGTCGCGGATCGAGAAGTTCCACGCCCGCCAGTTCTCGGCGTTGATCGACCCGACGCGCTGGCCCCCCACCATCAGCCCGAAGCGGATCTTGCCGATCATGTTCTCCTGCACGATCGTGCCCACCTCCGCCCCGGCGCCGTTGGTCACGATGATCTTGCTCTTCATCACCTTGGCCGGGCGGGTCAGGGCCAGGAGCACATTGCCCTGGATGTCGACCAGCTGGAGCTTGTGGGTCATGTACTGGTCCATGCTGGTGAGCACCCGCAGGGCCTTCTTCGCCGCGCTCTGCCCGACCTGGCGCACGGCGCCGAGCTGGCGGCCGTGCTGGTCGTAGATGGCGTACTCGTTGTTGATCTCGATGATCTTGGCCTTCTGGTTCACCACCAGGACCGGCTCGGTGAAGATCGTGCCGCCGCCCTGCCACGCGCCGGCCACCCCGGCCTGCTGCTGCACCTGCCGCTGCACCTGGTCGGCTCGCTGGTCGCCCACCGGTACGGCGGTGCCGGGCCCGGGCGTCGGCGGATCGACGGCGGCCGTGCCACCGTTGTTCACGTGCTCGGTCCAGTTGGCGCCATCGAAGTAGCGCAGCTCGAAGCGACCGAAGGGATCCGGGTACCAGTTGGCGGGATGGCTCATGCCCCCCATCTTGGCAGCCCCGGCCGTGACGGGCGGCCGCCGTCGGATCAGCGCGAGAGCACGAGACGGAAGCAGAACTCGTCGCGGCGGTCGGGATGGTCGCTGCGGGTGTGGGCCCCGCGACTCTCCTCCCGGGCCCGGGCCGCCGCCAGCACGGCCGTGGCCACGTCGAGGAGGTTGGCCAGCTGGACCCCGGCGACCGAGCCCACGGGACCGAGCTCGCCCCGCACCTTGTCGACGAGGACGGCCGCCTCGTCCAGCGAATCGGCCGACCGGAGGACGCCCGCGCCGGCGGTCATCCCGTGCTGGAACCGGGCCAGCAGGTCGGCGACGCCGGCATCGGCCATCGCGGCCGGCGGCGTCCACGCCAGGGCGCCGGGCGACGTCCACCCCGGCAGCGGCCGCCCGCCGATCGCCCCGTCGGCCGCCGTCCCGAGCACGGCCCGCATCGCCCCGGTGGTCGAGGGCCCTTCCTGGCCGGCCTCGATCGCCTCCACCACGCGCCACCCGAACACCATGCCCTCGAGGAGCGAGTTGGACGCGAGGCGGTTGGCGCCGTGCACGCCCGAGCAGGCGACCTCTCCGGCCGCCCACAACCCGGGGAGCGAGGTCGCCCCGTCGAGGTCGGTCACCACGCCGCCGCAGAAGTAGTGGGCTGCTGGCGCCACCGGCACCCACTCGGCCGGCGGATCGAACCCCGCGGCCCGCAGCTCCCGGGTGAGGGTGGGGAACCGCTGGTCGAAGGCCTCGAGCTCGGTGATGTCGAGCCACACGTGCTCGGTCCCGTCGTCGAGCATCCGCCGGGTGATGGCCCGGCTGACCTGGTCACGTGGGAGCAGCTCGTCGACGAAGCGCTCACCGCGCGCATCGCGGAGCTTGGCCCCGTGGCCGCGCAGCGCCTCGCTCAGCAGCAGGCGCGGCATGGTGGCCCGGTGGACCGCGGTGGGGTGGAACTGCACGAACTCGACGTCGGCGCAGGCCACACCGGCCCGGAGGGCCATCGCCACCCCGTCGCCCGTGGCCTCGACCGGGTTGGTCGTGACGCTGTAGAGCTGGCCGGCGCCACCGGTGGCCAACAGCACGTTGCGGGCGGCGACGTCGACCACCCCGTCGGTGGTGACGGCCCGCACGCCACGGCAGCGGCCCGCCTCCACCAGCAGGTCGGTGGCGAAGGCGTGCTCGAAGATCGCGGCGGCGGTGGCCCGAACGGCGTCGACGAGGGCGCGCTCGATCTCGGCGCCCGTGTCGGTGCCGCCGGCATGCACGATCCGCGGAAGGGTGTGGCCCCCCTCCCGGGCCAGCTCGAGCTTGCCCTCGCCGTCGCGGTCGAAGGTGGCGCCGAGGGCGATCAGCCCGTTGACCCGGCTCGGCCCCTCGTCAACGAGCACCCGCACCGCGTCCTCGTCGCACAGGCCGGCCCCGGCGGTGAGGGTGTCGAGGAGGTGGAGGTCGGTGGAGTCGGGCGAGTCGGGGTCGGCGTGGAGCACGGCTGCCACGCCTCCCTGGGCCCACCGCGTGGTGGACTGCTCGAGCTCGCCCTTGGTGAGGACCCCGACCCGCAGGCCGTGGCGACGGGCAGCGCGGACCGCCGCCGACAGCCCGGCGACGCCGCTGCCGAGGACGAGCAGGTCGAGGGGCTCGCCGGAGTGCAGGTCAGCCGAGTTCGCCGAGCTCGGCATCGAGCGTGGCCATCTCGCGCTGCACCTGGGCCTGGATCTCCACGTAGCGGATCGGCCCCGGTGTGGCCTGCGCCAGGAGCTTGGCCGTGGCTTCGTCGACCGGGCGGTTGGCCGTGTCGACGTGGACGACCCGGGGCTGGTACTCGTCGAGCTCGGCGTCGTCGTAGTCGGCGTAGGTGATGATGATCACCTTGTCGCCAGGGTGCACCAGCCGGGCAGCTGCGCCGTTGAGGCACACGTCGCCCCGGCCACCGGGGATGGCGTAGGTCTCGAACCGGGCCCCGTTGTCGATGTCGACGATGGTGACCTGCTCCCACTCCCGGATGTCGGCGAGGGCCATCAGCTCGGTGTCGAGGGTGACGCTGCCCACGTAGTGCAGGTTGGCGTCGGACACCGTGGCGCGGTGGATCTTGGACTTCATCATGCGTCGATGCATCACCGACCTCCTGGGTGCTTGACGCCCGGATCGGGTCGCCCTGCGGGAGTGAACCTCGTCACCATATCAGCACGCCCGTGCGGTGCCCAACCGTCCGGTACAGTCCGCCCATGCGACGACGCTCGGCGCTGGCGACGGCGCTCGGAGCCCTGGCCGTCGTCGGAGTCCTCGCCTTCGCCGGACGGGCGCTGCTGGCCGAGGCCGCAGTGCCCGCCGCCTGCGACAACCTCTACAAGTACGCCCACCAACTCTCCTTCACCGAGGCCGTCGATCACGGGCGCGACCCCACCGGGTGGTCCTGGCGGTTCGAAGGAGGGTTCGCCGAGCTCCAGTTCTACCCACCGGGAGCGGCGGCGCTCGGCTGGATGTTCCACACCCTGCTCCGCCTCACCGACCCGACCGCCTACTGGCTGGTGCTGGTCGTGACCTGGTTCCTCCCCGGCCTCGGTGCCTTCGCCGCCGTTCGGGCGAGCCGGGCCCCCGTCCCGGTCGCAACGCTGTCGGGGGTGCTCACCGGCACCCTCGTCTTCGGCCACTCCGGGACCTACGCCGGGATCGGCTGCGGCGTGCTCGCCGCCCGACTGTCCATCGGACTGCAGTTCCTCGCCATCGCCGCCATGCTGACCGCAGCCGGTGCCTTGGCCGAGGGCCGACGCACCGGTCGCGGGTGGGTTGTGCTGTCGGCCCTCGCCGTGGCGGCGACGACCGTCGTCCACCTCTACTTCGTGCCCTTCTTCCTCGCGGTGGTGGCCTGGTGGTGGTACCTCGGCCGCCGGCGAGGCGACCCGCTCCCCCGCGCCGTCATCTTCGCCGTGGCGTCGGGCATCGCCTTCGCCGGCGTGTGGTGGACCGGCACGTTCCTCCTGCGGGACCAGACCACACCGTTGCGCGCCAGCGCCGCGGGGGTGGGGCTCGGCTTCCTCGTCCAACCGGAGTCCCAGTCGAGCGTCGATTGGCCCCTGCTCGTGGCGGCGGTGCTGGCGTCGGCCTTCGCCCTCCGCCGGGGAGCCGGGCGTCCCGGGCCCGCCCTGCTCGTGGGGAGCCTGCTCCCGCTCCTCGCCGTGGAGGCGGTCGTCATCGCGGCCGATCAGGGCCTGGGCATCCCGCTGTTCCCGGCCAACCGCACGTTCGACATCGTCATCCTCTGGATGGCCATGGTCGCGCCCCTCGGCCTCACGAAACTCGGGGCGCTTCGGGATCCCGCCCGACTGGTGCTGGCCGTCAGCGCCGGCGCCGCACTCTGGCTCGCCATCGAAGCGCCCTCGATCCTGCCCGGATCGATCGCCGACCGGATGCCCGCGTTCGGTGCCCGCGGCCCCGACGCCCTGTGGGAGGCGCTCCGTCCGGGGGAGGGCAGGCTCCTCTTCACCCAGTCCTGGATCGACGGGAGCTTCTACGCAGGGTTCACCCCGTTCGCCACCGGCCGAGAGGCCGTCAACGGCGGACCGGTCCACCCGTCACCGATGCAGCGAAGCATCATGGGCGGGCCCGATGCCACCCAGATCTCGGCCGCCGGCTACGAGGGCAACGAATCGCTGCTCGGTCTGCGCTGGGCCGACGCCGAGCGGGACCCGCGGGTGCTCGGCGATCTCCACGGCCGGCTCGTCGAGCTGGGCATCACCCAGCTCGTGGTGGGCCCGATCCCGGGCGAGGGCACGCGGACGGCGGCGATCCTCGAAGGCGCCGCCGGCGGCTTCCGCGCGCAGGCCCGCACCTCACGGTTCGCCATCTACGAGGTGGTCGGCGCCACGCCCGGCCGGGCGGCCCGGTGGAGCGGCGACGCCGTCGTGACCGCGCGCCCCGACTCTGTCGGTGACGTGGGCGTCGTGGGTGACGTGCTCGTCGATGTCGACGCCCACGGTGCCGCCCAGGTCGGTGTCCGGGCCCAGCGCGGCCCGTACTGGCGCGTCGAGCTCGACGGGGTCGAGACGACACCGGCACGCAACCGGTGGGGCGAGATGGTCGTCGACGTCCCCGACGGTCGGCACGTGATCGCGGTGCGGGCCCAGCAACCCCCCATCCTCGGCCCGGCACGGGCGACCAGCGTGCTGGCCGGCGTCGCCTTGCTGGCGGCGGCGCTGTGGAGCGCCCGCCGGCGGGTCAGGGAACCGTGACGCCGAGGTTGTCGAGCAGGCGGGGGCGGCCGACCTGGGCGGCCACGAGCAGCCGCACCTCCTGGCCCGACGCGAGCGGCTCGGCGCACGGGGCCAACGTGGCCGGGTCGACCAGCTCGGCGTAGTCGAGCGTGGCCCGGGGCTCGCTCCCGACGGTGGCCACGAGGGCGTCGACGATCGCCGCGGGCGACCGCTCGCCGGCCTCGATGACCGCCGCGCCGCGCTGCAGCGCCGCCCAGAGCACGGTCGCCGCACGGCGCTCGTGCTCGTCGAGGTAGACGTTGCGACTCGACATGGCAAGGCCGTCGGGCTCACGGACGATCGGGCACCCGACGACCTCCACGGGGAAGTTCAGGTCCCGCGCCATCTTGGTGACCACGGCGAGCTGCTGGAAGTCCTTCTCGCCGAAGTAGGCGCGGCACGGGCCGGCGATGTTGAAGAGCTTCGACACGACCGTGGCGACGCCGGCGAAGTGGGTGGGCCGGGTCGCGCCCTCCATCCGGGCCGACACCTCGGCGACGCTCACGGTGGTGAGGATCGGCTCGGGGTACATCTCCTCCACCGGCGGCGCCAGCACCACGCCCACGCCGGCGGCCTCGCACAGCGCCAGGTCGCGGTCGAGGTCGCGGGGGTAGGAGGCGAGATCCTCGTTGGCAGCGAACTGCAACGGGTTGACGAAGATCGTGACGGCGGTGACGGCGTCGCCGTCGGCGACCGACCGGCGCATCAACGACGCGTGGCCGTCGTGCAGGTAGCCCATCGTCGGGACGAGGCCGACCCGGCCGCCGTCGTGGCGTGTGCCGTCCAAGAGGTGCCGGAACCCGGCGATGGTCTCGACCACCTGCATGGCCGGCACCCTACCGGCACGGCGTGGGGCCGGGCCGAGCGACCACCACCGCCGTCCGCTGTCTGGATGCAGATCGGAGCACAGGTGTCGCTCCTCGCATCCAGACGGCGCCACAGGCCTGACACGCGCCGACAGGCCCGCGGCCCGGCCGGTCGGCGTGGCAGAGTTGCGGCATGGTGAGACGACGGGTCGTGGTCGGGATGGTGGCCGTTGCGCTGCTCGGGGGGGCCTGCACGAGCGGGCCCAGCGGGTCCGCCGGCAACGGCGACGCCGGCGGGGCCGGCGGCGGGGCGAGCGGCGGCGGCGGGGCGCCGGGCGGCACGACCGCCCCGACCAAGCCGACGTGGCGCCGGATCGAGGACCCGGCCTTGACCTCGAAGGAGCCGGCGGCGTTCTTCACGTCGGCGGCCACGAGCGCCGACACCGGGCAGTACGTCGTGGGCGGCGTGCGGCTCGCCAACGACCAGGCCAAGGCCCGCCCCACCATCTGGCTGGTCAGCGGCAAGCGCATCACCATGGTCGATGACCAGGTCTTCGGCGACTCGGCCGGCAGCGTCGAGGCCGTGGCCACCGACAAGAAGGAGATCGTCGCCGCCGGCTCCACCATCGACGGCGACACGGTGCTGCCCGAGATCTGGAGCCGAGACAACCTCGGCCGATGGAGCCTCGGCGCTCCGGAAGCCGGCGGCATGCGGGAGGGGCGGCTCGCCGCCGTGGCCAAGGTGCCCGACGGCGACTACGTCGTGGCCGGGCAGGGCACCGCCGACGGGAAGCTGGTGGGCATCGTCGGGCACGGCGCCCCGGGCAAGTCCTGGACCGTCGCGCCGGTGCCCGAGGCGGCCGACGTCCGGTTCACCGCCGTCGTCGCCAACGCCTCCGCCGTGGTGCTGCTCGGCAACCAGCGGCGGGACGACGGCACCCGCCCGACGGCCTGGGTGTCCACCGACAAGGGCGCGACCTGGCACGAGGCCGCGGCCGGGTCCTTCGGCGAGGTCGGCAGCGGCCGGGTCAGCACGGGCGCGGTCATCGACGGCGAGCTCGAGGCCTTCGGGACGGGCCGGGACGGCACCACCCTGATGCGGTGGAGCTCGACGGACGGGTCGGCGTGGACGCCCGACCCCGCCTCGGTCAAGGGCAAGCCGGTCACCGCCACCCCCCGCCACGCCACCGTCCAGGGCGGCGCCGTGATCCTGGCCGCCGAGCCCAGCGGGCAGTCGTCGTTCCCCATCGGCGTGGTCTACGACAAGTCCAAGGGGTGGGACGTCCTGTCGTACCCGCCCGACCCGTCCGCCAAAGGCGCCCCCCTGGGCGCCGGACCCGTCGCCGCCGGCGCCGGCCCGATCCTCCTGATCGTCCCCGTGCCGCGGAGTGCCGAGTTCTTCCTGGCGGCCCGCACCACGGAGACCATCCGCCCCGGCGACGACCCGTTGCCCCAGACCGCGCCGTTCTCGAGCGCCGCCGACCTGAGCGAGCTCGGCCGCGGCCTGCTCCTCGCCGGCACGGTCGGGCCGAAGGGCGACCTGAGCCGGATCGACTTCTCGCCCGTGCTGTGGACGGGCGGCCCGGGCAGCTTGACCCAGAAGGAGCCGAGCGGGTTCACCTCGATCCGCAGCGCGGCCAGCGACGGGCGGGGCGGCGCCGTCGTGGTGGGGGGGACCGAGGGCACCCGTGACAAAGGAGCCACGGGCACGGACTTCAACGACATCGCCGTGGCCAAGGTGGCCGAGGACGGATCGGTGTCGGGCCGCACCGTGATCGGCGGGCCCGGGGAGCAGACCCCGGGTGCCCTGGCCCATCTCGGCGACCGCTGGTACCTGTCGGGCTCCGACTACCCGAGCTCGGGCGACATCCACCGCAACGGCCGGGTGTGGACGTCGACCGACCTCACCACGTGGACACCGGACCCCGGCGACTTCCCCGACGGCCTGCCTGCCGCGTTCTGCGCCGCCGGCGCCACCGTGATCGCCGTGGGCTACCAGCGCGACGCCCAGCGCGTCACCCACCCGATGGTCTGGTCCCGGGGCGGCGACGGCTCGTGGTCCGCCGTCGCCGGCACCCCGACCGGCCAAGGGTCGTTCGTCAGCTGCACGACGTCGGGCTCCACCACCTGGATCGTCGGGAACGTCGGACAACAGCCCGCCGTGCGCACCACGACCGACGGCACCACGCTGGCCGAGGTCGGCATCGGCGCCGAGCGATACGAGAGCGCCAGCGACGTGGCCGCCTCACCCGACGGCGTCGTCATCGTCGGTAGCGACGGGCGGGGCGCCATCGATCGTCCCATGCTGTGGTCCTCACGCGATGGCAAGACCTGGAAAGCCGACGTCGGCCCGATCGCGCCGTCGACCAACCCCAGCGAGGCCAGCCGCGCCCTGTTCCACGACGGCAAGCTCGTCGTGCTCGGCAACGTCCTCCTCGCCACCGCCCTCTGGGAGATCGACGCCCCCTTCGCCGGCTCCTGACCCTCGGCCAGCGGCCCGGCCTCAGGGGTCGACGAGGCGGCGGGCCAGGACGACCATCGCGTCGTAGGCCGCCCGATCGGAGGGATCGAGGGCGGCGAGCGCGGCCCGGTGGCGCTCGATGGTGGGCCAGTCGCCGCGGGCGGCGGGACCGGTGAGGGCGGCCGCGGCGCCGAGCCCGCCCACGTTGTCGACCGTGGCCGCGGCGAGTTGCAGGTAGGCGGCGAGCGGTACGCCGGCCAGCGCCCCGACCCGCTCCACCTGCCCGAGCAGGGCGACGAGGTGGTTGGAGGCGATGCAGGCGGCGGCGTGGTAGGCGGCGCGGTGCTCGTCGGGCACCTCGAACCAGCGGCCGCCCCAGGCGTCGACGACGGCCCGCACGATCGGGTCGCCGGCCACCGCGAACCATGCCCCTTCCCGCAGCCGCACGGCGCCGATCTCGGCCGAGGGCATCGACACGAGCGGATGCAGCGCCGCCACCCGACCGTGCCCGGCGCCGCTCAGCACGTCGAGGCCGAGCGAGCCGGCGAGGTGGGCGACGACGGTGGTCGGTACCGGCTCGACCGCCGCCGCGGTCGGGGCGATGGCGGCGTCGGGCGTGGCGATCACCAGCAGGTCGACGCCCAGGGCGGCGCGGGCCAGCGCCTCGGGCCCATCGGAGCGAGCGACCGCCGGACGCACCTCCCACCCCACTGCGGCCAGCGCGGTGGCCACCGACCCCCCGGCCCGGCCGGCGCCCACGACCCGGGCCCGGGCGACGTCACTCACCGATCGTCGCCCTCCGCCGGCTCGCCCAGCGGACCGAGGCGGACCACCGTGCCCTCGGCCCGCTCGTTCCAGCCGTCGGGCGCCAGGTCCGGCGCGAGGTCGGCCAGCGGCGCCATCACGAAGCGCCGCGTCCACATGCGGGGGTGGGGCACCTCGAGGTCGGGTTCGTCGACCGGACCGGCGGCGTGCCACAGCACGTCGACGTCGAGGGTGCGGGGCCCCCACCGCTCCTCCCGGGTGCGATCGGCCGCGGCCTCCAGCCGGTGGCACACCCCCAGGAGCTCGCGAGGGGACAGGTCGGTGTCGAGCTCGACCACGAGGTTGAGGTAGGCCCCTTGCCCGCCCGGCCCCCCGACGGGTTCGGTCTCGTAGACGTCGGACACGGCCACGACCCCCTGGAGCGATTCGACCGCGTCCCGCAACAGCTGGCGGCGGTCGCCGAGGTTGGACCCGAGGCCGAGGAACGCCCGCATCACGACGGTCGGGCGCGGACGATCCGCACGCCGGACGTGGCCAGTGCCTGGGGCACCGGGGGCCGCAGCTTCCGCACGGCCACCGTGACCCGCACGGCCCGGGGGTCGGCCAGCACCTCGTCGGCGATCCGCTCCGCCAACCGCTCGAGCAGCACGAACCGCTCGGCCGTGATCACCCGCTCGGCCGCGGCGGTGAGGGCGCTGTAGTCGATGGTGTCGGCCAGGTCGTCGGACCGGCACGCCGCGCCGAGGTCGGCCTCGACGTCGAGGTCGACCTCCAACGGCTGGGGGCGCTCCTGCTCCTCGGGGAGGGCGCCGCAGATGCCCATCGCCCGCAACCCCCGGAGCTCGATGGTGTCGATCATCAGCGTGACGCGACGGGGGGTCAGGATCGCTTGCGGTCGCGCAGCTGCAGCGCCACCGACACCTGCTCGCGCCCGAGGGGGCCGAGCTGGCGGCTGGTGATGTGCTCGACGATCGAGATGGCTTCCGGCCCGGTCGCGATCAGGCCGTCCCACAGGAGGTACCCGGCCATGAGACCGCACACCCGGTCGTTGAGCTCCTCCTGGTGGATGAGGATCTTGTGCCCGGTGCTGACCAGCTCCTTGATCTCGGGGAGCAGCTTCCCGAGCATCTCGGTGTGGTCGTCGTGGATGCCGTACGGCCGGTGCTTCCACGCCACGCCGTACTCGTCGTAGTTGTGGAGGTTGTGGGTGGAGGGGATCAGGGACATGACGAAGTCGAACCCCTGCTCACGGATCCAGATGATCTCCTCCTGGCGGCGCACCTTGCGGTGGTTCTGGGCGTAGCCGCCGGGGCGCTCGCACACCGCGATCTGGTCCTTGATGATCCACGTGAAGTTGCGCGGGGTGATCCCCTGCGCCCATTTGCCCTTGACAGCCATCGCCCGCAGGATGCCACGGAATCGTCCGAATCCGAAATTGCCCGCGATGGAAGGGGCCGAAAGGGGTCGACGCTCGCTGCTTTCAGCCCCTCGGGCCGGTCCAGGCGACTCGGCACGCCTGGACCGCAGCGGCCACGTCGTGGGCCCGCACCATGCGGGCACCCATGGCGACGGCCCACACCTCGGTGGCCACGGAGCCGGCGAGACGGTCCTCGGTCGGGACGGGCTCGAGCCCGGCATCGTCGCTCCCGCTCGACGGCGCACCACCCCGCCGACCGGCGTCGGACCGGGCGAGCATGGCCCCGAGGAACCGCTTGCGGCTCGTGCCCACCACCACCGGGAAGCCGAGGGCCACCAGGCGGTCGAGGTGGCGGAGGAGGGAGGCGTTGTGGGCCTCGGTCTTCCCGAACCCGATGCCCGGGTCGAGCCACACCTCGGCCACGCCGGCGGCCCGGGCGGCGTCGGCCCGACCGGCGAGGAAGGACACCACCTCGTCGACGACATCGCCGTAGCTCGGGGCCACCTGCATCGTGCGGGGGTCGCCCTGCATGTGCATGGCGACCCATCCGACGTCGGGCCGGCCGACCGAAGCCACGACCTCGTGGAGCGACGCCGAGATGTCGTTGACCAGCGTGGCACCCGCTTCGATCGCCGCGCGCGCCACATCGGGCTTCACCGTGTCGACCGAGACGCGCCCCTTCCCACTGGCGGCCAGGGCGGCGACCACGGGAACCACGCGGCGCAGCTCCTCGGCCTCCGGCACCGGATCCGCCCCCGGCCGGCTCGACTCGCCGCCCACGTCGACGACGTCGGCCCCCTCGTCGAAGAGGGCCAGGCCGTGTTCGATGGCGGCCTCGGGGTCGAGGTAGCGGCCGCCGTCGCTGAAGGAGTCGGGCGTGACGTTCAGGATGCCCATCACGGCGGCCGGACGGTCAGGGAGCAGGATCGACGACGCCGTCGGCACCACGATCGACCGTCCGTCCTGCTCGCTCACGGCCGGCACCCTACCTGCCGTTGGACCCTGGACCGGCGGCCCGCCCCGGGGCGAGGATGCACCCATGCGGCTCCCTGTCTCCGGTGCGCGTGCTGGGTGGACGGCCCTCGTGGTCGTGACGCTCGGCGCCGTCGCCGGCTGCGGGACCAGCGGAACGAGCGGGACCGGCGGGACCGGTCCCGCCGCGCCCGGGACGAAGGCCGCGGTGGGGTCGACCACCTCGGGGGCGACGCCGGCCACTACTTGGGCCGGGACCACCACGACCAGCACCGGCACCGGCACCACCGCCGCTTCGGCCCCGACGACCACCGCCACCGGCGGCTCGGCCACCACGGTGTCGACCGACCCGACCTGCACGTTCGGCCCCGCCCGGCTCCGCCTCACCTACCCGGCCGGCTGGCACACCAACGGCGCGCCGGAGCCCTGCGCCCTGTTCGACCCCGACCCGTTCACCGTGCCCGAGCAGTCCGAGGCGCCGACCGTGGCCGTGATGGTGGCCAAGGAGGAGTCGGCGTTCGACCCGGCGGCGGAGCGGCTGCGATCCTCGCCGTCGGTTCGCATCGACGCCGAGCGCCCCACCACCCTCGGCGGGCGCCCGGCGATCTGCTTCACGATGATCTCCAACGGGATGGCGCTGCTCGAGACCGGCACCCGCACCTACCTGTGTCTCGTCGATTTCGGCGACTCGGCCGTGGCCTTCCAGAACATCCGCCTGCCCGGCCTGCCCGACAAGGGGTACGACGCCGAGGTGCGGCGCATGGCCGAGCGGGCTACACCGCTGCCCTGACCCACGCTCGCCCACCGGTCGAGCAGACGGCGATGGCGTCAGCGCACGCCGTCGATGAGCCGCATGGCTTCGAAGCGGGTGGCGGTGTTGGTGCGGAACAGGCCCCGCACGGCCGAGGTGACGGTCGAGGCCCCGGGCTTGCGGACCCCGCGCATCGACATGCACAGGTGCTCGGCTTCGAGGACGACGAGCACCCCACGGGGCTGGAGCGTCCGCTCCAGCTCGTCGGCGATCTGGGACGTGAGCCGCTCCTGCACCTGGGGACGGCGGGCGTAGGCGTCGACGAGCCGGGCCAGCTTCGACAGGCCGGTGACCCGCCCGTCGGCACCGGGGATGTAGGCGAGGTGGGCCTTCCCGATGAAGGGCACCAGGTGGTGCTCGCACATCGAGACCAGGGCGATGTCACGGACCATCACCATCTCGTCGTGCCCGGCGTCGAACATCACCTGCAGGTGCTGTTCGGGCGCCTCGCGCAGCCCGGCGAACACCTCGGCGTACATCCGGGCCACCCGCGCCGGGGTGTCGAGCAGCCCGTCGCGCCCGGGATCCTCCCCGATGGCGAGCAGGATCTCCCGCACCGCGGCCTCGATGCGGGGGAGGTCGACCGGCGCGGCCAGCGGCGCCTCGCGATCGTCGGCGGCCTTGCGGGGTAGGAAGCCGAGATCGAGCTCGGGTTGCTCCGACCCGGCGACGAGGCCCTCGAGCCCGGCCACGCTGTCCACCCCGTCGAGCCCGTCGAGGAAGGCGGCGTCGTCACCCGAGGAGACGGTGAGGTCGTCGAGATCGTGGTCGGTCACGGCTCCTGCTTTCGCTCGGGGTAGGGATCGGCCCTCGTGGGCTGCGGTGCGTCGGGGCTGCCGGTGGGACGGCCCGGAACCCGCAACCCCGTCGACCCCGCCGCGGATTCCCACGGGTCCAGATGCCCGAGGATGGGCCCGAGGTCGGCCTCGTCGAGGGTCTCCTTCTCCATCAGCGCGTCGGCGAGGCGGTCGAGCGTCGCCCGGTGCAGCGTGAGGATCTCCCGGGCCTCGCCGTGGGCGGCCTCGACCAGCCCGAGGATCTCGCCGTCGATCGCCGCCGCCACCTCGTCGGAGTAGTTCTGCTCGTGGCGCAGCTCCTTGCCCAGGAACACCTCGCCCGACTGATGGCCGAGCTGCTGGGGGCCGAGCCGCTCGCTCATCCCGAACTGGGTGACCATGGCCCGGGCGATGCGGGTGGCCCGTTCGATGTCGTTCTGGGCCCCGGTGGTGGGGTCGCCGAAGATCAGCTCCTCGGCCGTGCGCCCACCCATGAGGACGGCGAGGTTGTCGCGCAGCTCCGAACGGGTGCGCAGGTGGCGGTCCTCGGTGGGCAGCGACAGCGTCCAACCGAGGGCCTGGCCGCGGGCGATGATCGAGACCTTGTGGATGGGGTCGGCGTTGGGGAGCACGTGGCCGACGAGGGCGTGACCGGCCTCGTGGTAGGCGATGACCTGCTTCTCCTTGTCCGACATCACCCTGCTCTTGCGCTCGGGGCCGGCCACCACCCGCTCGACCGCCTCCTCGCAGGCGGCCATGGTGATGGTCTCGCCGCCCCGGCGGGCGGTGAGGATGGCGGCCTCGTTCACGAGGTTCGCAAGGTCGGCGCCGGTGAACCCCGGGGTGCGGCGGGCGAGCACGTCGAGGTCGACGTCGGGACCGAGCGGCTTGCCGGTGACGTGCACGGCCAGGATGGCCCGCCGGCCGGCCAGGTCGGGCTGGTCGACCACGATCTGGCGGTCGAACCGGCCCGGGCGCAGCAAGGCGGGATCGAGGATGTCGGGCCGGTTGGTGGCGGCGATGAGGATCACGCCGGTGTTCACGTCGAAACCGTCCATCTCGACCAGGAGCTGGTTGAGCGTCTGCTCCCGCTCGTCGTGGCCGCCGCCGAGCCCGGCGCCGCGGTGCCGGCCCACGGCATCGATCTCGTCGATGAAGATGATGGCCGGCGCGTCCTTCTTGGCCTGCTCGAAGAGGTCGCGCACGCGGCTGGCGCCGACGCCGACGAACATCTCCATGAAGTCGGAGCCCGAGATCGAGAAGAAGGGGGCGTTGGCCTCGCCGGCCACGGCGCGGGCCAGCAGGGTCTTGCCCGTGCCGGGAGGGCCGAACAGGAGCACGCCCTTCGGGGTCTTGGCCCCGATGGCGCGGAACTTCTCCGGGTTCGAGAGGAACTCCTCGATCTCCCGCAGCTCCTCGACGGCCTCGTCGCACCCGGCCACGTCGGCGAAGGTGACCTTGGGCTGGTCGCCGCCGGGCTGTTTGGCCTTGGCCTTGCCGAAGGCCAAACCGCGGCCGCCACCCTGCATCGTGGACATCAGGTACACGAGGGCGCCGATCACCAGCACCACCGGCAGCATGCTCCCGATGAGCTCGACGAGGATCGAGCCGCCGCCCGGCTCCACCTTGGGATCGACCCGGGCGTCGAGCAGCTTCTTGGTGAGATCGGCGGTGTAGTCGCGCGGATAGGACGCGGTGTAGGCCCGGCCGTCGGTGAGCTTGCCGTCGATGGTGTGGTCGGCGTCGTGGATGGTGGCGTCGGCCACCTGTCCCCCGGCGACCTTCTGCTCGAAGTCGAGGAGGGACAGCTCCGTGGCGGTGCTCTTGCCCCGGAACAGGGCCAACGCAAGGGCGAGGCCCAGGAGGACCACGGCGGCGACCGCCAGCTGTCGGGCTTGGGCTCGGGCGCGGGGTTTCACGATCGGCCCAGGCTACCGGCCTGGGCCCGATCGCTCCCCTTCGGGCCTCACCCCCGGTAGGTGCAGATGTAGGGGAGGTTGCGATACCGCTCGGCCACGTCGAGGCCATACCCCACCACGAAGTCCTCGGGGATCCGGAAGCCGACGTAGCGCAGCGGGGGCTCGACCTTCTGCTGGCCCTCCTTGACGAGGAGCGCACACACGTCGAGCGAGGCCGGGTCGCGGGTGGCCAGGTTCTTCAGCAGGTAGTTGAGCGTCAGCCCGGAATCGACGATGTCCTCGATGACCACCACCCGCCGACCGGTGAGCTCGAGGTCGAGGTCCTTCACGATGCGGACGATGCCACTGGTCTTGGTGGCGCTCCCGTAGCTCGACACGGCCATGAAGTCGAACTCCACGGGAAGGTCGACGGCCCGGGCGAGGTCGCTCATGAAGAGGAAGGCCCCCTTCAGCACCCCCACGAACAGCGGCACGTCGTCGCGGTAGTCGTCGGTGATCTGCTTGCCGAGCTCGGCGATACGCTGCCGCAGCTCGGCTTCGGAGACGACCACGTGACCGAGCTGGGGGTCGCGATCAGGATCCCCGGACAACCCCGCCGAGATGTCGGACGCAGCCATGCGGTGCGCACCCTAGAGGGTTTCGCCCGTACCCTGCACGCCCTCCGTGCCGGAACCGCCCGTCGCCGGCGCCGGCTCCACGCGGAGGCGCCACGCCGACCGCCGCACGGCGTGCCCGCCGGCCACCTCGGTGGCCACCGCCTCGCCGCGGGCGACCGCCAGCACCCGCGCCACCGCGGCGGCGTCGGGCGGGTGGCCGTGCGGGTCGAGGTCCGTCAGCCACGCCCGCACCGCCAGGGCGGCGAGGAGGGGCGGGGCGGCGGCGAGGGCCCGGGCGTCGGTGGGATCGAGGGCGAGGGCTTCGTCGTCGAGGTGGTCGGCGGTGGCCCGCATCAGCGTCGCCGTGCGGGCCAGGATCGGCACCGGGTCACGCTCGGCGATGTCGGCCAGCAGCGGCAGGGCCTCGAGCCGGACGCGGTTGCGTCGAATCGAAGGATCGAGGTTGGACGGGTCGACCACGGGGTCGAGGCCGAGGTGCCGGCACAACGCCGCCGTCTCCGACCGGCGCAGGGCGAGGAGCGGGCGCTGCCCCCCGGGGCGGATGGCGGCGAGACCGTGGAGGCCGCTGCCGCGCAGGAGGTGGAGGAGCACGGTCTCGGCCTGGTCGTCCATCGTGTGTCCGGTGAGCACGCCCGGGGGGAGGGCGGCGTAGCGGGCGGAGCGGGCGCGGGCCTCGAGGTTCGGGCCGGGGGACACGAGGGCGGTCCGGGCTTCGAACCCGAGGCCGAAGCGCTCCGCCGCCGCGGCCACCACCGTGGCCTCCTCCGCCGAGCCGGGCCGCAGCCCGTGATCGACGTGCACCGCCGTCGCGTCGAGGCCGGCCGCCGCCGCCAGCGCGAGGAGGGCGAGCGAATCGGGGCCGCCGGACACCGCCAGCGTCACCGCCGGGCCGGGCGGGGGGAAGGTGCAGCGGGAGAGCAGCGAGGCGACCGTCGGGTCGCCGGCCCGGAGCGTCGGCCCCGTCACGCCGCCGCGGGCTGCACCCGGGCCAGCCACAGCGAGGGCTCCCGGATCTCGGCGATGCTCGGCAGGTTGGCCGGCGACTCCCACGCCCGGTCGATGGCCCTCGGCCCGCCGACGGCCTCGATGGCTTCGATGAAGCGCTCCCCCTGCTCGTACTGGTTGATCTTGGCCTCGAGCCCGATCACCTGCTGGACGAACTTCGTGAGCGGGGTGGCCTGGGCCCGCCGCTGCTTGAGCGCCCGGCTGAATCGGTCGGCGTTGGGCACCAGCCCCTTGCCGGCCCGGTCCATGGTGATGTCGCCGTGCCCCTCGAGCAGGCTCATCATCCCCGAGACCTGGTCGAGCACCTTGCGCTGCTCGTCGGTCGCGAGCACGGCCATGACGCCGCCGTCGGCCAGCGGGTTCGTGCCGGTGCGGAGGGCCTCGAGGAGGCGACCGATGGCGTCGACGAACCGGCGGGGGTCGGGGTCGACCGCGCCCATCGTCTGCTCGACCAGCGAGAGGAAGTGCGGGCGCATCCACGGGACCCCGGTGAACTGGGCCCGGTGGGTGACCTCGTGCAGGGCCAGCCAGAGGCGGAACTCGCGGGGCGGGAAGGCGTAGAGCTTCTCCAGGGCGAGGACGTTGGGACCCACGTAGTAGACGAGGTCCTGCTCGTGGGGGTTCTCCTCCTCGATGATGAGGAGGTCGTACTGGCCGAGCACGCGACCGGACATCCAGCCGAGCAGCATCCCCACCTCGGCCCCGGCCACCTTGGCCGCCACCGGGGCGGCCGGGCTGGCCTCGAGCCGCTCGGCGAACTTGTCGAGCAGCGGGCGCAGGAGCCGCTGGAACGACGCGATGTTGGCCCGGATCCAGCCGGGTCGATCGGTGAGGCGGGCCCGGGCCGGGCCGGCGAGCGAGCGCAGGCCGGTCTCGGCGGCGACGAGCTCCTCGGCCTGGGCCGTGAGCTCCTCGAAGTCGGGCCCGAGGGAGTCCCAGTGGTACGACCGGGCGAAGGGTTCGTGCCCGGCCACCCGGACGGCCACCCGTTCCGCCAGCTCCCAGTCAATGGCCTTCACGTCGCCTCCTCGAACGGGGCGACGGTGGCGCTCCGGATCAGCGCCGGGAGTAGCGCGGCAACACGACCTTGATCACGTAGCCGACGATCGTGCCGATCACCAGCAGCACGGCCGGGACGGCCAAGGCGACGGCGATCCAGAAGTGCCAGACGACTGCGAGCATGGCTGCATCCTAGAACGGTGCCGCCCACCGGCGACACTTCGGGGCGAGCGGGTGCCCCTGCGCGAGGCGAACCGGTCAGGGCTGGGCCCCGTCGAAGTCGGACGGGGCCAGGTCGCCGAGCACGTCGGCCACCTTCTGCCGGAGGGACTCGGGGACCTCCTCCTTGCACCGGTGGGCGACCACGAACCGCAGCTCGCTCTCGAACTCGAAGGCCTCGAGGCACGGGCTGCAGAGATCGAGGTGCTGCTGGATGCTGGAGCGCTTGTCGTCGGTGAGGTGCCCGTCGAGGAAGGTGTAGAGCGCGGCGATGGCGGCCTGACAGTCGGCCTCCGCCTCGGCGTCGCCGTGATGGTCGTGATCGTGATCGTGCGTTTCGCTCATGGTCGGCTCTCCGCCATCTCCGGCTGGGCATCGCCGTCGCCCCCGAGGAGGTTCCGGCGGCTGGCGAACTCGTACAACTGCTTTTGGAGCGCTTTCCTTCCCCGATGCAGACGACTCATCACGGTGCCGATCGGGATGTCGAGGATCTCGGCGATCTCCTTGTACTGGAATCCCTCGACGTCGGCGAGGAGCACGACCATGCGGAAGGTCTCGGGCAGGGACTCCACCGCGTCCTTGACCTCGGCCTCGGAGAAGAGGTCCATGAGCTCGTCCTCGGCGCTGCGCCCCGCGGCCGCGGCCTCGAGCCCGCCGAGCCGACGGAAGAGGTAGAGGTCCTCGCCCTCGTCGAGCTCGGTCTCGTCGGGCCGACGCTTCTTGGCCCGGTAGGTGTTGATGAAGGCGTTGGTGAGGATGCGGAAGAGCCAGGCCTTCAGGTTGGTGCCCTGCTCGAAGCCGCCGAACCCCCGGTAGGCGCGGAGGTAGGTCTCCTGCACGAGGTCCTCGGCGTCGGCGGCGTTGCGGGTCATGCGCAGGGCGGCCGCGTACAGGCTGCCCATGAGGGGCATCGCCTGGTCTGCGAACGTCGCCTGATCTGCCATCGCAGCAGGGTACCGCCAAAAAGTGAGGAGGCCCCACCGTCGTGGGGCCTCCCCGGTTGTGCACCTTCGGATAGAGACATCACTCCATCGGCACGGTCCGGCCCCGCCTTGAGCAATTTCTTGAGACGATCTTGATCCCCCAGGGGACCGGCCCGCTCGTCGGGCGCCGAGCCCGGCGACGGACCTGGTCAGCGCATGTCGAGCACCGTGCGGATCCCGCGGGCGGCCCGGAGGTCGTCGAGGGCGGCGTCGATCTCGACGAGCGGCCGGTGGGCGGTGACGAGGGCGTCGAGGTCGAGCCGGCCGGCCTGCCACAGGTCCACGAGCCGCGGGATCTCGCGACGGGAGTTGACCGAGCCGAGCAGGCAGCCGAGCAGGCGCTTCTGCAGCGAGGTGAAGATGGTGGGCGAGGCGATGGTGAGCGCCTCGTCGAGCGGCGGCACGCCGACCATCACCACGGCGCCGCCGTTGCGCACGGCGTCGATCCCGGTGGTGACCAGAGCCGAGGTCCCCACCGCGTCGAAGGCGTGGTCGACCCCGATGCCCCCGGTGAGATCGCGAGCCGCCGCGGCCACGTCGGTGCCGGTGGGGTCGATGGTGTGGGTCGCCCCGAACCGGGTCGCCGCCGCCCGCCGGTCGGCCACGGGGTCGACGGCGATGATCGTGCCGGCCGCCGCCAGCACCGCGCCCTGCACCACCGAGAGGCCGATGCCGCCGAGGCCCATGACGAGCACCGTGTCGCCCTCGGTGACCCGGGCCGTGTTGAGCACGGCCCCGACGCCGGTCTGCACCGCGCACCCCAGCACGCAGGCGACGTCGAGGGGCGTGTCGTCCCCGACCTTGACGGCGGCCTGCTCGGTCACGATGACCTGTTCGGCGAAGGCGCCCATGCCGACGCCGCGCCA
>JAKOVR010000054.1 GCA_029782025.1 Actinomycetes bacterium | reverse complement strand
CGAATTGTTCGCGTTCGCGAACAAATCGCACCCACGGGACGGTCGCTACCCGGCGAGGTGGACGACTTCGCCGGCGATGATCGTGGCCCGCACGGGTCGGTCCCGCAGCGCCGCCCCGAGGGCCGGCCACGGGACGGCGAGCACGGCGATGTCGGCCGGTGTGCCGGGCAGGAGGATGCGGGGCACGGCCGGGGCGTCGGGCCGGCCGAGGAAGAGGGCGAGCGCCCTCGCCACGTCGACCGTCTCGTCCGCGCCGAGCCGCTCGCCGGAGGCTGTGCGACGGTCGACGGCGGCGGCCATGGCGGCCCACGGGTCGGGCCGGCCGAACGGGGCGTCGGTGCCGGCGGCCACGCCGACGCCGGCCCGGTCGAGCGACGCCAGGCGGTAGAGCGCCTCGTGGTCCTCGGGCGGGACGTCGCGGCGGTAGTCGTCACCCCGCTCGGCCACGAAGTTGGGCTGGGTGACGACGGTGACTCGGAGGTCGGCCAGGTCGGGGAGCAGGTCGTGGGGGATCACGGCGCCGTGCTCGATGCGGTCGCCGGGGACGGCGCCGGCGGCGTCGAGGGCGGCGAGGGCGAACACCAGCTGCACGTCGGTGACGCAGTGGACGGCGACCGGTCGCCCCTCCTCGTGGGCGGCCCGCACCGTGGCGGCGAGCGTGTCGAAGGGCGGGAGGTCGTCGTCATCGAGCAAGACCTTGACCGGGCCGAGCCGGGCGCGGGGGACGTCCGGGGCCGCGGCACCGACGGGGCCCATGAGGTGCAGGGTCTGGGGCACACCGGCGGCGCGGAGGTCCCGGCCCAGCTCGAGGGCGTGGTCGGGGCCGGCACCGGGCGTGGCATCAGTGAAGCCAGTGACCCCCAGGGCCGCGCCGGCCGCGCCGACCGGCGCCAGGTCCACGGCGTCGGCGGCCCACCGGTGGCGCACCGCCTCGTCACCCCGCCACACCCACCCCGTGACGGGATCGACGCCGGGCACGGTGTCGCTCGACGCGGTCGAGTCGACCCCGGCCGCAGCCAGCCCGGCCGAGTTCAGGACCCACACGGCGCCGCTGCGGTGCTGCACCCGGATCGGCGTGTCGGTCACGGTCACGGCATCGAGCCAGGTCCGGTCGAGGGGGCCGGCGATCGCCTCGTGGTAGCCCACCACCCGCACCCAGGTGCCCGGCCGCCGCCGGTGCTGCGCGTCGCGGAGGCGCGCCACGAGGTCGTCGGCGTCGCCGACCCCGTGGAGGTCGACCGAGGCCTCGGCCGCGGCGAGGGCCCGGAGGTGGACGTGGTGGTCGTGGAGGCCGGGGACGACGGCGGCACCGGCGGCGTCGAGCACGTCGTCACCCGCCCGCGGGGCGAGCGACGGGGCGACGGCCGTGACGGTGCCGCCCTCGATGCGGAGGTCGGCCTGGCGGCCGGGGGCCACGCCGGCCCGGACGATCAGCACGGATGGCCCCCGGCCACGGCGGCGGCGACCGGGGCCATCGCCACCTCGACGAGGCGGCCGCCCCCGGCCTCGACCGCGGCCAGGACGTGGGCCGCGGCGACGAGCCCGGCCAACGGATCGGCGATGGCGTCACCGCAGAACACCGGGAGCCCGTCGTGGTCCGTCCCGACGAGGCCGCCGGCCACGGCCGCGTCGTCGCCGAAGGCGACCCGGTCGGCCGCCTCGCCCCGGCGCCCGTACCCGGTGATCGAGACCCACGTGGTGCCCGGGTGCGTGGCCAGGTGGTGTTCCGGATCGATCCCGAGCTGGCGCAGCGCCCGGGGTCGCGATGCGTCGATGACCACGTCCGCCGATCCCAGCAGCTCGTCGAGGGCGGTGCGGCCGGCCGGGTCGTAAAAGTCGAGGACCACGCTGCGATGGCCATGGTGGAGCCACTGGTAGAAGCGGGGCTCCCCGCGCCGGGCGCCGTCGGGCCGGCCCCGGTGTTCGACCTTGATCACCTCCATCCCGGCCTGCCCGAGGAGGCGGGCACAGAGCGGGCCGGCCCACAGCGCCGACAGGTCGACGACCCGGCGCCCCGGCGACGCTGCCGGGCGGGTTGCGCCGAGGGCGTGCACGGCGACGGCGTCGGCGGCGGTGACCGACGGGTCGGCCAGCACGGCGCCGGGCAGGCCCAGCAGCTGACAGCGGTCGGCCACGGCCCGCGCCGGCCGCGGTCGGGCGAAGTCGGCCAGCGCCGTCCAGGGATCGTCGGGGTCGACCGGGGCCTCGACCACCGCCGGCACGGCCGCGACATCGTCGGGCCGGGCCAGGCTGACGGCGACCCAGCCGTCGGCGGCCGGGAGCAGCCGGCAGGAGCCGCCGACGGAGATCCGGCCCCGGCTCCCGAGGCCGAGCCAGGCGGCCCGCAGGGTGAGCAGCTCGACCACGTCGACGGCGACGGGGAGACGTTCGGCCACCAGCCGGATCCGGGCCAGTGCCTCGGCGGGAGGCAGGAGCACCGGCGGCGCGAGCACGTCCGAGTATACGGTCTGCCGGGATGGCACCCAGGAGCGGGTTCGAGCGCGTCGTGCTGGCCGACGAGGTCGTGATCGGCGTGGCCGACGGGGCCGACAGCGTTCCCGATGTCGACCCTGAGGAGTGCGACGTGCTCCTCACCGGCACGCCCGACCCGCCCCGGCCGTGGGTGGCGGCGCCACTCGACGCCGTCCGGGCGGGCGTCGACGGCGCGCCGGCGGCGGCCGTCGCGCTCGTCCAGGTCCTCCGGGCGACCGAGCGCCTGGCCGTACCCGCGGCCATCGTGGTCGAGTCGCTCGCCTACTCGGTGCTCCAGCACGGACAGGCCTTCGAGCGGTGGCTGGCCACCCGGGCCCCGGCGGGGGCCCCCGCCGCCCCGGCGCGGCCGGACCCGGTGGGCGAGCCCGTCCGGCTCGAGCGCCAGGGCGGCCGGCTCGTGATCACCCTCGACCGGCCCGAGGTCCACAACGCCCTCAGCGCGCCGATGCGGGACGCGCTGTGCGAGGCCTTCGACCTGGTGGCTGCCGACCCCGACCTCGTCGACGTGCAGTTGGTCGGCGCCGGCCCGTCGTTCTCCAGCGGCGGCGACCTCCACGAGTTCGGCACGGCGCGGGACGCCGCCGCCGCCCACCGCATCCGGGTCGCCCGCTCGGTGGGCCGGCGCGTGCACGCCCACGCCGAACGGGTCACCGCCCACCTGCACGGCGCCTGCGTCGGCGCCGGCATCGAGATCCCGGCGTTCGCTGGCCGGGTGGTGGCGACGGCCGACACCGTGATCCGCCTGCCCGAGCTCGCCTTCGGCCTCATCCCCGGGGCCGGCGGCACGGTGAGCATCCCGCGGCGGATCGGCCGGCACCGCACCGCCTACCTCGTGCTGTCGGGCGCCGCCCTCGATGCGGCAACGGCGCAGGCCTGGGGCCTGGTCGACGCCGTCGCCGAACCGGACCGGCGCTGACCCCGGCCCCGCCGGCCGGGGGGGCGTCAGCAGGGGGGCAGGCCGAGCCCGCCGCGCTGCGGGGCGATCACCCAGACCTCGGAGAGGAAGCCCACGGCCTGGTTCCAGCGGATGCCGTACCAGCGGGCCGAGCGGGCCAGGCCCGGGTTGGCGTCGTCGGCCGGCGAGGCGTCGTCGCCGTTGGTGACGAACCCGCCCGGCTGCGCCGACCGGTCGACCTGGCACACGGCGACGAGCGAGGCGCCGGTGGCGAACGCCGTGCCGGGCAGCGTCGAGCACCCGGCGAAGGGGTAGCAGGGGTTCACGGCCACCGTCTGGAGCGCACGGGGCGGCGCCTCCACCATGGCCATGCCCGAGGTCATCTTGTTGAACACCGAGATGGTGAGCGGTTGGGAGATGGTCGTCGGCGGGGCGACGGTCGTGGTGGGCGCCGCCGTCGTGGTGGTGGAGGCGGACGAGGTGCGGGTGGTGGACGGTCCCGACAGCAGCGAGGTCGGGGTGGTGGTGGTCGAGGTGGTGCTGGACGAGGTGGCGGCCAGCTCGGTCGTGGGCAGCAACGGCCCGGCGGCGAAGGTCTGAGCGGTGGCGCTGACGATGACGGTGGAGGTGGTCGAGGCCGACTCCTCGTCGGCCGGTGCGCCGGCGCCCTGCCGGGCGGCGGCGGCCGGGGAGAGGTAGGTCGACGGTCCGGCCGTGACGGTCGAGGGCCCGTCGGTGCTGGAGAGGAAGGCGGCGGCGGCGGTGATGCCCACCGACAGGGCGGCGGCGAGGGCCATGGCCACCGACGGCCCCTCACCGCGGGGGCGGCCCCCGGTCGCCGGCTCCACGGGGGCGACGTCGGGTTCGTGGTCGGGCGCGTCGGCGTCGTCGGGCTCGTGGTCGGGCGCGTCGGCGTCGTCGGCGAGCGGGGTCGGCGACGGTTCGGCCACGGGCGAACAGTAGGCCCGTTCCGTCGGGACGGCGGGGCAGGCGCGGCCGGTCCGCCCGCCGGTCGCCGTCGCGCCGGTGCTTGTTCGCGGTGCCGGTGCTGGACCACGCTGGGCCGGTGACCGCGCCCGGCCCCGCTCCGCTCCTCGCCGGCCCCGCCGCCGGGCCGGTGGCGCCGTTGCGCATCGGCCCGATCGAGGTCTCGCCGCCGGTGGTGCTGGCCCCGATGGCCGGGATCACCAACCCGGCCTACCGGCGCATCTGCCGGCGGTACGGCGGCGGGCTGTTCGTCAGCGAGATGATCACCGCCCGCGGGCTGGCCGAGGGCGGCGTGCGGTCCTGGACCCGGGCTGCCTTCGACGCCGACGAGTCGCCGCGCTCGATCCAGCTGTATGGCGTCGACCCCGCGTCGATGGGGGTGGCGGTGCGCCGGCTGGTCGAGGAGGGACGGGTCGACCACATCGACCTCAACCTCGGCTGCCCGGTGCGCAAGATCACCCGCAACGGGGGTGGGAGCGCCCTCACCGCCCGCCCCCGGCTCCTGGCCGAGCTCCTCGACGCCGCCGTGCGCAACGCCGGCGCCGTGCCGGTCACGGCCAAGTTCCGCATCGGGATCGACGAGCGGCTCGTGACCTTCCTCGACGTCGGCCGGATCGCCGAGGACGCGGGGTGCGCCGCCGTGGCCCTCCACGGCCGCACCGCAGCGCAGCTCTACAGCGGGCGGGCCGACTGGTCGGCCATCGCCGCGCTCAAGCGGGCCGTGACGACCATCCCGGTGCTGGGCAACGGCGACATCTGGCGGGCCGCCGACGCGCTGGCCATGCAGGCCGAGACGGGGTGCGACGGGGTGGTGATCGGGCGGGGGTGCCTGGGGCGCCCGTGGCTGTTCCGCGACCTCGACGCCGCGTATGCCGGCCGCCCGCCGGTTCCGCCGCCGGTATTGGGCGAGGTGCTCGACGTGATGCGGGACCACCTGCGGGCGCTGGCCGACCTCCTCGGCGAGCGACGGGCCGTGCGCGACTTCCGAAAGCACACCGGCTGGTACCTCACCGGGTACCCGGTCGGGAGCCCGGTGCGGCGCGACCTCGGCCTCACCGAAACGGTGGCCGAGGTCGAGGCGATCCTCGGCCGGCTGGACCCGGCGCTGGCCCCGCTGCCCGGCGTGCCCGAGCAGCCGCGGGGCACCCAGCGAGGCCCGCAGGAGGTGACCCTGCCCGACGGGTGGCTCGACCGGAGGGACGATCCGACGCCGCCCGGGGTCGAGGCCGAGGCTCGGGTCTCCGGTGGGTGACCGGCCCGTCCCCGCCGGCGCCGAGCGGCCGGCTCTCGTGCTGGCGTCGGCGTCGCCCCGCCGGGCCGAGCTCCTGGCCGGCCTCGGCCTCGCCGTGCGGGTCGAGCCGGCCGACGTCGACGAGCGGTGGCACCCCGGGGAGTCCCCCGAGGCCTACGTGGCCCGGGTGGCGGTCGACAAGGCCCGGGCTCGGGTCGGTCCGGGCCGGGTGGTGCTGGCCGCCGACACCGCGGTGGTGGTCGATGGCGCCCCGTGGGGCAAGCCGGCCGACGCCGACGACGCCCGCCGCATGCTCCGGGCGCTGGCGGGCCGCACCCACGAGGTGCACACCACGGTGGTGGCGGCGACGCCCGCGGCGAAGGCGGTCCGTCCCGACGTCGCGCTGGTCACGATGGCCCCGCTCACCGGGGCCGAGATCGAGTGGTACGTGGCCACCGGCGAACCGCTCGACAAGGCCGGTGGCTACGCCATCCAGGGCGCCGGCGGCTACCTGGTGGCGAGGGTGGAGGGCAACGTGCAGACCGTGATCGGCCTGTCGCTGCGGGCCGTGGCCGAGGCCCTCGCCGAGATCGGGTTCGACCTGCTCGACTGGGCCCGCCCCTGACCGCCGCCGGGCTCGACCGGCGCCACCGTCGCGTCAGAGCCAGTCCTTGCGCTTGAACGTGAGGTAGAGGCTGCCGGAGATGGCGAACGTGGCGATGAAGAACACCCAGACGCCCCACACCTCGGCGAAGCCGGGATAGGGCACGTTCATGCCGTAGAAGCCGGTGATGAGCGTGGGGACGGCGATGATGGCGGCCCAGCTCGTGACCTTCTTCATGACCTGGTTCTGCCGGAAGTCGCGGAGGCTGATGTTGGTCTCGACGATGGTGGCGATCAGGTCGCGCAGGGCGTCGGTGGACTCGCTCACCCGGAGGATGTGGTCGTAGACGTCCTGGAAGTACGGGTAGAGCTCCTCGGCCACCGCCGACTGCTCGCGGCGCATCAGGGAGCTGACCGCCTCCCGCATCGGCACGGCGAGTCGGTGGAACTGGACGAGGGCCCGGCGCATCTCGAACCAGTTGCGCTGGCGGGCCGGGTCGAGAGGCTGTTCGGAGAAGAGGTCCTCGCTGATCTCGTCGTAGAACTCGTCGAAGGCCTGGACCGTGTCGAAGTAGCCGTCGACGATCACGTCGAGCAGCCCGTACACGAGGAAGCTGGGACCGTGGACGAGGAGATCGGGGGAGCGGTCCCACCGCTGGACGACAGCGTCGATGTCGAAGCCGGGCTCCTTGTGGACCGTGATGAACCAGTGCTTGTTGATGAAGGCATCGACCTCCACCGTCTCGAGGGCCCCCCGGTCCTCCGCCACCCGCACGGCGTGGCAGGAGAGGAACAGGTGGCTGTCGTAGTGGTCGAGCTTGGGCCGCTGGTGCGGGCCGAGGGCGTCCTCCACGGCGAGCTCGTGGAGGCCGAGCTCGCGGGCGAGCAGGTCGAGCTCCTCCTTGGTCGGGGCGAAGAGGTCGACCCAGACGATGGTGTCGTCGTCCATCTCGAGTTGCTCGGAGACGTCCTCGAGGGGGAAGTCGGTGGTGGCGAGCACCCCCCGCCGGTAGGCCCTCGAATGGGTGACGGTCATCCGGTGTCTCCGTTCGCGCGCCGGGCGTCGATCACCCGGTGAACGCCGGCGTGGCGCTGACCGGCGGGGCGGGACACGACACCGTGGTGGTGCCCACGTGGAGGGCGTAGCAGCCCGGGGCGGTGACGGTGGCGGTGACGAGCCGCCCGCCGGGCACCGCCGTCTCGGTGATCGACGTGAGGTTCTCGCCCCGCACGGCGTGGGCGGCGTCGGCGGGGGTGGGGGTCCAGACGAGGAGCGTGCCGCCGGCCGTGCTGACGGTGGCGGCGGCGTCGAGCTGCCCGGTGGTCGGGTCGCTGACGAGCGAGGTCAGGCGCCCCGGCGCGGCCCGCGGGTAGCCCCGACCGAGGACGTGGAGGAACGCCTCGTTGGGGCCGGCGTCGGTGTTGGCCGGGCAGGTGAGCAGGTTGAGCTGGACGCTGGTGCCGCCGGGCACCACGACGGTGCCGTTGTCCCAGTAGACGGCGTGGGGGTCGCCGCAGCTCTGGCGCCACTGCCACCACGCGCCACCGATGCGCTTGGCGTCCTCGTCGAGGGCGGTGCGGCGCACCTTGTCGAGGGTGGCGGGCGAGGTGTCCCAGAAGCCGTACTCGCCGATCCAGAGCGGGACGCCCTTCTGCCGGGTGATCTGGAGGTAGAGGTCGCTCATCTGCTCGATGGTCACCGAGAGGCCGGGGATCCCGATGGACTCGGCGTAGTTGTGAGGCGCCCCGACGATGCCGGTGGGGGAGACGCCGGAGCGGACGGGGTCGGGGATCACCAGCCCGTTGGCGATGTCGCCGGCGGGGAGGGCCGGTTCGACGAAGATCAGGTGGGGGAACGGCGCCGCTGCCTCGGCCGCCCGGATGGCGGTGACGGCGTCGTGCAGGAGGGCGTCGTAGAGCGGCTCGATCTGCGCCGCGGGCGCCGGGACCGCGGGCTCGTTGAGGACGTCGTAGCCGGCGACCTCGGGTCGGCCGGCGAAGCGGGCGGCGACGGCCCCCCAGGTCGACACGAAGTGGTCGCGGATGCCGTTGGTGTTGTTGTAGAAGTTCGTGAACGCGGCGAGCACGGCGGGCGAGGCGTAGCGGTCGCCGGGGGTGCAGGTGGTGGCGCCGTCGAGCAGGGTGGCCCACACCGGCGCGCCGTCCCATCCCTTGCCCGGGACGAGGCCCGACGGGCACGACGCCGGATCGGTGGTGGCCACGCCGGGGCCCCAAGCGTCCTGGTGCATGTCGATGACGCTGTAGATGCCGTAGCTGGCCGCCTTCTGCACCTGGGCGTCGACGGCGTCGAGGTAGGCGTGGTCGATGACGCCGGGCTGGGGCTCGACCTTGGACCACGTGATGATGAGCCGTACGACCGACAGGCCGCGGGCCGACATCGCGGCCCAGTCGGCGTCGGTGACCGGGATCGTCGGCGCCGTGGCCGGGTCGCCCTGCCAGTACTCGCCGAGGGAGTTGAGGTTGGCCCCGCGGAGCAGGACGTCCCGCCCGAGGTCGTCGACGATGCGGAGGTCGGCCGAGGTGGAGAGCGGCCGGAGCTCGATCGGTCCGGTGCCGCCCGGGGCGCCGGCCGTCATGGCGGGGGCGGCTCCGACGACGGGAGCGGCCGGGGTGGCGAGGGCCGGGGCCGTGGCGCCGGCGCCGATGCCGCTGGCGAGGAGGGGGAGGGCGGCGGCCACGACGGCCCTGACCGCCAGGGTGCGGGGCCGGGACGGCGGGCGCCCGTGCCGAGGGTGGTGCGAAGGTCGCGGGGAGCGCCGGGCGGTCATCGGCCGCACGCTACCAACCACGTGGCGGGCGGACGGGCTCTCTCCCCGGACGCGCCTGGGCCGCCCTCGCGGGCGGCCCAGGGGGATCGTGAGCGGCAGGGCCGCTGCGAGGTCAGACGAAGACGCCGTACCCGGAGCACGTGGCCTTGAAGCCGGCGACGTTGGACCCGAGCTGGTTCATCACGTTCTGCAGCACCGGGCTGTCGGCGAACATCCCGATGTGGCCGACCGTGTCGTTGGGGCACTGGTCCTGGATCAGGATGTTGGTGACGTTGCTGCCCTTGAGGAAGGCCGAGGCGTACGGGGTGACGACGTGGTCGTACTTGGTCTGGATCACCACGTAGCGGGGACCGGCCACCGTGTCGCCGTCGCCGAAGAGGCTCTGCTGGAAGCTCGAGGTGGACATCTGCTGGGCCAGGCCCGGGATCCCGAGGCCCCAGAGGAGCGAGTTGGTGAAGCCGAGGAGGTTGAGGTTGGCCCCCAGGGTCACGACGCCGCTGAGCGTGGTGCCGTGGTTGCTGGGGGACAGGCCGATGAAGGTGTGCACCTTGCTCGCCCCGCCGAGGCGCTTGATGTAGTAGTTCGGCATCATGCCGCCCTGGGAGTGGCCGACCATGTCGACCTTGCTGGCGCCGGTGGAGGCCCGGACCTTCTCCACGAAGGACGAGAGGGTCGAGGCCGAGTCCGAGATGTTGCCCAGGCCACCGATGCGGCCGAGCGACAGCCAGGTCATGCCGTAGTTGAAGGCGAACACGCAGTATCCGGCGTTGGCCAGCATGGGCGAGAGCGCCACCCAGTTGGCGCCGAGGTTGACGCCCGTGGCGTGGACCAGCACCACCGGGTAGGGGTGGGCGGCCGACGGCTTGCAGCTCCAGTTGTTCGCCCCGGCCACCGCGCTCGGGCTGAAGATGAAGTTCGAGACGGCGGTGGTGAGGCCGCCCACCGGGTAGGTGGCCTGGGCGGTGCCGGTGGCGCCGAGCAGGAGGGCCGCCGAGCACAGGACGGCGAGGAACCCTCCGGTGCGGACCTTGCGGCGGGTGCTGGTCGAAGTGGTGCGCATCGTTCCCCCGGTGCGGGTTGTGGTCTCCATATGGAGGACCGTTCTCATCTGTGACGTCGATCACGTCACTGGGGGCAGTATGCGTTCGGATCGCGCCGGGCTGTAGGTGGACGGGGTCACGAATCGGGTATGACCATGGTCATGGTCCGAGTGTGCCGCCGGGGATAGCTGGACGCGTCGTCCCTGCTCAAGCCGGGTGCGCGTCGTACCAGGTCAGCGCCGACGCCCGACCACGGGGAGTGTGACCACGAAGGCGGTGTGCTCGCCCCGCCGCTCGTAGTGAACGTCGCCCCCGAGGTCGCCCATCAGGGCGTCGGCGATGGCGAGCCCCATGCCGGTGCCGGTGGCCTTGGTGGTGAAGAACGGCTCGAAGGCCCGCTCGCGGTCGCTCTCGGGGAGGCCCGGGCCGTCGTCGAGCACCGTGATCGACGGGCCCACGTCCGATCGGTCGACGGTGACCACCACCTCGGAGCGGGCGGCGTCGATGGCGTTGTCGACCAGGTTGAACAGGACGTCGCGCACGGCCGCAGGGGCGGCGTCCTCGCCGGCGTCCGCTCGGAGGTCGGTGCGCAGCACCACCCCCTCGTCGTCGGCCTCGGCCGCCAGCTGGGCCACGACGTCGGCGACCACCCCGGCCACGGTCAGCGGCGGCGCCGTCGCCGTCGCCGCGCCCTCCGCGTCAGCCATCCCGTCGGTGCCGGCGTCGTCGTCGCCCCCGGATGCGCCGGCCTCGTAGAGCAGCTCGGCGGCCAGGCTGGCGCTCAGCCGGTCCTTGGCCTCGGTGAGGGCGTCGAGCTCACGGGCCATCGCCTCGGCCGCCTCGGGACCGGAGGCGCCGATCAGGTTGCGCAGCCGGTGGATGCTCCACCCCATGAGCCCCACCTGGTGGCGGGACTGGTGGACGATCCGGGCCGACACCTCGCCGATGGCGGCCAGCCGTTGCCGGGCGAAGGCGTCGCGTCGGAGCTCCCGGGCCATCTTCCGCTGCTTCAGATCGAGGTGGGTGGCGATGTAGAGGGGGATGCACCACCACATGATGACGAGCGCGCCGAACGGGTCGTCGGGCCGGTACATGGCGATGGACGCGGTGATGAGGGGGAACCCCCCGAGGAGCGGCAGGAGGTAGGGCAGCAGGATCGAATCGAACGGGTCGAGCGCGCCGACGCGGAACTGCCCGGCGATGAGTCGCTGCGACAGGATCCGCATCCCCATCGTGCCGATCCAGGCGAGGATGGCGGTGATGCCGGCCAGGATCACGTCCTTCTGACTGCCGAGGGTGATGGGGTAGTCGCGACCGAGCGCGCCGGCCCAGAACAGGTTGCCGACGAGGTACCCCACCGAGCACGAGACCGACGTGACCACGATCCACGCCACGGACCGCAGCGTGGTGCGCGGCGGCGGGCGCTGGCCCCGCCAGCCGATGGCGCCGGCCACGAACCGCGTGGGTGCCGCCAGCAGGGTCGCCCCCCACAGGATCACCAGCGCCCGCGGGCCCAACAGTCCGGCCGTGACCCCGGAAGACATCGTGAGGATGATGTGGTCCTCCCGCTCCTCCACCCGGATCGGGAGGAGGGCGCCGGCGTACTGGACGAGGAACAGCCCGAGCAGGAACCACCATGGCTCGGTCCAGGTCACGGTGCCTCCCGTCAGTGGCTCATCTGCTGGCGGACCAGCAGGACGGCCAGCTTCGTCCGGTCGCTGGCCCCGGTGACCTCGAGGATCCGGGTGACGTAGTTCTTCACCGTGCCCTCGCTGATGCACAGGGCCTCGGCGATCTCGCGGTTGGTCTTGCCGTCGGCGATGAGCGACACCACCTCGCGCTGGCGGGGCGGGAGCGACGCGACGGCCCGGTCGAAGGCCCGCTCGTCGGGGTCGCGGCGCAACGACTCGGCCACCCGGAGGGCCATGTCGCCGCTGAGCGCCGTCTTGCCTTCGGCCGCCCGGTGCACCAGTCGGAGCAGTTCGACCGGGTCGGTGTCCTTGCGGATGTAGCCCGCGGCCCCGTCCTGCATGGCCCGGCGGACCAGGTTGGGGTCGTCGTAGGCGCTGATCATGACGACGGTGGCCATGGCGGCGACCTCGGCCACGGCGTCGAGGCCGGACCCGTCGGGCAGGTCGATGTCGAGCAGCACGAGGTCCGGGGCGGTGCCGGGAAGGGCGGCCCGCAGGGCGGCGAGGCTCCCGACCTGGTCGGCGACCTCGACCTCGGGCTCGTCGGCCAGCGCCGCCGCCAACCCGCCCCGGAACAGCGGGTGGTCGTCGCAGATCAGGATCCGGGTCGCCACCGCCCCAGGATGCCACGGCCCGGCCCCGCCGGCCGGGACGCGCCCGTGGGTGCGCAATGCATCGGCGACCGTGACATTGCGCACCCACAGGGATGGGGGGCGGTCAGAAGCTGCGCGGGCCGGTGCTGCCCTGCTGGCCGTTCTGGTTGGTCGGGCCGTTCTGGTTGGTCGGGCCGTTCTGGTTGGTCGGGCCCATGCCGCCGGGGCCCATGCCGCCGGGGCCCATGCCGCCTTGGCCCTGGGAGGGGTCGCCCGGCATCGCCCCGCCGGGGTCGCCCGGCATCGCCCCGCCGGGGCCGCCCTGCCCCATGCCCTGGGGCGGGCCGCCCACGTCGCCCACGATCACGGTGGAGGCCGTGAGGGTGCCGTCGTTCCCGGTGGTGCCGTTGGCTCGGACCTGGGTGCCGACCGTGACGTCGGCCATGGAGCCGCTCCGCTCGCTGGTGACCGTCGTGCCGTCGGCCGTGGTCACGGTGACCGTCGTGCCGCCGCTGGTGGCGATGACGAGGTTGGCGCCCTCGCGGGACTGCACCGTCCCCCGGACCGGGCCACCCTGCCGACCGCCGCCGCCGTTCTGGGTGGCCGGATCCTGGGCGGGCTCCCGGCCGAGGTCGATGATGCGGAAGGCCGTGACGGCGTCGTTGCCGCCGGTGGCGCCGGCCGGTCCGGCCATCACGATCACGTTGTCGCCGACCGAGACCTGGTCGAGGGAGCTGGCCGTCGACACCCGCACGGCCGTGCGCTGGTCGGTGGCCACCGTCGTCGTCTGCCCCATCGGGTCGGTCACCGTGAAGGAGCTGCCGTTCACCGAGGCGACCGTGCCCACGGCCCCCGGCCGGCCCTGGCCGTTCTGGCCCATGCCGGGGCCCATCTGGCCGTTGGGGCCGTTGGGGCCGCTCTGACCGTTGGGACCGCCTTGGCCGTTCTGGCCGTTCTGGCCCATGCCGGGACCGAACTGGCCGTTGCCGTTCTGGCCGTTCTGGCCCATGCCGGGACCCATCTGGCCGTTGCCCTTGGGGCCGAACTGACCCATGCCGCCCGGTCCATTGCCGCGCCCCATGGGCCCGGTGGTGGTGGCCTTGGAGCTGGCCCAGCTGATGCCGGCCACCGTCAGGGCGGCCACCACGGCGCTGCCGACGCCGGCGGCGATGACGGTCTTCACCGACGGGCCGCCCTTCCCGCTCTCGGCCGGCGGGGCCGGGGGGTCGAACCACGGATCGGCGGCGGTGGGAGGGCTCGAGCCGGGGCCGGCGGGCGCGGCGCCGGTCGCTCGGGCCTCGGCCGCCGGCGGCTCGGGCCGGGTGGGCTCGAGCCCATCGGGGTCGGCGGGACGGGGGTCGGTGGTGGTGAGGTCGTTGATCATGGGAAGGTCCTTTCGGGGAGGGAGGCCGGATGGCCGGTCGGGAGGGAGGCAGGTCGAGGGGCGGTCAACTGGTCCGGGCGGCGGCGAGGTCGTAGAGCACGGCGCCGCCGGTCGCCCCGCCGTAGGCGCTGGCGTCGACCTTGGTGCCGTTGGTGGTGACCCAGGAGCTGATCGAGCTCGAGCCCCCGTTCCCGCCGGGGCCGCCCCCGCCGGGGCCGCCGCCACCAGGGCCGCCACCACCGCCGGGGCCGCCACCGCCACCGGGGCCGCCGCCGACGAGGACGTAACGCACCTGCCCGGACTGCACCATGGCCTTGAACTGGTCGAGGGTGGGGGCCGGATCGCCGCCGTTGAACCCGCCGATGGTGATCACGGGCTGGTCGGTGGCGACGATGACGGTGGCCGCGCTGTGCGAGCCGAAGGCGGCGACCAGGTAGGTGGCGGTGCCCTGGTTGGCTTCGAGGTACTGCACCAGGCCCGTGGCCGCAGTCATCGAGGTCGCGCCCCCTGGCTGCCCGCCGCCGGCGGTCTGCGCCGGGGCGCCGTCCTGAGAGGACCCGTTGGAGCCGTCCTGCGGGGTGACCGCGGTGCCGTCACCGGTCCCGTTGCGCACGCCGCCACCCATCCCGCCGCCGCCCATGCCCCCGCCCATGCCGCCGTCGGCCACGCCCGTCCCGGTGCCGGCGGCGACCAGCGATCCGGACAGCGCGGTGTTGGTGGTGGTGAGGGAGTAGGCCAACGGCCCGGCCAGCAGGGTGGCGGTGGCGACGGCGGCCGCCACGGCCACGGTCAGGCGGTGGCGGAAGAGCCCGCCGAGCAGCAGCCCGACGGCGCTGATGGCGGCACCGGCGGTCACGGCCGTGCGCAGCCACGGCACGTAGGTGGGCACCCGGGAGAGCAGCACGACCGCCCACCCCGCGGTCACGACCACGACGGCCGGGAGCGCCCACTGGAGCCAGCGGTGGGCGCGTCCCAGCCGCCACAGGGCCACCCCGCCGGCGCCGGCGAGGGCAGCGACCCCGGGGGCCATCTGCACCGTGTAGTACGGGTGGAAGATCCCCTGGGCCCGGCTGAAGAGCACGAAGCACGAGAGCGTCCAGCCGCCCCACAGGAGCCAGCCGGCCCGCTCGAGGGAGGTGCGGGCGGCGCGCCGGCTGAGCCAGAGCCCGGCCAGCAGGCCGGCGAAGGCGAGGGGGAGGAGCCAGGAGATCTGGTCGCCGACCTCGGCGTTGAACATGCGCAGCCAGCTCACCGAGCCGGCGAAGTTCGGCCCGCCGCCCCCGCCGGGGCCGCTCGCCCCGCCACCCCCGGTGCCGCCGCCGTTGCCGAACACGCGGCTCAGGCCGTTGTAGCCGAAGACGAGGCTGAGGATGCTGTTGTCGTTGGTGCTCCCGATGTACGGGCGGCTGTCGGCGGGCCAGAGGGCCACGACGGCGACCCACCACGCCGAGGAGACGATCAGCGTGGCGAGGGCGGCAGCGAGCTGGGCGATCCGCTTCCAGAAGGAGGGCTTCCCGGCGACGACGTACACGAGGATGAAGGCCGGGACCACGACGTAGGCCTGGAGCATCTTGGTGTTGAAGGCCAGGCCGGTGAGGGCGGCGGCGACCACCAGGCCCCGGGTGCGACCGGACTCGACGGCCGACCACACGGCCCACGCCGCGGCCACACCGAGGAGGGTGAGGAGCGCGTCGGGGTTGTTGAACCGGAACATCGCGGTGGCGACCGGGGTGAGGGCGAGGGCGGCGGCGGCGAGGTGGGCCGCGGTGTCGCCGGCCCACCGCCGGACGAGGCGGTGGAGGATCAGGACCGAGGCGACGCCGCACAGGGCCTCGGGGAGGAGCATGCTCCAGCTGCTGAACCCGAACAGCCTACCCGACAGCTCCATCAGCCACAGCGACGCCGGGGGCTTGTCGACGGTGATGAAGCTGCCGGCGTCGATGCTGCCGAAGAAGAAGGCCTTCCAGCTCACCGTGCCGGCCTTCACCGCGGCGGCGTAGTAGTCGTTGGCGTAGCCGTTGATCGACAGGTTCCAGGAGTACAGGAGGGCGGTGAGCCCGCCGATCACGGCGGTGATCCATCCGCTCCGGGTGATCGGGCGGGCCCGCAGGCCGGCGGCGGCCGCGGCGAGTCGGGAGGGCCCGGCCGGCCGGGGCGGCGGCGGTGCACCGTCGGTCAGGTCGATCACGGTGTCCGGGTCGCCGGGCGGGCGGTGGTCGAGGTGGGGTTCGGTGAGCGTCATCGGGAGCTCCAGGGCGATCGGACGGCGACCCGCCTCGGATGGCGGTGCCGGTGTGATCCGATCGTCGAGCCGGAACCTCAGAAGACCCTGGGGAAGCCCTTGGTTGTCGCGCTGATTCGCAGTGCTACTCGGGGGGCAGCCGGAGGCTGTAGCCGACCCCGCGGATCGTGTGGATCAGGGGCGGATCGACGGTGTCGATCTTCTGCCGCAGGTAGCTGATGTAGGTCTCGAGGACGCTGGCGTTCCCCGAGAACGTGTAGTCCCAGACGTGCTCGAGGATCTGCTCCCGGGTGAGGACCCGGCGGGCGTTGCGCAGCAGGTAGTGGAGCAGCTTGTACTCGGTGGCGGTGAGGCTCACCAGCTTCCCGGCCCGCCACACGTCGCGGGTCTCCTCGTCGAGCTCGAGGTCGGCGTAGCTGAGGCGGGTGGAGACCGCGTCGGCGCCGCTCGAGCGGCGGAGCACGGCCCGGACCCGCTCGATCAGCTCCTCGATGCTGAACGGCTTGGTGACGTAGTCGTCGCTGCCGAGCCGCAGCCCCTCGACCTTGTCCTGGGTGCTGTCGCGGGCGGTGAGGAAGATGATCGGGACCTTGGCCCCGGCACCTTCGGCCTGGCGCAGGCGCCGGGCCACCTCGAACCCGTCGAGGTCGGGCAGCATCACGTCGAGGATCACGAGGTCGGGCCGGCGGCCGGCGATGCTGTCGAGGGCGCTGCGGCCCGACGCCGCCCGCGCCACCTCGAAGCCGTTGTACCCGAGCCCCATGGCCAGCAGCTCGGTGATGTGCTCCTCGTCGTCGACGACGAGGACATAGGGGTCACGGCGGTCGGCGTCGGCCATGCCGGCACGATAGGAGGCGTGTCAACCATCCCGACGCCGCCGGGGTGTCGGGGTCGGCGGCGGGCGCCGATTCGGAGCGAACTCCCAGGGAAGCCAGAGGCGGATGTGAGCGGCGGGACCCACGCTGGCCCCCATGGACACCTCCGCCCCCTCGCCCCGCCTCCCCGTCCCGATCGAGGCCGCCCTCGCCCGGATCGAGCGCGTGCTCCCCGCCGCGCTGGCCGGCCGGCTCCACCAGCTCGTCCGCTACGGGACCGTGTCGCTGATCGCTACGGCCACGAGCATGACGGTGCTCGGTGTGTTGGTGTGGACGGGCGCGATGCCGGCGGCGTGGGCCAACGTGGTCGCGACCGCGGTCGGCACGATCCCCTCGTTCGAGCTGAACCGTCGCTGGGTGTGGGGGAAGCGGGGGGCCCGGTCCCTGGCCGGCGAGATCGGGCCCTTCTGCGTCCTGTCCTTCGCCGGGCTCGGCCTGTCGACGGCGGCGGTGGGCGCGGCGTCGGTGTGGGCCACGACGTCGGGCTTCGCCCCCGCCGCCCACACCGCGGTGGTGGAGATGGCCAACGTCGCCGCCTTCGGCTCGCTGTGGGTCCTGCAGTTCCTGATCCTCGACCGGGTGCTCTTCGCCCACCGGTCCGACCCCCAGCCGGTCCACCCCACCGGCACGACCGAGCTCGCCCCGTCGACCGGCGAGGAGCACCCCTCCGAGCTCCTCGCCGCCTGATCCGCCGTCGCTCGTGCGGGCTGGGGCAGGATCAGACCTGATGCGGATCATGTGGGCGCCGATGGAGCAGGGACGATGACCCTCCGGCTGCGCCTGGTGCTCGCCGTGGGCGCGCTCGTGGTCGTCGGGCTCGCCGTCTTCGGGGTCGTCACCGTCACCCTGTACTCCCGCAACGCCTACGCCCGGCTCGACGAGCAGCTGCGCAACGCCCGACCCGTGGCCGAGGTCCAGCTCCTCCCCGTCCAGGGCGCGGGGCCGAACGGCACCACCGGGCCGAATCCGACCCCGGGCGCCGACCCCCTCAACGGGCGGGGCCCGGCGCCGGGCTCGTCGGCCCGGCCGCTCCCGCCGTTCGAGGGTGGGATCGACGTGTACGCCGAGCTGCGGGAGCCCGACGGCCGGGTGGTGGCCACCAAGGCGCTGCAGACCTCGACCGCCCGCCCCGACCTGCCGGCGGCGCTGGCGCCGACCCCGGGCGGGCGGTTCGTCACGGTGGGGTCCAGCGACGGCAGCGGCGACTGGCGGGCCTTCGTCACGCCCGTCGAGCGCGCCCCCGGACGGGTGATCGTCCTGGCCGCGCCGCTCAGCGGCGTGGGTGCAGTGGTGCAGCAGCTCGTCGTGACCGAAGCCCTCACCGGCACGGTGCTCCTCGTGGTGCTGGCCGGCGGCGCCTGGCTCATCCTCCGGGCTGGCCTCCGCCCGCTCGAGCACATGGCCGACTCGGCCCGGGCCATCAAGGCTGGTGACCTGTCGCAACGGGTGACGCCGGCCGACGAAGGGTCCGAGGTCGGCGAGCTCGGTCTCGCCCTCAACACGATGCTCGACGAGATCGAGGCCGCCTTCCGGGAACGAGAGGCCACCGAGGAGCGGCTCCGCCAGTTCCTCGCCGACGCCTCCCACGAGCTGCGCACGCCGCTGACCTCGATCCAGGGGTTCGCCGAGCTGTTCCGGCTGGGCGCGGGCCAGGAACGGGCCGAGGTCGACCGCCAGGTGATGATGCGCCGCATCGAGGAGGAGTCGGCCCGCATGCGGGTGCTCGTCGACGACCTGCTCCTCCTGGCCCGCCTCGATCGGACGCGCGATCTGCGAGACGACGACGTCGATCTGGCTGTGCTGGCCGCCGACGCCTGCACCGACGCCGCGGCGGCGGCGACCGGGCGGGCCGTGTCGCTCGAGGCCCCGGTGCCCGTCGTCGTCCGCGGCGACCCCGACCACCTCCGCCAGGCCGTGGGCAATCTCGTCGCCAACGCGCTCCGACACACGCCGGAGGGCACCGCGATCGAGGTGCGGGCTCTCCGTCAGGACGGCCGGGCGCTCCTCGTCGTGCGGGACCACGGCGACGGTCTGGCCGACGATGCGCTCGACCACGCCTTCGACCGGTTCTGGCAGGCCGACGCGGCGCGGGTGGGGACCGGCGCCGGGCTCGGCCTGTCGATCGTCGCCGCCATCGCCGCCGAGCACGGCGGCACCGCCCGCGCACGGAACCACCCCGACGGCGGCGCCGAGTTCACCATCGACCTGCCCGTGGCCCGGGAGGACCCGGGCCGGCCGTCGTCGCCCTCGGAGTTCTGAGCATCCTCTGAGCCGGGGCGCAGGCCCCTCGGAGTCACGGGGGGGAAGGTCGGGGGGTGAGCGAAGACCAGACGCGCCACCGCACCGCCGACCGCACCGGAACACCACCCCCGTCCCGGCGGGAGCGGCTCGCTCTCCTGGTCCTCGCCACGCTGGCGCTCGGGGTGAACGCCTGGGGGTTGGGGGCCCAGGGGCTGGGCAACCAGTACTACGCCGCGGCCAGCCGGAGCATGACCACGAGCTGGTCGAACTTCTTCTACGCCAGCCTCGATCCCGGGGGGTACATCAGCATCGACAAGCCGCCGGTGTTCCTCTGGATCGACGCCGCGTCGGCCCGCATCTTCGGCGTGAACACCTGGAGCCTGCTCCTCCCCAGCGCCCTCGCCGGTGCGGCCTCGGTGGTGGTGCTGTGGGTCGTCGTGCGCCGCTGGTTCGGGCCGGTGCCGGCGACCCTCGCCGGCCTGGTCCTGGCCCTCAGCCCCGTGTCGGCCGCCGTCAACCGCCTCAACCTCCCCGAGCCGTTCCTCCTGCTGTTCCTGCTCCTCGCCGTGTGGGCGATCCAACGGAGCTTCGACGCCCGCCGCCCCGTGGCCTGGGCCCTCGCCGCCGGTGGCTTCGTGGGGCTGGCCTTCAACACCAAGATGCTGGCCGCCTACATCCCGGGTCCGGCGCTGGCGGCCGGGCTCCTGTGCGGCACCGTCGGGTGGCGTCGCCGGGGGGTCGTGCTCGCCGCCTTCGGCGCGGCGACGGCGGTGGCGTCGATGGCGTGGATCGTCGTGGTGGACCGCGTGGCCGCGGGGAGCCGCCCGTGGGTCGGCGGCAGCACCGACGACACCGTGTGGAACCTGGTGGTCGGGTACAACGGGTTCGGGCGCATCGCCGCCCGGGGCGTCGGGCCGGGCGGCGGCGGCGGTCCCGGCGGCGGCGGTCCCGGCGGGGGCCCGGGCGGGTTGGGCGGTGCCGGCGGGGTCATGGGTGGCGCGGCCGGCCCGTTCCGGCTCCTCTCCGACGCGCTGGCGGGGCAGATCGGCTGGCTCCTCCCCCTGGCCGCGGCCGGGGCGCTCGCCGCGGTGTGGGTCCACCGCCGCCATGCCCAGCGCCGGGCGATGCTGGTGCTGTGGATCGGGTGGGCGGCGCTCTACGGCGGGGTGTTCAGCACCGCCGGCGGCACGTTCCACGCCTACTACACCAGCGCACTGGCACCGGCGGTGGCGGCGCTGGTCGGCATCGGCGGGTGGTCGCTCGTCCATCTGATGCGGCGTGACGGTCGCTGGTGGGCCGCCACCGGTGGGGCCCTCGCCCTCACGGTGGCCGTCCAGCTGGCCATCGCGGCCCGCACCCCGGACTTCTTCGGGTGGGGCCGGGCGGTCCTGGCGGCGGGGGTGGCGGCGGCCGGTGGGCTCGCCGCCGCCGGGCTGCTCCGTCGGGACGGCCGGCTCGTGTACGCGTCGCTGGCCTCGGCCGTGGCCGCGCTGCTCGTCCTCCCGGCGGCGTGGACGGCGAGCGAGATGGCCAACCCGGTGCTCAACGCCACGCTGCCCCAGGCCGGACCCCGCACCGGGCCGGCCAGCCGCACCTTCGGTTCGGCCTCCTCCAACGGCGATCCCGACCTCGCCTCGTGGCTGCGGGCACAGCGGCAGGGCGAGACCTGGGACCTGGCCGTGGTCAACGCCCAGGAGGCCAGCGGGCTGATCGCCTACCACGACGTGTCCGTGATGGCGCTCGGCGGGTTCATGGGGACCGATCCGGCCATCACGGTCGACCGCTTCGCCGGCATGGTCGAGGCCGGCCAGGTGCGCTACGTCCTCACCGGCACCGGGATGATGGGATCGATGGCCGGCGCGTCGGCGTCGTCGGTCGTGCGGTCGGCGGAGGCCGTGTGCACCGCGGTGCCGACCGGGGGGACGGGGGGAGCACCGGCGGCGTACGCCGGGCTGCTCTACGACTGCCGCGGTCGGGCCGAGGCGCTCCGGGCCCGCGCTGCGTGACGCGTCACTGGTGGCGCCGGTACCGGACCGCCCCGCGCCCTCTACGCTGCGGGTCGTGACGATCGCTCCCGATGCCGCCGCGCCCCCCGGATCGCCGCCCGACGTCACGGTCGGGCAGCGATTGGTGGAACAGGTCGCGGAGGTGGTGCTCGGCGACCCGCAACCGATCCGGTTGGCGGTGGCCGCCTTCGCCGCCGGCGGCCACGTCCTCTTCGAGGACACGCCCGGCGTGGGCAAGACCCTGCTGGCCAAGGCCCTCGCCCGCTCGATCGGGGGTTCGTTCGGACGGGTGCAGGGCACCGCCGATCTCCTGCCCTCCGATCTCACCGGCGTGAGCATCTACGACGACCAGGAGCGGTCCTGGACGTTCCGGGCCGGGCCGCTCTTCAACAACGTCGTCCTCGTCGACGAGCTCAACCGGGCCACGCCCCGCACACAGTCGGCACTGCTGGAGGCCATGGCGGAGCGTCAGGTCACCGTCGACGCCGAGACCCACGTCCTGCCCGACCCGTTCCTGGTCATCGCCACCCAGAACCCCCAGGGCGATCTGGGCACGTTCCCGCTGGTGGCGGGCCAGCGCGACCGGTTCAGCGTGTCGTTGTCGCTCGGGCAGCCCGGTCGCCAGGCCGAGCTCCGCCTGTTGTCGGGACGGGGCGGCGAGGTGGCGCTCGAGGACCTGGCCCCCATCGCCGACATCGATGCGTGGCGGACGCTGCGGGCGGCGGTCGACGCCTCCTTCGTGCACGAGGCCGTGAGCGGGTACGCCCTCGATCTGCTCGACACGCTCCGCTCGCGGCTCGGCCGCACCATGACCATCTCCACCCGCGCCGCGCTGATGCTGGTGCGGCTGGCCAAGGGCTACGCCGCCGTGTCCGGGCGCACCTACGTCACCCCAGACGACGTGCAGACGGTGGTCGTGCCCGGCCTGGCCCACCGCATCCTCGACGCCACCAACGGCGATCTGCCCACGGCCCGGAGCTGGGTGGCCGACGTCGTGTCGACCGTACGCGTCCCGCCCGCTCCTGGGAACGGTTGACCGACCGCATGGCGACGGTGACCCCGCAGCCGACCCTGGCGCCGGCGTGGCCGGGAGCCCGACCCGACGACGACGGCCACGAGCTCCTCCCGATCCTGCCCGGCGCCAGCCCCCGGGTGGTGCGGAGCCGGCCGATGGCCTGGGCGGTGGTGGCGGTGGCGGCCGCGGCGATCGTCGCCTGGCTGGCCACGAAGTCGGCGCCGTCGGTCCTGCTGGCCGTCGCCCTGCTGCTCGTGGTGGTCCACGACGGCGCCCTGTCCTTCCGTGCGCTCGCCGATCCCTCCATCGAGTTGCGCAACCCGCCGGACGCCGTGGCCGGCGGCCACGTCACCTACCTGGTGCGGGCCAACCGGCTCCGCCGTCCGCTCCTGATCCTGCCGGCCGGGCCCTTCCGCCAGCACGCCGTGCTGGTGGAGCACGACGGCCCGGGGATGATCACCCTGCCCGCGCCGCCGCGGGGCGTGGTCCGCTACCTCGTGCTCGACCTGATCTCCACCAGCCCCCTCGGGCTGATCGAGACCCAGCGCCGCGCCCTCGTGCCCCTGCCGGTGCCGATGCTGGTGGCCCCGCCGCTGCTGGCCCACACCGTCGACGACCCGCTGGCCAAGCCCGTGGGGTTCGGTGAGGTCGACCGCGCCCCCAGCGGCGACGAGCTCTTCCGGGGCATCCGCGACTACGTCCGTGGCGATCCGCGCCGCAAGATCCACTGGGCGGCCACGGCCCGCCACCGCCAGCTCATGGTCAAGGAGACCGACGGCAGCGGTTCGGTCGCCATCCGCATCGTGCTCGTGAACCCGCTTCCCGGGCCCGCGGCCGAGGTCGCGGCCGGCCGGGCGGCGTGGCTGGCCGAGTCGTGCGCGCAGCAGGGCTGGGCCGTGCACCTCGTCACGGTCGAGAACCCGGGCGAGCCGGTCCTGCCCGGCCTCGGGCGGCCGCTCACACCGCTGCCTCGCCTCTTGCCGCCGCCGGCGCGGCCGCCCCGAACCGTCAGCCGCAAGGCCACGCAGCGCATGGACGTGGCCCGCCGGCTGAGCCGGGCCGGCTACGGGGAGCCCGTGCTCGAACCCTGGCGCGGCCTGACCCGCGTGGTGACGCCGGCCGGGGACCGGTGGCTGTGAACGGCGGGGGCTCGCCCTGGAGCGGCCAGGGGCTGGCCCCGGGCAGCGTGGTCTTCGGCAACCCGACCAAGCACATCCCGGCCTCGGTGCCGACCCAAGCGCTGGCCGTGGCGACGGTGGCCGTCACGATCGCCGCGGTCGCGTGGCGGTCGGGCGACTGGGGCGCGTTGGCGGTGCCCCTGCTCGGGTTGCTCGCCGGTGTGGGCGTGAGCCTGGCCCTGCCCCCCTTGCCGGTCTTCCGCGACGTCCCGGGGTGGGTGGCCGGCGGGGCCATCACCGCGTTCTCCACCATGCTCTGGGCCTTCGGGGTGCGGGGCGTCTCGCCGCCATGGTCCGCCCTCATCGCCCTCGGACTGGTCGTGACCGGGCTCGACTGGCACTTCGCCGACCGCGCCAAGGTGCTCGTCACCGTGTCCGGCCTGATCCTCCTGTTCCCGGTCTCGGCCGACCTGGCGCTGGCGTCGCCGTTCGCCGCGGGGTGGGTCCTCCTCGCCCTGGCCACGCTGTGGGCGGTGGAGCGCGATGTCCGCGCCGCCACCTCCCGTCCCGCCACCGACCGGGTCAGGGACCGCCCGCCGCTGCTGCGCGACGCCGGCGATCTGGCCCGGATGGCCGGCGTCGCGCTCTGTGCCGGCGCGCTGGCGGCGATGCTGCTCGGATCGCCGGCCTGCCAGCGCACGAGCCGCGAGAGCGAACGCTCGGGCACCCAGACGGTGCCGGAGCGGGGCGCCGGCGCCCAGGATCAGGGCGCGGGCCGCGGCGGGCAGGGGAGCGGGGGCGCCGGGGGTGGTGCCGGCGCCGGGGGTGGACTCGGTTCGGGGAGCGGCTCCGGTGCCGGCGGTGGGTCCGGTTCGGGCGGTGCCGCCGGGGGGCGCAGCGGTGGCGGGGCCGGATCGGGCGGCGCCGATCCGTCTGGTCGGGGCGATCCGTTGGGGCAGGGCGATCCGTCGGGCCGGGGCGATCCGTTGGGACAGGGCGATCCGTCCGGTCGGGGCGATCCGCTCGGGCAGGGCGACCCGTCCGGCGGCGGCGATCCGCTCGGGCAGGGCGACCCGTCGGGCGGCGGTCGCTCCGGGGGCGCCTCCGGGCTGCCGCCGGGCGTCGATCCGTCCGGGCCGGCATCGCCCGGCGGCAACGGCGCGGGCCGGTCGGGCGGTGGGGGTTCGGGGGCGTCGTCGAACTCGTCCTCGTCGTCCTCGGTGGATCCGTCGCTGCTCGGCCCCATCCTGGCCGCCCTCGCCGGCGCTGGCCTCCTCATCCTGCTCGCCGCCCTGCTCGTGCCGTGGCTGCGCCGGCTCCGTCGTCGGTCTCGGCGCGATGGCGAAGGCGACGATGGCGCCGCGCCGCCGCCGTGGGTGATGGACCTGCGCCGCCGGCTGGAGCGCGAAGGCGCGGCCCGGGGGGCGCCGCGGCGTCCGGCCGAGACCGTCGCCGCCTACGCCGCCCGGCTGTCGTCCTCGGTGCTCCCGGATCCCCGCCTGCCCGGGGTGGGCACCGTCCTGACCGCCGCCCTCTTCGGCCCGGTCCCGGTCGACCCCGGCCTCGCCGCCTGGGCCGGGTCCGTGGTCGATGCCGCCGTCAGCGCCGCCGACGGCGCCGGGTCACGGGGCGGGCCGGAGCACGAGGCAGCAGTTGTGTCCGCCCAGGCCGAATGAGTTCGAGAGCGTCGGCCCGGGGGTCCACGGGAGCGGTTCGTCCGCCACGATGGGGAGCCGGGCGGCCGGATCGAGCTGGAGGTCGATGCCGGTCGGGGGCAGCGAGCCGTGCACGAACGACAGGCACACCGCGGCGGCCTCGAACGCCCCGGACGCCGAGGCGGTGTGGCCGGTGACGCCTTTGATCGAGGTGACGGAGTAGGGCGCGTCGGCCGCAGCGACGTCGACCGGCACCTCGCCGAGCACCTCACGGATGGCCCGGGCCTCGGCCTTGTCGTTGACGGCCGTCGCCGTGCCGTGGGCGTTGACGTGACGCACCGCCGACGCGTCGAGGCCGGCGTCGGCCAAGGCCAGGCGCATGCAGAGGATCGCCCCGTCACCCGAGGGGGCGATCATGTGATGGGCGTCGTTGGTGTTGGCGCTCCCCGCCAACTCGGCGTACACGCGGGCGCCCCGCGCCTGGGCCCGGTCGAGGCGCTCGAGCACGAGGACGGCGGCGCCCTCGGCGAAGGCGAAGCCGTCGCGTCGCGTGTCGAAGGGCCGCATGATGCCGCTGGGCGACAGCACGCGGAGGTTCCGGTAGCCCGCCTCGATGGCGGGCGTCACCATGCTCTGGGTCGCGCCGGCGTACACCGTGTCGCACCGGCCCGACCGGATGAGGTCGGCCCCGTCGGCGATGGCCATGGCGCCGGACGCGCAGGCGCCGATCACCACCTTGGTGTGCCCGGTGATGCCGAGGGTGAGCGCCACCGCTGCCGACGCCGCGCTCTCGCAGGCCACCATCCCCAGGATCGGGTTGACGCCGACGATGCCGAAGGTGGCGAGGTCCCGGTCGGCGTCGGCGAAGGCTTCGGGGGCCCCGTAGGCGTTGCCGAGCACGACGCCGGCCCGCTCGGGCGGCGTGGCGTGGTCGCCGGCGTCGGCGTGGGCCAGGCCGGCGGCGGCCACCGCCAGCTGCATGAACCGGGTGGACCGGCGGGCGTCGCGGCGGTCGATCCAGCGGGTGACGTCGAACGCTTCGACCGTCCGGGCGACGGGGGCGCCGGTCGGGCGGTTGATGGCGTCCCAGAAGCCGGCGATCGTGTCGCCCTGCGGGCACACGAGCCCGATGCCGGTGACGGCGACGCGAGGCGTCACCGCAGCTCGTTCCCGGGCACGGTGACCAGGCACGAGGGGCCGGCGCAGGAGGCGAGGGCGTCGATGGCACGACCGAGCCGTTCCTTGGCCTTGGCGAACGCCGGGTTGGCGGCCTGGTTGTCGAGCTGGGCCGGGTCGTTGTAGAGGTCGTACAGCTCCTCGCCGCCGTCGCCGTCGTAGCGGACGTAGACCCAGCCCGGGACCCGGACCCCCTTGTACGGGGTCACCCCGCTGGCCGTGGACTCGAGGAGGACGGCGCGGTCCCGGCGGGTGTTCGGGTCGGTCGCGACGCCGAGGAGCGAGGCGCCGTCCTGGGGCAGCCCCGGCGCCACACCGGACGCCTCCAGCAGGGTGGCGGGGATGTCGATGTTGGCGACCGGCTGGTTGGCGGTCGCGTTCTTCGGGAAGCCCGGCCCCCGCACGAGCAGCGGCACCCGGATCGACTCCTCGTAGGGCAGGACCTTGCCGAGGGGGAACCCGTGCTCGTAGAGCAACCAGCCGTTGTCGCTCGTGAAGACGATCAGGGTGTTGTCGAGCTGGCCATTGCGGTCGAGGGCGCCGACCACCTGCTCGACCAGGTCGTCGACGGACGCAAGGCTCTCCACCCGGGCCCGCTCGCTCTCGTCGACGAGCTGGGTCCGGGCCTCGATCGAGACATTCTTCTCTTCGGCCGTCTGGTTGAGACGGTCGAGCAGCTGGCGGATCGCCAGCGGCTTGTCGGACAGATCGGCCTCTTGGTAGGCCTTGCCCCGCGGCACCTTGAACCCGGCCTTCGTGCCGGCGTCACGGGGCGCGGGCACGGGGCTCAGCGCACCGACGCCGGTCTCGCTCGCCGCCGCGTGCGGCCCCACGGGCCAGACGGTCAGGTAGAAGGGCTTCCCGCCGGCGCTGAAGGTGTCGATGTCCTGGCCGGCCCGCTGGGCGAACACGTCGGTCGAGTAGTCCTCGGGCTTCTTCCCGAAGTGCCGCTTCTTCCCGTTGTCGAGCACGTCGTAGTCGAAGTACTTGTAGGTCGACGGGTCGATCGGGGCGAACCAGTCGTCGTAGCCCGGCTCGACCACGGCCGCCTTCTTCTCGCCGTACTGGTTGAGGTACTTGCCCACGTGGCCGGTGGCGTAGCCCGCCTTCTGGAACCACACCGGGAGGGTGTCGGCATGGTTGAGCTTGTCGTTGCCGCCGGCGGGCTCGTGGTTGTCGAGCACCTTGTGGTTGTGGGCGTACTGGCCGGTGAGGGCGCTCGCCCGGGACGGGCAGCACAGCGGGAACGACACGAAGCTGTTGTTGAACGTCACCCCGGCGGCGCCGATCAGCTTCTTGGTCTTGGGCATGTACTGCATCTCGTCGGCGCGCTGGTCGTCGGTCATGATCACCACGAGGTTGGGGCGACGACCCGTCCGGGCGACGGTGACCCGGGTGGTGGTGCCCCCGCTCTCGTTGACCGCCGGCGTCGACGAGCAGGCGGCGGTCACGCTCACGACGAGGCCGACGACGAGGGCCGCCGGGGCCAGCGAGGCGAGCGGTCGGAGGGCAGCCGGGCGGGCGGGCATGCGGGCATCTTCGCAGACACCGGCGCCGTCCACGCACCGGGCGAGGCGGAGCCGGGGGGACGGTCCGGTACCGTGCCGGCCGTGAGCGTCCCCGCCGCGTCCGAGGCCCCGCGGCCCGCCGTGCCCGACCCCGCCGTGCCCGACCCCGGCGCGGCGTCGGCCCCCGATCTCCGGGCGCCGGGTGCGCTGGCCGACGCCCTGGCCGGCGTGGTGCTGGGGGAGGCGGCGCCGATCCGCTTGGCCGTGGCCGCGTTCGTGGCCGGCGGCCACGTCCTCATCGAGGACGCCCCCGGTGTAGGCAAGACGCTGCTGGCCAAGGCCCTCGCCGCCGGCATCGGCGGCACGTTCCGCCGGATCCAGGGCACCGCCGACCTCCTGCCGTCGGAGATCACGGGGGTCGACGTGTTCGAGCCCGGGAGCGGCACCTGGGCGTTCCGGCCGGGCCCGCTGTTCGCCCATGTGGTGCTCGTCGACGAGCTGAACCGGGCCACCCCGAGAGCGCAGTCGGCCCTCCTCGAGGCCATGGCCGAGGGGCAGGTGAGCGTCGATGGCACGTCGCGTCCGCTGCCCGACCCCTTCTTCGTGGTCGCCACCCAGAACCCGTTCGGCGACGCGGGGACCTTCCCGTTGGTGCCGGGCCAGCGCGACCGGTTCGCCGTGTCCATCCGCCTCGGCGTGCCGATCGCCGACACCGAGCGGGCGATCCTGCTCGGCCACGGCGGGGAAGCGGCCCTGGCTCGGATGGCGCCCGTGGCCGACACCCCGGTCTGGGTCGACACCCGGGCTGCGGTGCGTGATGTGCTCGTCGACGCCGCCGTCGCCGACTACGTCCTCGCCCTGGTGCACCGGCTCCGGGGCTCGGCCGGGGGTGCGGGGCTGAGCACGCGGGCCGCCCTCACCGTCGTCCACCTCGCCCGGGCGTGGGCGGTGCTGGATGGGCGACGGTACGTCCTGCCCGACGACGTGAAGGCGGTGGCTCCCGCCGTGCTCGGGCACCGGCTGGCGAGCGGCAGCGGCGGCTCCGGCATCGCCGGCGGTGCGGCCGAGGTGCACGAGGCGCTGGGGCAGGTCGCCGTCCCGCCCGGACGCTGATGGGCGACGGTCCGGTCCGGTCGACGCTGGGTCGCCGGGGCCTCCGGGTGTCGATCGTCGGGGTGGGGCTCCTCGTGTTCGCGCTGGCGGGGCGCACGTTGTGGGACCAGGTCGGCGAGGAGACGGCCCTCGTCGTGGCCATCGGCCTCGGGCTGCTGCTGGCCGCCGACCTCGTGCTGGCGTGGCGGGCCCTCGCATCGGTCGTCGTGCACGTCGCCGCGCCGGGCGAGGCGTTCCTCGGTGAGCCGACGGCGCTGGCGTTCGTCGTCCACGGGCTCCCTCGTGCCGCGACGGTCGAGGTGGTCTCCGTGCCGAGCCGGGGCCCGGTGCTGGCGGCCTCGGAGGGGCGCGGTGCGGTCATCACCGGTGAGATCGAGGTCCGGCCGCCCGTCCGAGGCCGCCTGGTGCGGGCCGTCGTGGAGCTGGTGGCCAGCGGGCCGTTCGGGTTGTTCACCTGTCACCGGCGCCTCGCCGTGCCGTTCCCGGTCCCGATGCACTGCGCCCCCCGGTCGGCGCCGGGCGACACGGGGGTCGGCGCCGTCGGCCGGGCGGCCCGGCGCCCACCCACCGTCGGGGGTGCCGGGGACCAGCCCCGAGGGGTCCGCGCCTACCGGCCCGGCGATCCACCCCGATCGGTCCACTGGCCGGCGACCGCCCACCACGGTGCGCTCGTCGTGCGGGAGGTCGACGGGGGTGCGGGCGACGAGGCGTCGGTCGTGGTGGTGCTCGAGCTGACCACGGACGGGCCCCGGGCCGACGACGCCGTCGCCCGCTGCCGCGCCGTGGTCGAGGAGGCGGCGCGCCAGGGCGCGACGGCGCGCCTGGTCACGCTCGAGGCGGACGACGAGGACCCGCCGCCCTTCGACCGTGCGGTGCTCTCGCCCCGGCGCCCCCCGGTCCAGGTGCTGGCCCACCACGCCGGCACCGCCCGCACGGTCGACGCGTCCGTCGCGCCCGGCCCGTCGCTGCACCGGCGGCTCGCCCTCGCGGTGGCGGGCCCGGTGGTCCTCCCGCCGGATCTGGGCGGCGCCGGCGCCGGCGACGCCGGGCGGGGAGGTGCCGACGCCGGCGTGGGAGGTCCCGACGGGCGGGGGAGCGTCGTCCGGATCTCCGACCGGGGCAGCGGGTCGTGACGTCGGCACCGCTCCCGCCGCGCCGGGGCCTCGACGCGCCTGTCGGGCCGGCCACCCGCGTCGTGCTCCTGGCGGTCCTCGTGCTCTCCTTCACCGAGGTGGCCCATGCCGGCCTGGTCGAATCGGGCGTCGTCACGGTGGCGTGCCTCCTGGTGGTGGCGGCCCAGGTCCTGTCCCTCCTCCCGCCGGTGGGCCGCCTCCTCGATCGGTACCCGGTGGGGCTCCTCGGGGTCGCCGTGGTGGCGGTCTCGATGCCGCTCACCAGCCCCGCCCTCCTGCTCACGGCCGCCGCCCTGCTCGGGCTCGGCTGGGAGACGGTGCAACGGGCGCTCGCCCCCTTGTTCTCGTCGCTGTTCCTCCTGCTCATCGCCTCCACGCGGGTGCCCATCGACGGGCAACGGGGGCTGTTGCTGGCGTGGGGCACCGGCATCGCGCTGGCCCTGGGCCTGCTCGGCGCCGACCAGCGCCGCGCGCTGCCTCTTTTGGCGGGGCCGAGGGTCGGCCGCCCGCGGGTCGCGCTCCGGGCCGTCGCCGAGATCGGCGCGGTGACGGTGCTGCTCGTTGCGGCCACGCCGCCGCTGGTGGCGGCGGTCACCCGGCGGGCCGAACCGGCGGCGGTGCGCCGAGGCGCGGCCACCCCCGGCGGGCCCACGTACTGGGGCTTCGAGGGCCGACTCGACACGGCGGTCCGTCGGCCCCTCGGCGACGAGATCGTGCTGCGGGTCCGCTCGGCGACCGGCGAGCTCTGGCGGGCCACCAGCTATGACCGGTGGGACGGGAGGACCTGGACCCGGGCGCCGAGCTCCCCGACCCTGCTCCGCCAGGAGGTGTTCGTGGCCCCGCCGGGCATCGGTGACGATCCCCGCGGGCCCGACCCCGGCGGCGCTGCGTCGAGCGACGCCGCGTCCGACGTGCCGGTGGTCGAGCTCAACCAGACCGTCACCGTCGACGCCCCCGGCACCGCCACCGTCTTCGGCGCCGGCCGGGTGGCGGTCGTCGACGCGCCCACCGACCGGTTGTGGTGGTACGACGACGGGACCCTCGAACCCCGCCAGGCCTTCGGCCGCGGCACGGTCTACAACGTCACGAGCTGGCGCCCGGTGGTCACCTCCAGCGCGCTCCGCGCCGCCGACGCCCGTCGCAGCGTCGTCCCGGGGAGCCTCGCCACCCGCTACCTCGACACCACCGCCCTGTCGGCGCGGGCCCGCGCCGTGGGGCGGTCGATCACCGCCGGCGCACCCAGCACGCTCGACGCGGTCCGGGCGATGGAGACCTGGCTGGCCGGCAACGTGGCCTACTCGCGCGACATCCCCGCGTTGCCGTCGGGCGAGGATGCCGTCGACCGGTTCCTCTTCACCGATCGCGCCGGCTACTGCGAGCAGATCGCCACGACGATGGCCCTGTGGGTGCGGGACCTGGGCGTGCCGGCCAGGGTCGCCGTCGGCTTCGCCCCGGGTGCCTACAGCGTGCTGTCCGACGAGTGGATCGTCCGAGAGCGGGATGCCCACGCCTGGGTGGAGGTGTGGTTCCCCGGCATCGGCTGGCAGGCCTTCGACCCGACCGCCGCCGTGCCGCTCTCGGGTGAGCGCCCGCCCGATGACCGCGACGCCGGCCCGGACATCCTCCGCGCCGCCGCGGTCCCGGCCCTCGGGCTGCTCGTCGGCCTGCTCGCGGTGGTGGCGGTCCTGGCCGTGCGCGACCGGCGCGACGCTCGACCGGCGCGGTCGGGCCCGCAGGGGCGGGCGGAGCGGCTGGCCCGGGCCTTGGAACGGGGCGGCGCCCGCCGGGGGCGGCCGCGTCGGCGAGACGAGACGCTCCAGGAGTACGCCCAGGCGCTCGTGGGGTCGGTGTGGCCGGACCCGCGCCTCGTGACGGCGGCGGCGGCGATCGGTTCGGTGCTCTTCGGTGGAGCCGACGACGCCGTCGTGCGTACCGCCGCCACCGACCTGACCGCGGCCCGGCGGGCCCATCCGCCCCGGCGATCCCGGCGATCCCGGCGGTAGCGTGCCGGGATGCAGCACCGGTTCCTCGGCCACAGCGGATTGCAGGTCAGCGAGATCGCCTACGGCAACTGGATCACCCATGGCGGGCAGGTGGAGGACGACGCCGCGGTGGCCTGCGTGCGCCGGGCCCTCGACCTCGGCGTCACCACGTTCGACACCGCCGACGTCTACGCCGGGACCCGAGCCGAGTCGGTCCTGGGTCGAGCCCTCGACGGTGTGCGCCGGGAGGGCATCGAGCTGTGCACCAAGGTGTTCTTCCCCACCGGTCCCGGACCGAACGACCGGGGCCTCTCCCGCAAGCACCTGATGGAGTCGATCGACGCGTCGCTGCGCCGCCTCGGCACCGACCACGTCGACCTCTACCAGGCCCACCGGTACGACCACCAGACGCCCCTCGAGGAGACCATGGTGGCCTTCGCCGACATCGTCCGGTCGGGCCGGGCGCACTACATCGGGGTGTCGGAGTGGACCGCCGCCCAGCTCCGGGAGGCCAAGGCGCTGGCCGACGAGCTCCGCGTCCCGTTCGTGTCCAACCAGCCGCAGTACTCGGCGCTGTGGCGGGTCATCGAATCGGAGGTGGTGCCGGCCTCGGTCGAGCTCGGCATCAGCCAGATCGTGTGGTCACCCCTGGCCCAGGGCGTGCTCACGGGCAAGTACCGGCCCGGCGCGGCGCCGCCGGAGGGCTCGCGCGCCACCAGCGAGGCCGGCGGCGGCTTCGTGCAGCGCTGGTTGCGCGACGAGGTGTTGGAGCGGGTGGAGCGGCTCGCACCGGTGGCGGCCGAGGCCGGGCTCACGATGGCCCAGCTGGCCGTGGCCTGGGTGTTGCAGAACGACAACGTCGCCGCGGCGATCGTCGGGGCGACCCGCCCCGAGCAGCTCGAGGACTCGGTGGCGGCCAGCGGTGTCCGCCTGGAGCCGGAGGTGATGGCGGCGATCGACGAGGCGCTCGGCCCCGTCGTGCAGGCCGACCCCTCGATCACCGCCCGCAACTCGCCGCCCCTCCGCCCCTGAGCCCCGGTCCCCGTGGGTGCGCAATGCACCGGACACCGTGACATTGCGCACCCACGGGACAGGCCGGAAGGGTGGGTCAGGGGGCGGGAGCGCTCGTGGTCGTCGTGGGCACGTCGGCCGGTCCTTGCGGCACGACGATCGAGGTGGTGGGGATGACGACCGAGGTCGTGGGTGCGGGCGGCGCCGTGGTTTCGGGCGGGGCGGTGCTGTCAGGGCTGGCCGGGGTCGTCGGCGTGGCCTCGGGCGACTCCTTCCCGTCCTTGTCGCCCCTCTCGTCCTTGTCCGGTTCGTCGGCCTCGTCGGCCTCGTTCTCGTCGTCCTTCGGGCAGGATGCCTCGCGTTGGGCCTCGAGGGCCCGCTTCTCCTCCTCGGTCTTGGTCTTGTCGCCGGCCCACGGCGGTCGGCCGTGGCAGGCATCGCCGGCGTGCTTGCCCGCGCCCTTGCCCCGACCCTTCCCGTTGCCCTGTCCGTTCCCCTGACCGTCGCCGTTGCCGTTGCCGTTCCCCTTGCCTCCGTTCTTGCCCTGGTCCTTGGTCGTGGCGGTGACGGGCTTGCCGCAGTTGCTGTGGGCCGCCGCGTTCTCGTCGCCACCGGCGGCCTTCACCGAGTCCACGTACTCGCCGTGGCTCTTGAAGGTCTGGCCGGCGGGGCAGCCCTCGGTCGAGCGGGGGACGCTGCCCTCCACCTGCTGGGCCGCCGCTTCGGGGGCGCTCTGGCGGCCAGCGGGCAGCACGCCGGCGTACGCCAGACCGGAACCGCCCAGTACGAGACCGGTGGCGAAGGCGGCGGCCACCTTGAGCCGGGCGCCGTGGCGGCTGCCGGTCCGACGCGCGGGGGCGATCACGGCCGCCGGCGCGGGCGCACCGACCGGTCCCTCCCACGGATCGCCGACGGGCGTCGCGGCCATCGCGGCCAGATGGGCCGTGGCCACCTCGTCGGCCACGGGGGTCGTGCCGAGGCGGTGCAGGCGGTTGGCGGCGCTGGTGTGGTGGGAACCGGTCGTCATACCCCTGTCAGCGCCGGACCGGTCGGACCGGAAACGGGTGGGCCGGAAACGGGGCGGGACGGCCGGCCGGGCTCAGCGCTCCAGATCGCGTTGCAGGCGGGCCAGGCCCCGTCGGGCCAGGGTCTTCACCGCCCCGGGGCGGCGCCCGGTGATCGAGGCGACGTCCTCGACGGAGAGGTCGGCGAGGTAGCGCAACGCCACCACCTCGCGTTGCTCCGGGGTGAGCCGGTCGAGGGCGGCGAACAGCGCCGGGTCGAGGCGCTCGTCCGCGTCCGGCGCCGCCCGCTCGGGCACGGCGGCGTCGGCCACCACGGGGCGGCGCCCCGCGCTGCGCCGGGCATCGAGGAGGCGATGGTGGGCGATGACGAACACCCACGACCGGAGCTGGTCCGGTCCCCCGTCGAAGCGGGGGAGATCTCTCGCCACCTGTACGAAGACCTCGCCGAGCAGGTCCTCCGGTTCGGGGGCGCGTTGGGAGCGCAGGTAGCCGAGCACGGCAGGGGCCAGGCTCCGGTACACCTCCGCCGCGTCGTGGTCCACCGCCGCGGAGGGTAGCGACCGATCTCCGCCGGCGCATCGGCGATCGCGTTCGCGGGGGACACCCGGGCGAGACGTCGCCGCACGGCGTCGGGCTCGGGACCGGCCTTCGGGCCGGCGGGTAAGGTTGCCCCGATGCCCTCGGCTCGATCGATCTCGGCGGTGATCCCTGTCTACAACAGCGAGCGATCCATCGCCGAGCTCGTCCCCGGCCTGCTCGAGGTGCTCGCCGACCAGACGCCGGACCACGAGGTGATCCTCGTCGACGATGGCAGCGCCGACGGGAGTTGGGCTGCACTGGAGCAGCTGGCACAGGACCATGAGCGGGTCCGGGCGCTCAGGCTGGGCCGGAACTACGGGCAGCACAACGCCATCCTGGCCGGGCTCACGGTGGCGACCGGGGAGATCGTGGTCACGCTCGACGATGACCTCCAACATCGGCCGGACCAGGTCCCGGTGCTGCTGGAGGCGCTGACCGACGACGTCGACGTGGTGTACGGCACCCCGTCCGTCGACCGCCACGGCTCGATGCGCCGGGTCACGTCGCGGATCTCGAAGTTCGTGTTCCGAGCCACGATGCACTGGGAGCACGCCGAGCAGGTCAGCGCGTTCCGTGCGTTCCGCCGAGACCTCCTCACGAGCATCGAGCTCGGTGCCGACCCGTTCGTCTCGCTCGACGTCATGCTGTCCTGGGTCACCGATCATGTCCGGGCGGTCCCGGTGGTGATGGAGGAGCGCCAGTACGGCTCGTCCCAGTACACGGTCGGCCGCCTGCTCCGCCACGCGCTGAACAACCTCACTGGGTTCAGCGTCCTCCCGCTCCGCTTCGTCACCTACGTCGGCACCTTCCTCGGCGTGTTCGGCGGCGTGCTCCTCGTGTACGTGGTCGGCCGCTTCATGATCCAAGGGGGGGCCGTCCCGGGGTTCTCGTTCCTCGCTTCGGCGTTGGCGATCTTCGGGGGGGCCCAGCTACTCGCCATCGGGATCCTCGGCGAGTACCTGGGACGCATGCACTTCCGCACGATGGGCAAGCCGGTGTTCCGTGTTCGCGACAGCGTCTCGGCCGCCGGCCCGCCCGACTCCGCCAGCACAGGGGGAACCAGCCGTGGCGGCAACGCCATTCCTGACCACTAGGCCGCTGCCCTCCGAGCTTCGGTCTTCGCCGCTCGACAGCGCGCGCTTCGGGTGTTCGATCGGTCGACTCGAGGTGGGAGGGAGCACCTGCCCGCCGGTCGAGGAGGTGCTGGCCATCGTCGATGCCGCCGACCTGGACCTGGTCGTGTACCGGTATCCCTCGGACTGGGTGGAGCACTTCGGGGATCTGGCCCGGCGGCGCGCCAACGTGATCCACGCCGACACCGTCGTGTACTACCGGCGGCTGGTGGCCCCCGTTTCGGCTCGCACCGATCGGACCACCCATTCGGGACGGTGGCGACTTGCCGGTGGAGGCGACCAACCGGCCGTTGCCGCGCTGGTGCGGGCGTGCTTCGCCGGGTACCGCAACCACTACGCCGCCGCGCCCGGCCTGGCGACCGTCGACGTCGTGGAGGGATACGTCGAGTGGGCGCTGTCCCACCTCGACAGCGAGGACGGCCTGCTGGTGATCGAGCTCGACGCCAACGACCAGGCCATCGCCTTCGCGGCCGTCGGCCTGGGCGACGATCCGGAGATCGCTTTGGCCGCGGTGCACCCGTCCCGGCGAGGTGCGGGCGTGTACCACGATCTTCTCGACGTCGTGGCCGAGGAGCTCTCCGATCGCGGATGCTCGCATGTCTGGATCTCGACACAGGTGCACAACTCCACCCCGATCCGGGCGTGGACACGAAGCGAGTTCACCTTCGAGTTCGCCGTCCAGACGGTGCACCTCTGGAGGGCGGGGCCGCCCTCGATGCCGACGCGCTGAACTGGGATCGATGGCAGGAGAGCGGGTGACGGGAATCGAACCCGCATAACCAGCTTGGAAGTTCGGACCCGCTGAACGTGGGCGAACGGACACGGCCTCTGACGTGCGGTTATGCAAAGGGCCGAACCGTGGCGAACCACCCCGAATGACACCGGCCGCGCGCAAGACGCGCGCAAGACCCCAGGTCCGATGCCCCTAGGTGGATGGTGGCAGGTAGGTCTTGCCCGTCTTCGGGTCAACCGTCTTCCGCAGCTTGAGCACCAACTGGCGGGCAGCTCCCGGCGACGCCGGCACGCCGGCCTTGGCCAGTGCCTCCACGACGGCAGCGCCCTCCGGGCGGCCCGCCCTCTTCGCGGCCTGATGCGCCCTGGCCACAGCGCGCATCACGGGCGGCGGGTACTTCCACGACTCGCCGGCCCTGCGCGTCGTCCGATCTCGCGCCCGGCGTAGATCCAGCGCCGACGGTGCGCCCGCATAGCCGGTAGCGAACGCCCGGGTGAGCGCCACGGAGGGCACCTCCTCCGTGGCATCCACCGCAGTGAAGGCACCTACCGCGGCTCGCTCGAGCTCCGCCGCATGTCTGTCTCCTCGGTACGCCGCTGGCACGCCCAGGCCGCCAAGGCCGGCATGCCCTCGCCGGTCACCCTGGCGAAGTCCTACCGGCTCCTGCGGGCCATCCTCACCACCGCCGTGGAAGATGACCTGATCGGGAAGAACCCGTGCACCATCAAGGGTGGGGGAGTGGAGCGCAGCCCGGAGCGGCCGGTCGCGACCCCTGAGCAGGTCTGGCAGCTCGCCGACGCCATCGAACCCCGGTTCCGGGCCCTGGTGCTCTCTGGCGCCTTCCTGGGCCTGCGGTGGGGCGAACTGGCCGGGCTCTCCCGCCGGCACGTCAACCTGCTGCACCGGACCGTGACCGTGGAGCGCCAGCTCGTGGAGCAGGCCAAGGGCGGGGCCACGTTCGGGCCGCCGAAGTCCGACGCCGGCATCCGCACCATCGCCATCCCGGCGCCGCTCATCCCCGAGCTCGAGAGCCACCTCGCCCAATACGCCGCGGCCGGCGCTGACGGCCTGATCTTCGTGGGGGCGAAGGGCGCGCACCTCACCCGCTCGAACTGGCACCCGAAATGGGACGCCGCCCGCCGGGCCGTCGAGGGCCTGCCCGATGGCTTCCACTTCCACGATCTGCGCCACACGAGCAACACGCTGGCCGCCGCCACCGGGGCCAGCACGCGGGAGCTGATGCACCGCATGGGCCATTCCTCGCCGGCCGCAGCGCTCCGCTACCAGCACGCCACGGCGGAGCGGGACGCCGCCATCGCCGAGGCCCTGGGGCTGCTCCTGGGAGGGTCTAGCGCCGAGCGATCGCGCCCGACCGGAACCACTGGACCAACGTAACGGCTAGGAACGCCGCAGCCTCAGCCTGGACTTGGCTGACGCGTGCCGGTTCGCCGACCCCGGGCTCGCCGTGCCGGTTGTGGGCGGTCTGCCAGATCAGTTCCATCATGCCGACCACTCGGCCGACTCCACCGCCGTCCTGAGGGTCGAGCGCGGTCACGAAGTTCGCCGAGCCGTCGCGCATGTGGGCGAGGACCTTGCCAAGCGTCGGAGACGATGCGGTTGGGCATACGACCGGAATGCCGACGGCCTCGATCGCCTTGATGGATTCCTGGTAGCTCGCGTCGGGGTCTGGGTGACGTCCGAACGCCTTCGCCCATGCGTCGCGAAGGTGGTGGGCCGCTCGGTCATCGGGGCTCAGGGCGGCCTCGAAAGCATCAGCCATGGACGGGTCGACCCGGCGAGCGATCTCGAATCCATCAACGCCTTGGATCACCGTGTAGGCGGACCCAACGTCCTCGAAGATGCGGCGCAGGTGCATGGCAGCAGAGGATCCGCCGCGGCCAACCAGCACGTCGGCGACGTCCAACATCACCGTTTGGCTGGCCGCCATCCGAGCCCAGAGGTCAGATACCCTCACCGAGTCTGTCCGGCCAGTCCTCAGCGGCTCATCAAGCCGCACTATCGCCTCGACGCTGTCCAGCAGCACGTGGTTCGCGACTTGGTATCCGCGATCGTCGAAATAGACGGTGTTCACGAACCACGCCTTGAATGCGTTCATGCCCCACGGCGGGACCCCATCGAAAAGGGCGGGTTCCCCGGGGAGATGCCTATCGCTAAGACGCCTTCTCACCCGACCCCACCCTTCGCGCGCAAACCGCGCGCAAGCTGCCGGACCGATTCCCCGATGCTCGCCATGCCATACCACCTGACCTGCGACTACTTGTGGAGCGGGTGACGGGAATCGAACCCGCATAACCAGCTTGGAAGGCTGGGGCTCTAGCCATTGAGCTACACCCGCGAGGCCGGTCACCCTATCCGGCCGGCTGGGCGAGGCGCGACCTGGATCCGGTGGCCCACGGTGCCGTGACGGTCCCGGCCGGCGGCCTCGATGCACGGCTACCGTGGGGAGGCCCCGTCACCTCTGGAGCTGGGTTGTCGACCACCGCGGAACCGATCCACGACCTCGAGCCGGCCGGCCAAGGTGGCGGCGCGTCGCTCCCGCCGGGCGGTCCGGAGATCATCGAACCCGATCACGAGCCCTACAGCCACGCGGCGGGCGACAAGCTCCGTGTCGGCATCGCGCTCATCACGTTCCTGGCCACGCTGCTCGTCGCGGCGGTGTTCCACAGTCTGATCGAGGGTGCCTCCAACGACCTGCAGGGCATCGCCGGCCGTGTGCCCAGCGAGCTCACGAAGTTCCTGATCGGGCTCGATGGCACGATCGCCTTCGTGTCGAGCCTGGGGCTCCTGGCCACGCTGGTCGTGCTCCGGCGCCTGCGGGTCACGATCATGGTGGCGCTGAGCGTCGCCGCCTCCTACTTCCTGCTCGACGTGTTGAGCCTGGCCCTGCAGAACGGCTTCGCGCTGCCCGGCTCCGTGGGCACGGTCCGCTTCGCCGCGGCCAACGGGCCCCACTTCCTGGCCATGGGCGCGGCCGTGGTCACCGTCCTCGGCCCGTGGTTCCCGCGGCCGGTGCGCCGTCTCGGCATCGCCACCGTCGCCTTCATCGCCTTCACCCGCACCCAGCTCCAGACCGACATCGCCAACAAGCCCTACGACGTGGTGATGGCCATCATGCTCGGGTGGCTGATCGGTGCCGTGGTGGTGATGCTGTTCGGGTCGCCCAACCGGCACCCGTCGGGCCGCAACGTGGCCGAGGCGCTCGACCGGGCCGGTCTGTCGCTGCGCCGCCTCGAGATGGTCGGCCGGGGCCTTCGCGGGTCCACCATCTACGTGGCCGACCGGACCGACGGTACCCGCCAGTTCGTGAAGGTCTTCAGCACGGATCAGCGCGACGCCGACCTCCTGCTCCAGTTCTTCCGGTGGATCCGGCTGCGCGACGCCACCGACGAGCGGCCCTTCTCCACCCTGCGACGCGCCGTCGAGCACGAGGCACTCATCTCGCTCAAGGCGGCCGACGACGGGATCCCCACGGCTCGGATGATGGCGGTGGCCGAGGTCGAGCCCGACGGGATGCTCCTCGCCTTCGACTACCTCGGGGGCGAGTCGCTGGAGGGGGCCGGCAAGTACATCGCCGATTCCATGCTCGACGAGGTCTGGACCGTGGCCCGTGGCTGCCGCGAGCGCCACATCGCCCATCGCGACCTGCGGATGGCGCACATGATCGTCGGCGCCGACGGACACCCCCGGGTCGTCGACTTCGGGTACGGCGAGCTCGCCGCTCCGCCCGCGCTCCTGCGCACCGACTTCGCGGAGCTGCTGGTGTCGATGGCCTGCGAGGTCGGGGCGGAGCGGGCCGTGCGCTCCGCCGTCAGGGTCATGGGGGTCGACGCCCTCGGCGACATGGTGAGCCGCCTCCAGCCGCTGGCCCTCACCCGTGAGACCCGCACCCAGCTCGGTCGCCAGGACGGCCTCCTCGACGAGCTCCGGTCCCTCGCCCAGCAGACCGCCGGCCTCGAGGACGTCCGCTACGAGGAGCTGGCCCGGGTCAAGCCCCGCACCATCGGCATCGTGGTGGTGTTCTCCGTCGCCCTCTACCTGCTCGTCCCGCAGGTCAGCGCCGTCAACGACATCGGTGAGCGCATCGCGTCGGCCAACTTCTGGTGGACGATCCCCATGATCGGGTTCGTCGTCGTGTGCTGGACGGGCGCCACCATCGGGGTGATGGGGTCGGTCCCCGACCGGCTCCCGTTCCTGCCGATGTTCTCGGCCCAGGTCTCCTCCAGCTTCCTCGACACGTTGGCCCCTGCCGGGCTCGGCGGCATGGCCCTCAACACCCGCATCATGCAGAAGCGAGGGGTGGAGCCGGCGGTGGCCGTCGCCGGGGTCGGGCTCAACGGCGTGGCCGGGTTCGTGATGCACATCCTCCTGCTCGGCGTCTTCCTCCTGTGGTCGGCGGCCACGGGTTCGCAGACGGCGGAGACCCGGGCCGCCATCTCGGCGCCGGACACCCGCACCATCGTGGTCGGCGTCGTCGGCGTCGGGGTGCTCATCGCCATCGCCCTGATCCTCCCGTACACCCGCCGCCTCGTCCGGGAGAAGGGCATCCCGATGGTCAAGGACGCCGGCCGGGGCCTCGCCGAGCTGGCCCGCAAGCCCCGCAAACTCCTGGCGCTGTTCGGCGGCTCGGCCATCATCACCCTCGGGTTCTACGGGGCGCTGCTGTGCGCCGTGCAGGCCTTCGGGGGCGGGATCTCACCGGCCCAGATCGGCGCCGCCTACATGGTCGCCTTCGCCGTGTCGGTGCTGGCGCCCACCCCCGGTGCGGTCGGCGCCCTGGAGCTCTCGCTCTCCACCGCGTTCATCCAGCTCGGCCTGCCGAGCGGCACCGCCTACGGCGCCGTCGGGCTGTTCCGGCTGATGACCTTCTTCCTGCCGATCATCCCGGGCTGGATCACCTTCACGATCATCCAGCGCCGCGGCATCGCATGACGTTCGGTCGTCCCCTGCGGCGTTTGCAGAAGGATCGCGGTTCCTGGGCAACCGCGATCCTTCCGGAAGTCGGTCGGGGTGGCGGGATTCGAACCCACGGCCTCCTGCTCCCAAAGCAGGCGCGCTAACCAAGCTGCGCTACACCCCGAGTCGGTGTGGCGGCAGCGTAGCCAGCCGGTCCCGGGCTTCCGAGCCGGTTGGCGGTGCCGCCACCCCGACCGTCAGCTCATGGCCGGCATCGCCGCGGCCGCCGCACCCGTCTGCGAGGTGGGGGTGCCCCGGAAGCAGCCGAAGGTGTACGGGAAGGTCGACGTGGCCACATAGGCGTAGGTGCCGTCGGGGAGGGTGCGGCCGTTGCAGGCGTCGAGGACCGTCGGGTCGCTCTTGGCCACGTAGGTGTAGGCCTTCCACGAGTACGTCTTGGGGTTGCCGGTCAGCTCGTACCCCGAGGTGAAGGTCACGACCTGGGTGCAGGCGGCGTCCAGGCAGCCGCGGGGGCCGTAGATGGGGAACCCGTCGAGCGCGTACCCGAGCACCGGCGACACCCCGAACCCGCAGCTGCTCGAATCGAGCAGCGCATGGTTGTGGTACTCCTTGTTCGGGCCGGTGTGGCCCTTGCAGGTGTCGAGGATGCCGTTGTAGACGGGGTCGCCGTAGGCCTCGGTGCTGGGGACCGGTCCCTCTGTCGGCCCGTAGATCGGCAGCCCCGTCACCGTGAAGCCGAGCGTCCCGAGCCGGTTCACGATGCTGGTGTTGGTCGCGGCCAGCGTCGGGTGCAGCGGCACGTGCCACGACCAGCTCTGGGTGCCGAGCGGGTTCGGCGTCTTCGGGGTGAACGTGTACGACGGCATGCCGTTGGACGTGACCAGGAGCTCGGTGGCCGAGCACGACACCTGCACCGACGGCTTGGCGTAGCCGGCCCCGGCGCCGGCAGCGCCGGACAGGTCGGGGAACAGGGCGGTCGGGCACCCCGACGCGGGGGCGGTCGTGGTCGGGCCGCTGGCTGTGGTCGTCGGCGTTCCGGCGGTGGTCGTGGTGGAGCCACCGCCGTCGGGCGGCGGCACGAGGGTGCAGGCGCCGGCGGCGGCTGCGGCCACGAGCAGGACGGCGGGGAGGGCGAGGGCCCGGCGGGACGGGCCGGCCGGCGCGTGACGGCGGGCGGACAGGTGCGAGGGGGCGGGGACGGGCATGGCTGCTCCGATCGTCGGGACCGGCCGGGATCGCCGGCCGGGTCGGGGGTCGAGGGTTGCCCGGGACCGTACGGAGCGATGTTTGGAGAGTCGTGGGAAGGGCGCCGGGGCCCGGTCCTCACGCCGAGGGCAGCCAGACCCGGAAGCGGCAGCCCTGGCCCGGGGCGGTGTCGAGGTCGATCCGGCCGCCGTGGGCGGCGACGATGGCGGCCACGATCGGCAGGCCGAGACCCGCCCCGCCGGTGTCGCGCGAGCGGCCGGCGTCGCCCCGCCAGAACCGTTCGAACACCTGGGTGGCGGCCTCGGCGTCGAGCCCGGGGCCCTGGTCGGCCACGGTGACCATCACCCCGGTGGCGGTCTCGGCGACGGCCGCGGCGGCGGGGTCCGCTGGCGCCGATGGCCCGGCGGTGACGGTGATCGGCGTGCCCGGCGGCGTGTGGACGCGGGCGTTGGCCAGCAGGTTGGTGAAGACCTGGCGCAGCTGTCCCGGATCGCCGGGCACGACGAGGCCGGCGGCGGCATCGACGGCCACCGGGCGGTCGGGTGCGGCGGCCCGGGCGTCCTCGGCGACCTCGCGCAGGAGCAGGTCGAGGTCGACCGGTTCGACCTCGGGGGCGTGGCGTTGGTCGAGGCGGGCCAGGAGGAGCAGATCCTCCACCAGTCGGGTGAGGCGGAGGGCCTCGGCCCCGATGCGGGCCATGGCCCGATCGGTGGCGCCTTCCTCGCCCAGAGCTCCGGCGGCGTGCAGGTCCGTGTAGCCGACGATCGACGTCAGCGGCGTCCGCAGCTCGTGCGACGCGTCGGCCACGAAGCGGCGCAACTGATCCTCGGCCGCCGCCCGGGCCTGGAAGGCGCTGTCGATCCGGTCGGCCATGACGTTGACGGAGGCGGCGAGCCGCCCGACCTCGTCGTCGGGGTCTGCGACCTCAGCCCGCACGGCGAAGTCCCCGCCGGCCAGGCGGTCGACGGCCTGCTCCACCGCGGCCAGGGGGCGCAGGGCCCGGCCGATCCCGAACCAGGCCACGGCGGCGGCGGCGGCGAAGGCCACCCCGGCGGCGCCCAGACCGATGAACCGGACCCGGGCGATGTCGGCGTAGGCCCGGTCGATGGGCTGGGCCACGACGACCACGGCGTCGCCCTGGGCCCGGACGGCCACGGCCCGGTAGTGCAGGTCGGGCCGCCCGTCGGCCGAGACGGTCAGCGGGCGGTCGAGCAGCCAGGGACCCTCCGGCACCCGCAGCTGGCCGACGGCGGGGAGCGGGTAGGGAGCGTCGGCGGGGCCGGCGGCGGTGGCGTGCGAGATCCGTCCGTCGGCCTCGATCCGAACGAACGACGTCGCCAGCTCGGGTGTGGCGTCGTCGCTGGTGCCACCGGCGCCACCCGGCCCACCGGGCGCGCCGGCCATCCCACCCGCACCGGGGCCCCGCGGGCCGGGAGGACCGTCACCGTTCCACGCCGGCGTCTCCGGGGCCCGGGCGGCCACCAGCACGCTGTGGTCGATCTCGTCGAGGACGAGCCGCTCGGCGGTGGCCCCCGCCACCACGGTGACGACGGCGATGCCGGCGGCGACGGTGGCGGCCAGCACCAGGAGCAGGCGGAAGCGGAGCGACACAGCAGGACCTCAGGGGGCGCGCAGGGCGTAGCCGTGCCCGTAGATGGTGGCGATGAGGTCGGGCCCGCCGTCGGCGTTCAGCTTGCGGCGGAGATAGCTGACGTAGGTGGCCAGGGTGGTGGCGTCGACCTCGTCGGCGTCGCCCCACACCCGGTCGATGATCTGGTAGCGCGACAGCGCCAGGTCGGCGTTGTGCATGAGGTAGGCGAGGAGCCGGAACTCCGTCGGGCTGAGAGCGATCGGGGTGCCACCGCGGTGGACGGTGTGGCGGGCCTCGTCGAGCACCAGGTCGGCGCAGACCAGCGCCCCCGGAGGCGGCGCGTCCCCTGCCCCCGGGGCCGGCGGGGCGGCCCCGGCCGTCGCCGTCCGTCCGGCGGACCGCCGCAGCACCGCCTCCACCCGGGCCACGATCTCGGACAGCCGGAAGGGCTTGGTGACGTAGTCGTCGGCGCCCCGGTGGAACCCCTCGATCAGGTCGACATCGGCGTCGCGGGCGGTGAGGAAGATCACCGGCACCCAGTTGCCGGCCTCCCGCAGCTCCCGGCACAGCTCGAACCCGTCGGTGTCGGGCAGCATCACGTCGAGGAGCACGAGGTCGACGGGGTTACGGGCGAGGTGGGCCCGGGCCGCCGCGCCCGTCGCCGCCGTCGCCACGGAGAACCCGGCGAAGCGGAGGCCCTGCTCGAGGACGTCGAGGATCGGCGGCTCGTCATCGACGGCGAGCAGGTGCCGGCCGTTCCGCCGCGGTGCCTCGGGGTCCACCGCGGAGACGGTAGCGGTGGTGCCCTCGCCGTTCAGGCGTCGGGGTCGAACCAGAGCTCGTGGTCGGGGTCGCCACCGGTGTAGTCGATGGTGATCTCGTCGCCGGCGGCGATGTCGCAGGTGGCGTACACCCAGAGCTCGGCCTCGTCGGCATCGAGCTCGCACCGGGCCGACGGGCGGGCGTCGTGGTTCAGCAACGTCGCCAACCCCATCGGGTAGCCGTAGACGCCCTCGCCGAGGTCGAAGCAGTGGCCGTACACCTCGGTGTCGGCGAAGTCGTCCATCAGCCGCTCGGGCAGACGCAGCAGCGGGCAGATGGTGATCACCGCGTTCTCCTCGATGGGGGCGGTGGTGAACAGGCCGAGCCCGGCGATGGGGGAGGGGCCGGCGACCAGGGTGCCCTCGCGGGTGTCGGCCCCGGGGACGACCGCGGCGGCGACGGCCCGGGCCGCGGCCGGGGAGAGCGACCGGGTGCGCCCCAGCCAGTCCTCGAGGTCGGTGGCAGCAAGGTGGATCGAGAGGGGCGCGGGGTGGGCGTCGCCGTCGGGGCGGGCCGGATCGGCGTCGACAGGGACGCCGGCCGGCGTCGCGGGGTCAATCGTGCTGGTGTCGGGCGGTGCCATGGGGCCGCCATCATGGCCGACGGGCCGCCCCGTCCGGAACCGCTCGACGAGGTCGGCGACGCCGGCAATGTCAGAGCGTGCAGGGGCCGCCGTTACACTGCCGCCCGCATGAAATCGACGGTCGAGCCCCTCGAGGGCAACAAGGTGAAGGTCAGCGTCGAGGTCGACGCCGACGAGTTCGAGAAAGACATCGACGCCGCCTTCCGGAAGCTGGCCCGCGAGGTGCGGGTCGACGGCTTCCGTCCCGGCAAGGCGCCCCGACGCGTGCTCGAGGCCCGCCTCGGCAAGGAGGTCGGTCGCCAGCAGGCGCTGCAGGACGCACTGCCGACCTACTACGTGAAGGCGGTCGACGAGCACGAGGTCGACGTCATTGCGCCCCCCGACATCGAGATCACCGGGGGCGAGGACGACGGTGCGGTGCAGTTCGACGCCGTGGTCGAGGTGCGTCCCGTGATCATCGTGCCGGGCTACAAGTCCATCGAGATCACCATCGACTCCTACCTCCCCACCGACGAGGAGATCGACCAGCAGCTCGAGTCGATGCGGGGGCGCTTCGCCACGTTCGAGGCCGTCGAGCGGCCGGCCGAGGACGGCGACAACGTGCTCATCGACATCGTGGGCACCATCGACGACGAGGAGGTCCCGGGGCTCACCGCCGACGACTACTCCTTCACCGTCGGCGGGCCGTTCCCCGTGCCGGAGGTCCACGAGCAGCTCACGGGGGCGTCGGTCGGCGACGTGCTCGAGTTCGACGCCGACCATCCCGCCGAGGACAACGACAGCACGATCCACTTCCGGATCGAGGTCAAGGAGGTCAAGGCCAAGGTCCTGCCCGACCTCGACGACGCGTTCGCGGCGGAGGCCAGCGAGTTCGACTCCCTCGCCGCGCTCCGTGACGACCTCATCGATCGGGCCTCGACGATGAAGAAGTACCGGGCCCGGATGGCGGTCGGCCAGAAGACCCAGGAGGCGCTGGCCGCCCTGGTCGAGGAGGACGCGCCGGCCCCGCTCGTCGAGCAGGAGACGAGCCAGCGCATCCAGAACTGGGTCATGCAGCTCCAGGCCCAGGGGATCGACCTCGGCACCTACTTCCAGATCACGGGCGAGAGCCAGGAGGAGGTGGTCGACCAGATGCGGGCCCAGGCCGTGCAGGCCGTGAAGGTCGACCTGGCCTTGCGCTCGATCGCCGACGCCGAAGGCATCGAGACCACCGACGAGGACCTCGACGCCGAGATCGAAGATGCGGCCCGCCGCACCGAGCAGAAGCCCGAGAAGCTCCGCAGGCAACTCGAGCGCAATGGGCAGTTGCAGGCGGTACGCTCCGATCTCAGGGTCCGGAAGGCGTTCGACTGGCTGTGCGAGAACGTGCAGATCGTCGACACCGACGGCAACCGCATCGATGTCAACGCCCTCGCCGTCGGCGACGACGAGGACGACGACGAGGGCTTCGGGCTCGACGAGGCGGGCGCAGTCGACCTCGACGGATCCGACGCACCCGAGGACACCGACAGCAGGAGCGAGAGCGAGTGATCGAGCCGAGGAACTACCTGGTTCCCACCGTCATCGAGCAGACCAACCGGGGGGAGCGCGGCTACGACCTCTACTCCAAGCTGCTCAAGGAGAACATCATCTTCGTGGGCACGCCGATCGACGACACGATCGCCAACCTCATCTGCGCTCAGATGCTCCACCTCGAGTCGGACAACCCCGACAAGGACATCAACCTCTACATCAACTCGCCCGGGGGCAGCATCACGGCGCTGCTCGCCATCTACGACACGATGCAGTTCGTCAAGCCCGACATCTGGACGATCTGCTTCGGTCAGGCTGCCTCGGCCGCCGCCGTCCTGCTGGGCGCCGGCACCAAGGGCAAGCGCCTCGCCCTGCCCCACGCCCGGGTCCTGCTCCACCAGCCCTACTCCGAGGCCTACGGCCAGGCCACCGACATCGAGCTGGCGGCCAACGAGATCATGCGCATGCGGGGCCTGCTGGAGGAGATCCTCTCCCACCACACGGGCCAGACCGTCGACAAGATCCACCACGACACCGAGCGCGACTTTGTAATGTCGGCACAGGAAGCACTCGAGTACGGCCTCATCGACGAGGTCATCACGACCCGTCAGCTCGCCGACAACACCGGGCCCATCAAGGCGGTCAACTGACCGTCCCCCCGGGGCCGGCCGTCAGCGGAGGCAGGGGGAACCCACCATGGCGAAATTCGGAGACGGCGGCGAGCTGCTCAAGTGCTCGTTCTGCGGCAAGTCCCAGAAGCAGGTCAAGAAGCTGATCGCCGGTCCAGGCGTCTACATCTGCGACGAGTGCATCGACCTCTGCAACGAGATCATCGAGGAGGAGCTCAACGAGACCTCCGACCTGCGCTTCGACGAGCTCCCCAAGCCCAGCGAGATCTACACCTTCCTCGACGACTACATCATCGGGCAGGAGGCGGCGAAGAAGATCCTGTCGGTCGCCGTCTACAACCACTACAAGCGCGTCCAGTACGGCGCCAACCACCACGACGACGTCGAGCTGGCCAAGTCCAACATCCTGCTCCTCGGCCCCACCGGGTGCGGCAAGACGCTCCTCGCCCAGACCCTGGCCCGGATGCTCAACGTCCCCTTCGCCATCGCCGACGCCACGGCACTGACCGAGGCCGGCTACGTCGGTGAGGACGTCGAGAACATCCTGCTCAAGCTCATCCAAGCCGCCGACTACGACGTCAAGAAGGCCGAGACGGGCATCATCTACATCGACGAGATCGACAAGATCGCCCGCAAGAGCGAGAACCCGTCGATCACCCGTGACGTCAGCGGCGAGGGCGTGCAGCAGGCCCTGCTGAAGATCCTGGAGGGCACCACCGCCTCGGTGCCGCCGCAGGGTGGGCGCAAGCACCCCCACCAGGAGTTCATCCAGATCGACACCACCAACATCCTCTTCATCTGCGGCGGGGCGTTCGCCGGGATCGAGAAGATCATCGAGAGCCGCACCGGCTCCAACGGGGTGGGGTTCAGCGCCGACCTGCGCCAGGCCAACGACAAGGACCTCGGCCGGCTGTTCGGCAAGGTGCTCCCCGAGGACCTGCTCAAGTTCGGGCTGATCCCCGAGTTCATCGGTCGTCTCCCCGTGATCGGCGCCGTGTCCAACCTCGAGCGCGAGGCGCTGATCCGCATCCTGGTCGAGCCCCGCAACGCCCTCGTCAAGCAGTACCGCAAGTTCTTCGAGCTCGAGGAGCTCGAGCTCGAGATCACCGACGAGGCCCTCGGCGCCATCGCCGAGCAGGCGCTCGAGCGGGGCACCGGCGCCCGCGGCCTGCGGGCCATCGTCGAAGAGGTCCTCCTCGACGTCATGTTCGACCTCCCCGGCCGGGAAGACATCGCCAAGGTCCTGATCGACGAGACGGTGGTCCGGGAGAAGGTCACCCCCACGCTCGTGCCGAAGTCGGGCCGCAAGGGGTCGAGCAGCTCGGGTGCGGGCGGGGCCGACGGCGAGTCGCGTCCCCGTCGCGCCGCCAGCTGACGCCACCCCATGGACTACGCCGAAGCGCTGGCCTACCTCGACGCGCACGCCAACCTCGAGGCCCAGCCCGCCGTCGCCGCCGGGCGGGTCGACGACCTCACGCTCGAGCCGATGCGCCGACTGTTGTCGGTGCTCGGCGACCCCCACCGGGGCTACCCGGCCGTGCACGTCACCGGCACCAACGGCAAGGGTTCGGTCACCCGCATGGTGGCCGAGCTGCTCCGGGCCAGCGGGCTCGTCACCGGCCGCTACACCAGCCCGCACCTGCAACGGGTCAATGAGCGGCTGTGGTGGAGCGGCGACCCGTTCGTCCGCCTCGACAAGGACGGGGAGGAGCGCGCCACCGACGGCGGGCTGCCGGCCAGCATCATCCCGGACGAGGCGCTGGCCCTGGTGCTGACCGACATCGCCACGGTCGAGCCGCTGAGCGGGGTCACCCCGTCGTGGTTCGAGCTGCTCACCACCGCGGCCTTCTCGTGGTTCGCCGAGTTGCCGGTCGACGCCGCTGTGGTGGAGGTGGGGCTGCTCGGCCGGTTCGACGCCACCAACGTGATCGACGGTTCGGTCGCCGTCGTCACCACCATCGGGGGCGACCACACCGACTTCTCCGAGGGGTGGCGGGCCAAGGTGGCGGAGGAGAAGGCGGGGATCATCAAGCCGGGCTCGTTCCTCGTCCTCGGCGAGACCGATCTCGAGCTGCGGCCGATCTTCGCCGAGGCCGCCGGCGACCGGCTCTGGGTCCGCGAGGAGGACTTCGACGTGGTGGCCAACGAGGTGGCCCTCGGCGGTCGCCTCATCGACGTGCGTACGCCCGGCGGGGCCTACGACCAGCTCTTCGTCCCCGCCCACGGCGCCCACCAGGCCGACAACGCCGCCTTGGCCATCGCCGCCGTCGAGGCCTTCTTCGCCCGCCCCCTCGACGAGGCGGTGGTGGTCGAGGCCTTCGAGCGGGTGCGGCTGCCGGGCCGGTTCGAGGTGGTCGGCCGCAACCCGCTGGTGGTCATCGACGGGGCCCACAACGTGGAGGCCGCCGGCACGGTGGCCGACACCCTCGACGACGACTTCGCCGTCGACGGGCGGCGCATCCTGGTGGTGGGGATGCTCGCCGGCCGCGACCCGGCCGGGTTCCTCGAAGCCGTCGGCGTCGGCCGGGCCGACGTTGTGATCGTCTGCGCCCCCGATGCGCACCGCGCCCTGCCGGCGGTGGAGCTGGGCCGGACCGCCGAGCGCCTCGGCGCCACCGTCGAGGTCGTCCCCCGCGTCGGCGACGCGCTGGCGCGGGCCCGCCACCACGCCGACCCCGAAGACGTCATCCTCGTCACCGGGTCGTTCTACGTGGCCGGCGAGGCCCGCGACGCACTGGGCCTCGCTCCGCTGTGATCCCGCCGAGCGTGCTCGGTAGGGTGCGGCCATGAGCGAGCGCACCCTGGTCCTCTGCAAGCCCGACGCCGTCCGGCGGGGCGTGATCGGCGAGATCCTCGGCCGGTTCGAGCGCCGCGGCTTCGTCCTCCTGGCCGGCGAGCTCCGGACGGTCGACGGCGACCTGGCCGACCGTCACTACGCCGAGCACCTCGAGCGCGACTTCTACCCCGGCCTCAAGGCGTTCATCACCGGCGGGCCGGTCTTCGCCTTCGTGCTCGAGGGGCCGGACGGCACCATCGCCGCCGTGCGCGAGATGATGGGCAAGACCAACTCGATCGTCGCCGCCCCGGGCACGATCCGGGGCGACTTCGGCATCGACGGCCGCGAGAACCTGATCCACGGCTCCGACGGACCCGAGTCCGCCGCCCGCGAGATCGCCCTCTGGTTCCCCTCCCTGGTCTGACCCCGTCTCTCCGTGGGTGCGAATTGTTAGCGGTCGCGACCAATTCGCACCCACGGAGAAACGGCTGAGAACGGTTCGGAGGGTCCACCGCTGACTGTTGCATTTGTGTTACAGGGGGCTAGGGTGGGGGCGGACGCGGAGTCCGGCCGGATGGCCTAGGGTTCCGCCCAGCCAAGAACTCAACGGTCCGCCCCCGGCACACGGCAACGACGCCACCAGCCAAGGTCCGGCGGCGGGCAGTCCCAAACGCATTCGGGCTCCCCGTCAGGGCGACGCGGTGTCCACGATCCGACCAAGGCAACAACCGTGCTTTCGTCTCTCAGCTCGATCATGGGTCGCGACATGGCCGTCGACCTGGGGACGGCCAACACCCTCGTCTACGTCCGTGGCGAGGGGATCGTCCTCAACGAACCGTCGGTCGTCGCCGTCAACGTCAAGGACGGCCGCCCCGTCGCCGTCGGCCACGAGGCCAAGCGCATGATCGGCCGCACCCCCAGCCACATCCAGGCCATCCGCCCGTTGAAGGACGGCGTCATCGCCGACTTCGACATGTGCGAGAAGATGCTGCGCTACTTCATCCAGAAGGTGCACCAGCGCAAGTGGGCCAAGCCCCGCATGGTGATCTGCGTGCCGTCCGGCATCACCCCGGTGGAGCAGCGCGCCGTGCAGGACGCGGCCGAGAACGCCGGCGCCCGCCGCCCGGCCTACATCATCGAGGAGCCGATGGCGGCCGCCATCGGGGCCGGCCTGCCGGTCCAGGAGCCCACGGGCAACATGATCGTCGACATCGGCGGGGGCACCACGGAAGTGGCGGTCATCAGCCTCGGGGGCGTCGTCACCAGCCAGTCGATCCGCACCGGCGGCGACGACCTCGACGACGCCATCATCCAGTTCATCAAGAAGGAGTACAGCCTCGCCCTGGGGGAGCGCACGGCCGAAGAGGTGAAGATCACCCTCGGCTCGGCGTGGCCGCTCGAGGAGGAGCTCTACGCCGAGATCCGCGGCCGCGACCTCGTGACCGGTCTGCCCAAGACGATCGTCACCTCCACCGAAGAGATCCGCGAGGCGCTGGAGGAGCCGGTGGCGGCGATCTGCGACGCGGTGAAGACCACGCTCGACAAGACGCCGCCGGAGCTGGCGGCCGACATCATGGAGCAGGGCATCGTGCTGGCCGGGGGTGGCGCCCTGCTCAACGGGCTCGACGCCCGCCTCCACCACGAGACGGGGATGCCGATCGTGATCGCGCCCGACCCCCTCTACTGCGTGGCCATCGGGTCGGGGCAGTCGCTCGAGGAGTTCGAGGCCCTGAAGGGCGTCCTCTTCTCGTCCACGCCGATGGTGTAGCCCGTGGCGCTGACCCGCCGATTCGGTCGGCGACGAGTGACCCTCGTCCTGCTCATCCTCACGTCGGTCCTGCTGCTCACGCTCGACTCGCGGGACTTCGGCCCCATCGACGGCGCCCGCTCGGGGGTGCTCGACGTCTTCGCCCCCGTGGGCGACTTCTTCGGCACCATCACCCGCCCGGTCAGCAACACCTGGAACGGGGCGTTCCACTACGACGAGCTCGAGCGGGAGAACAAGCAGCTGAAGGAGCAGCTCTCCGATCTGCAGGGGCGCCAGACCGAGAACGACCTGGCCAAGACCGAGCTCGAGCAGCTCAAGACGTCGCTCGACATCCCCTTCGCCGGGGGCATGCCCAAGGAGCGGGCCCGGATCATCGCCGGCGGCATCACCAACTTCGACGCCACCGTCGAGATCGACAAGGGCACGGGCAGCGGGATCGAGAAGGGCATGGCGGTGGTGTCGGGCGCCGGCCTGGTGGGCACGGTCGTCGACAGCAGCGAGAGCCACGCCGTGGTGAAGCTCCTGACCGACCGCGACACCAAGGTCGGGGTCAAGGTCCTCAACAAGCGCGGGTTCGCCGTGGTGTCGGGCAACGGCGATCCCCACCGCCTCACCGGCACGGCCGACAAGGTGAGCGACTACGACACCGGCGACATCCTCGTCACCAGCGGGGTGGAGGGCAGCCGCTATCCGGAGGGGATCCCGGTCGGCCGGATCACCTCGGCCCGCGTCGACGAGATCGGGAGCAAGAAGGACCTCGAGGTCGACGTGCTGGTCACGCTCAACGACCTCGGGTTCGTCACCGTCATCAAGAAGCGGGCCGGTTGACGTGGACTCCCGCATCGTCGTCCGGGTGGGCCTCGTGCTCCTGTCCGCCGCCATCCTCCAGCGGGGCGTGTTCGCCCAGTTCCGGCTGGGTGGTGTGGCCGCCGACGCCCTACTGCTGGCCGCCCTCGCCGCCGCCGTGGTGGTGGGCCCCGACCGCGGGGCGGTGGCCGGCTTCGCCAGCGGGGTCCTGGTCGACCTCCAGGTCCACACCCCCTTCGGCCTCACGGCGCTGACCTACTGCCTCGTCGCCTGGTTCCTCGGCCGCTTCGAGGCCACGGTCGTGCGCAGCTCCCGGCTGACGGTCATGGCCACCGGGTTCGTGGGCACGGCGCTCGGGCAGGTCGGGTTCGCCCTGCTCGGTGAATTGGTGGGGGTGACCGCACCCGGGGTGTCCCGGCTCGCGATCATCGCGGGCGTGACCGGGCTCTGGAACGCGCTGCTGATGCCCCCCGCCGTTCGGATCATGCGGTGGGCGTGGGACCAGCCGGCCGACGGCCGCTTCGCCTTCTCCTCTCCGGGGGGGAGGCGACGCTGATGGACACCGGATCGTCCCAGCTCCGCCTCGGGATCCTGGCCATCACCGCCATCTCGCTGTTCGGCGCCCTCTTCGCCCGGCTCTGGTACCTCCAGGTGATGGTCGCGCCGCAGTACACGGGGGTCGCCACCCAGAACCGGGAGCGCACCATCTACGAGGAGCCGCCCCGGGGTCGGATCCTCGACCGCACCGGCGCCGTCCTGGTCGACAACCGCACGTCGCTGGTGATCACCGCCAACCTGCAGGACCCGGCCATCCTCGACAGCGGGCGCCGCCGGGAGCTGCTGGTCCGGGTGGCGGGCCAGCTCACCCGGGTCGGCATCCCCACCAAGGTCACCACCCTCGAGCGCCGGCTCAACGACCGCCAGTTCAACCCCCTCACGCCCATCCCTATCGCCATCGACATCCCCGAAGAGCTCGACATCTACATCAAGGAGCACAGCGAGGACTTCCCCGGGATCGACGTCGCCCGGGAGCAGGTGCGCAGCTACCCGAAGGGCCCGATCGCCGCCCACGTCCTCGGCTACGTGGGCCGGGTCAACGAGGAGGAGCTGGCGGCCAAGGTCGGCACCGAGGCCGACCCGAAGGACAACCCGAAGCACTACGGCCCGGCGTCGACCTACGGCAAGGCCGGCGTCGAGCGCGTCTACGAGGACGACCTGCGGGGGGTGCCGGGTGTGCGCAAGGTGGAGGTCGACTCCCGTGGGCGGGTGGTGCGCACGGTCAGCTACTCGCCGCCCGAGCCGGGCAACGACGTCCAGCTGGCCATCGACGCCGATCTGCAGGAGGTGGCCGAACGGGCACTGATCGACCAGCTCGGCGCCGTGCGCGGGCTCTACTCCTCCTCGGGGTACCGGCAGGCCCCGGCCGGGTCCCTGGTGATCACCGACCCCCGTGACGGCGGGGTGTTGGCCATGGCCAGCTACCCGACCTACGACCCCACCGAGTTCGTCAACGGCATCAGCACCGAGCGTTACGAGGCGATCCGCACCGGCAAGGACTCCGACAACCCGCTCATCAACCGGGCCATCGGCGGCCAGTACGCGCCCGGCTCCACCTTCAAGCTCGTCACCGCCTACGCCGCCATGCACCGCGGCGTGATCGACGGCTCCTTCAGCTTCGGCGACCCCGGCACCTACATCCTCAAGAACTGCACCGGGCCGACCTGCCGGAAGCAGAACGCCGGCGGCATCGCCCACGGCACCGTCGACCTCGCCACCGCGCTCACGGTGTCGAGCGACGTCTTCTTCTACCACCTCGGCGACGAGTTCTACTGGGGCCACGACAAGTACGGCGACGGGATCCAGGACGCCGCCCGCACCTTCGGGTTCGGCCGGCGCACCGGCATCGACATCCCCGGCGAGGCGGAGGGGCGGGTGCCCGATCCGGCCTGGAAGCAGGAGCTCTACGACGCCCTGCCGGAGGAGCAGAAGAAGAACGGCAGTCCAACGTGGCAACCCGGCGACACCGTCAACCTCGCCATCGGCCAGGGCGACATGCTGGCCACCCCGCTCCAGCTGGCCACGGCCTACAGCGGGTTCGTGCACCACGGCGAGGTGCACCAGCCCCGCGTCGCCGTCCGGGTGCTCCGGCCCGCCGGCGACCCGGCCGACCCCAAGGCGCTGGTGCGCAGCTTCGACCCGGTGATCAAGGGCACGGTCGACCTCCCGAACGAGATCCACGACCCGATCCGCAACGGCCTGGTCAACGTGCCCGAGTGGCGCTACAACGGCACCGCCGGCGAGGCCTTCCGGGGCTTCGACACCGCGGCGTACCCGATCATCGCCAAGACGGGCACGGCCCAGGCCAACAACAAGGTCGACAACGCCCTCTTCACCGCCTGTGGCCCCGAGCCGTCTGAGCAGCTCTGCGTCGCCATCGTGCTGGAAGAGGCCGGCTTCGGTGGCGAGGCCGCCGCCCCCATCGCCCGGCGGATCTTCGACCACACCTCCGGACAGGACAAAGCCCCCGACTACACGCCGTGGAAGCCCGGCATCGCCGCGGAGCTGGCCGACTGATGGCCGCCGCCGCCCCGACCGCCTCCTACAGCCGCTACCGCGACCCGTCGCCGTTCCGGCACGTCGACTACGTGCTGCTCGTGTGCTCGCTCCTCGTCGCGCTGGTGGGCCTGGCCATGGTCTTCAGTGCCACCAAGGGCGGGGTCGACGGGAGCGACACCGGCTATTTGCGCCGCATGGCCCTGTTCGTGGTCGCGGGGGCGGTCGCCATGGTCGTGGTGGCCTTCCTCGACTACCAGCGCATCATGGCCATGGCGTGGCCCATCTACGGGTTCACCATCCTGCTCCTGGTCCTGGTCATCTCCCCGCTCGGGCAGCGATCCAAGGGGGCCCAGGCCTGGTTCGGCTTCGGTGCCTTCCAGCTCCAACCGGCCGAGTTCGCCAAGATCGCCATCATCCTGGTGCTGGCCGCCCTCGTCGCCCACTACCGCGACGACATCGACGTCCGCCGGCTCGGCGTCCTGCTCGCCGTCCCCGGTCTGGCCATGGTCCTGATCATGCGCCAGCCCGATCTCGGCATGGTGCTGGTGATCCTGTCGGTGGTGATGGGGATGTTCCTCGTCGGCGGCGTGCGGGCCCGCCATCTCGTGCTGCTCACCCTCGGCGGCGTGCTCGGCGTGTTCATCGTGTTGAACTCGGGGCTCCTGGCTCAGTACCAGACCGACCGCCTCACCGCCTTCGCCGATCCGGACAAGGACGTCAAGGGCGTCACCTACAACGTGACCCAGAGCCAGACCGCCATCGCGTCGGGCGGGATCACCGGTCAGGGCTACGGCAACGGCAAGCAGACCCAGCTCCGGTTCGTGCCCGAGCAACAGACCGACTTCATCTTCACGGTGGTGGGGGAGGAGCTCGGGTTCGTCGGTGGTGCGGCGCTGCTCGGCGTCTACGGACTGATGGTGTGGCGCATCTGGCGGGTCGCCCAGTTGGCGCGGGACCGGGCGGGCCAGATGGTCTGCGTGGGGGTGCTGAGCTTCCTGGTGTTCCAGGTGTTCGAGAACGTGGGGATGACCATGCAGATCATGCCGGTCACCGGCATCCCCCTTCCGCTCGTCAGCTACGGCGGCTCGAGCATCTTCACCACCTTCCTCGCCCTCGGTCTGGTCCAGAACATCCACATGCACCGCTTCCGCTGACCCGCCCCCGCCTGGACCCCCGATCCCCCGTGGGTGCGAATTGTTCGCGAACGCGAACAATT
>JAKOVR010000029.1 GCA_029782025.1 Actinomycetes bacterium | reverse complement strand
ACCTCGAGCGAGCGGATCGACTTCTCCGACCCCGACAGCCTGCGCCGGGGCCTGGCCAACCCCACCGGGTTCCTGGCCGGGTGGGCCCACTACCTCGCCTTCGATCTCGTCGTCGGCCGCTGGATCTGGCGGTCGAACCTGGAGGAGGGGCGAGCCGCCCGGCTGCCCCTCCTCCTCACGTGGTGGTTCGGTCCGGTCGGGCTCACCCTCGAGCTCGGCCGCCGTCTGCGCCGCCAGCGTCGCGGCTGAGCCGACGGTCCGCGGCCCGCCGGGCGGTTCGGTCGGGCGGGCGCCGTAGCATCGGTGCATGCCCAACGGTCTGCTCCCCCTGGCCTCCGCCGATCTCGACGCCGCCGAGGCGACACCCCAAGCGGTGGTGGAGGCGTTCCTCGCCGCCCTCGCCGCCTCGGATGCCGAGGCCGCGGCGGCCCTGGTCGACGACGACATCCTCTACGTGAACGTCGGGTTGCCGGCGGTCCGGGGGCGCCGGGAGATGCTCCGGGTCCTCGACCTGCTCGACCGGCCCGGCGCCGGGTTCGAGGTCTACCTCCACGCCGTGGCCGCCGACGGCCCCGTCGTGCTGACCGAGCGGACCGACGTGCTGCTGGTCGGGCCGCTGCGCCTGCAGTTCTGGGTGTGGGGCCGCTTCGAGGTCCACGACGGGCGCATCACCCTGTGGCGCGACTCGTTCGACTACGTCGACATCCTGCGGGCCACGGCCCGGGGCGTGCTGGGCCTCGCCCTCCCGAGCCTGCGGCCCCGTCCGCCGGCCGATCCCGGCGTGGCGCCCGGACGCTGATCGGGCCGGCTGGCCCGGGCCGGGTCAGGCGTCAGCGCGGGGTCGTGCCCGGCGGGGTGGCCGCCTTGGGCTGGCCGCAGTCGGTGCAGTGCACGTCGCCGACCTTCTCGCCGGCCACGTAGCGGGTGAACCAGTCGCGGAACGAGACCCCGTTGGTGGTGAGGCTGTAGAACTGCCGGCGGGCCAGGACCGTGTGGTCGGTGCCGGCGGCCAGGTAGCTCTCGATGGGGACGCCGGCCTGCTCGATCTGGGCTTCGTTGCCGAGGATGACGGCGCGCTCGTCCTCGTTGCTGAGCTTGGACAGGGCCGAGAACATCCGTTGGACGTCGTCGTAGGCGTTGTCGTAGCGGGCGAAACGGATCTCGGGGTGGGTCTTGCCGGCGAGGACGAAGATGCCGGGGATGCTGAACTTCTCCGGGGTCAGGCCCTTGACCGCCGGCCAGTCGGGGAGGATGCCGAGGGTGCCCCAGAGCCCGCCGATGCCGGCGTTGATCGGCGGGTTGTCGGGGTAGGCGCCGGACGCGTCGGCCAGCACGGTGACCTTGGCCTTGGGCAGCTTGTCGGCCACCAGGCCACCGAAGAGGGGGGTGGGCACCCCGCCGGCGCTCGACCCGGTGACGAGCACTTCGGCGGCGTCGGGGAACTGGGCCACGAGCTGGTCGAAGGCGGCCTTGGCGTTGATGTAGCCGTTGTGGTGGACGACGAGATCGTCGGCGTAGGTCTGGGTCTTGGTGCCGATGTGGACGTCGCCGGTGCAGTAGGGGACGAACACGAAGGACCAGTCGGTGAGCGGGTTGTCGGGGTTGTCGAAGTCGAAGATGCCCTGGCCGCCCTCGTCGTCGCCCTTGGCCACGGCGGCGGCGTTGGCCTTCTGCTTGTAGGTCTTGCTGCCGAACCGGCAGGTCTCGGCGCTGAAGCAGGCGCCGCCCCCTTGGAAGTACAGGACGACCTTCTTCGGGTCGGCAGCCCGGGTGAGGAACTGGTACGGGCTGCCGTCGGCGCACTGGCACGGCTTGGCCGCGTCGTGGATCTTCCACGTGGCGTCGGGGTAGGCCCGCTTGGCGCCCCCGGTGCCGGTGGCCTTGGGCGCCGAGCCGCTCGTCGTCCCGGTGCCGGTCGTGGTGCCGGCCGCGCCGCCGGCGGCGGTGGACGAGGTCCCGCTGGCGGTGCCGGTGGAGGTGGTGCTGCACGCGGTGGCCATCGCGGTGAACGCGACGACGAGAATGGCGATCCTGCGCATCGTTTGCTTGCCCCTTGTGGCCGGCCGGTGGATCCGGCGGACAGGCGGAATCCTACGGGGGTGGGCGCTTCGCCGGAAGTGATCGCCACGGGCCGACCGGCGCCGCCGCCGGTCACCGTGGCGCAGGTCACAGGCCGAACGGGAACATCCCGGGCCTCCGGGCGTTCTTGCTCGGTAATTAGTGCTAAACAAGCGAGGACCCCATGGAAACGACCTTCTTCTCCGAAATCCCGCTCTTCCTGGCTGGGGGCAGCGTGCTCACCGTGTCGGTGATGGCGGCCGTCGGTCGTGTGCTGGCCTCCTCCCGGCAGCAGGCCGATGACCGGGACGTGCGCCGTCAGGCGGCGATCGTCCGGAACCGCCAGGCCCACCTGGCCGCCACCCTCCCCGTGCGGAGTGATCGCCGCCGGATCGAGCTGCCGGTGGGGGTCGGGGCCCAGGGCTTCGCCGCCGTGCAGGCCCTTCGGGTCGAGTCGTCACCGATGCGATCCCGCCCGGTCTCCGCGGCCCGGTAGGACCGCGATCGGGCGGCGCCGTCCCTGGCCCGGCGCCGGCTCCGGCCGACGGCCGACGGGGGGCCGGTGAGGCGGGGCGGATAGCGTGCCGGCCGTGCGCCGCCTTGCTGTCCTCATCGGAGTCCTCGCCCTGTCGGCCGGGGTGGTCGGGACATCGGCCTGCAGCGCGGAGCGTTCCGCCGACGCCAAGGGCGTCGGTGCGACCGGCGCCCCCGGGCCGTCGGCTCCCGGGGGGACGGCTCCCTCGGGGACGGGGGCCGCCGAGCCCGTCGTGAAGCAGGTGTTGGCCCAGATGGCCGACCCGCCCGGCGCGCCGGGTCGCACCCTCACCCTGATCCGCTACACGATCGCCCCCAGTGCGAAGCTGTCGGCCCACGTCCACCCCGGTGTGCAGTTGGCCTCGATCGAATCGGGCACGCTCACCTACACCGTCGAGTCCGGCCGCGCCGTCATCCGCCGGGCCGGTGGCACCACCGAGCAGGTGGACGGCCCGGCCATCACCCAGCTCCGGCCCGGGGACGCCGTCCAGGAGTCCGGAGACATGGTGCACTTCGGCGCCAACGACACCGGCCAGCCCGTGGTCATCACGGCCAGCCTGCTCACCGAGACGGGCAAGGACCTCGCCGTCGTCACCGGCTCGTCGGCACCGCCAGCCAGCCGGTAGGCAGCTGGCCCCCGCTGGTCGGGGTCGACCTACGGCGTGATCGAGACGACCATCCGGAGTTCGAGCGACATGCGGATCACGCGATTGCGGGCCGCCTGCGCCGACGCCGACCACGCCTCGGCCTGCGGCCCGCAGACCGCGGCAGGGTCACGGCGGGCCTCGTCGGCCACGGCCAGCATGGCGGCGATGGCGTCGCGCAGGGCCGGCGGGGCATCGAGCGGGAGCGCCGGGAGCGGCTCGGCGGCCAGGGCGGTGAGCGCAGTGGTGTCGCCGGCGCCGACCGCCTCCTCGGCCGCCTCCAGCCAGCGGTAGCACTGCTCGGCCACGTCCTCGCCCGGCAGCGTGCCGGCGCTGTGCGGCGTGCTCAGCGTGTCGAACACGTAGGCGCTGCGGTGGTCCATGTCGGAGCGGAGGTACCAGTGCTGGTCGGGATCGTGGAGCAGCGTCCAGATGTCGTTGATCACCATGTCCTCGTCGCGCTCGAGGAAGCTCTGGGTGGCGAGGCCGTAGCGGAGCTGGTGCCGACGCCGGTCGATGCTGCGCCCGTCGGCCAGCACCAGCGGCTGGGTGATCTGCTGCAGCGGGATCCACAGGTTGACCAGCATCAGGCCGGCGTCGTCGTTGGCGCCGTCGGGCGAGTGGTGGCGGAACAGCTCGGGCGCCCGCCCGTCCATCACCTGGGTCAGCGGCGTGCCGTAGACGTCCTGGTCGATGTGGACCGACGTGGCCGCGCCGTGGTCGTTCATGCCGATCGAACGGGGGCCGACCACCGGCATGGCGTTGGGGCCGGACTTGCGCATGATGAAGCCCTCGCCGGCCACGTGCAGCACCTTGATGTGCCGGCCGCTGGAGCAGGGGAGGACGGCGCCGTCGAGGAAGGCCCGGATGGCGGTCGCTTCCTCGTCGTCGATGCGGCCGGCGGCCCGCACGGTGGCCAGCACCTGTTGCAGCTCGTCGAAGCCGGAGAGGTCGACCGAGTCGAACCCGAAGTCGACCAGGTCGGGGTGGACGTTGGAGTCCTGGTACCAGTCGGTGCTGTCGCACCGGTGCGGCTCGATCGTGCCGCGGTCGTAGGGCGCGGAGGCGCGGGGACCGGCCCGCAGGAGCCCGGGGTGATCCGGATCATCGATCGCCAGGGACGCGGGCACGAAGCCCAGGGTCACGGCCACGTTTGCATCGTCGGTTGCCATCGACCGCGATGGTAGGACGCGGCGGGTGCCGTTGCGCCGGTCGAGGGGAGGCACGGGGCCGGAGTGCCCCTTCGGGCACGGTGGCTGCCGTGCGATGATTCCGGAATGGAGCCGGCCGATCTGCTCGGGGGCAACGGCGTGGCGACGGCGGTCTACGAGGCGGTGTCGGAACGTCTGGCCGGTCTCGGCTCGTTCGAGGTGCGCACGACGAAGAGCCAGATCGCGTTCCGGTGCCGGCGCGGCTTCGCCTACCTCTGGCGACCTGGTCAGTACCTCCGGCACCCGGCGGCCGAGGTGGTGCTGTCGATCGTGCTCGGGCGGCACGACGCGTCGCCCCGGTTCAAGGAGGTGGCGCACCCGTCGCCCCGTCACTGGATGCATCACCTGGAGGTGCACGGACCGGACGAGATCGACGACGAGGTCACGGCGTGGCTCCGGGAAGCGATGGGCCACGCCGGGTGCGCCGGTGATTGAGTCGGTGGTCCGGGAACCTCGATGTACGTGGGCTCCAACGCCGTGAACGATGGAGCGGAGTCGGTCCATGGAACGGTCACCGATGCCTGCGCCGCGCCTCGACGGTACCTTCGCCCGCCCGGCTGAGGATGCCAGGCGAGCCTCGAGGGAACCGATCGCTCGGCTCGGTCGTCAGGAGGGGTGATGGGCATCAGCGATGGGGACTTCAGTGCGATCGTGCGCCAACAGCGCGATCGGCTGTGGCGCGTGGCGTGGCTCATCACAGGCGAGGCCGATCTGGCCGATGACGTGGTCGCGGCCGCCATGGTCCGCGCCTGGCGTGGGTGGGGGTCCCGCGCCGTCCGAGATCCCGAGGCCTACCTCCGCCGCGCCGTGGTCAACGAGGCCACCGACCGCTTCCGTGCTCGGCGGAGGGATCGCCGATGGGTCGAGCGTCGGGCCGGCGACGGACGAGGCGAGCGGGCGTTGGACGACGCCGCCGCCGACCGCACGGACCTCGCCCGAGCACTGGCCCGGCTCCCGGTCGGTCAGCGGGCGGTCATCGTGCTCCGCTACTGGGCCGACCTCTCGGAGGCTGCGACCGCCGACGCGCTGGCGGTGAGCCCCGGCACGGTCAAGTCCCGCACGAGTCGGGCCCTGGCCGCGTTGGCGGTCGAGCTCGGCCCCCGGGCCCCGGCGGCCCACCCGCGCGCGAGTGAAGAGGAGACCCTCGATGGATGACCCCATGGGAGACGCCGACATGGAGGCGGCGCTCCGGGCCGGTCTGGCCGACCTCGTGGCGTCGGGCCCCGATCCCCGCTCTCGGCACCATGCCATCGACGCTCGGATCGCCGACCATCAGGCCGGGGTCGCCGGCCGCCGCCGGTTCCTGGTGGGCGCCGCGGCGACGGCGGCGGCCGGCGCGGGTGCGGTGTGGCTCGTGCGCGGCGACGGCGGCTCGACCGAAGGAGTGACGTCGGGGCCAGCCGGCTCCGGTGCCCGGCCCACCGCGGGCGCTGGTCCCACCGGACCTCCCACCGAGGCTCCGGCAGGCTGGCGGGCGATTCCCGCGGCGCCGCTCTCGGCCCGCCGCAATCCCCACGCCGTGTGGGCCGGCGACCGCCTCCTCGTGTGGGGAGGCGTGGCCAGTTCGGGTCCCGACCTCCTTCCTCCCGACGGTGCGTCGTGGCACCCCGGCGCGACCTCGTGGAAAGAGATGGCGTCGGCGCCCGCCGGTGGGATGGACGGCGGCTTCGCGCTGTGGACCGGCACCGAACTGCTCGTCGGGCCGACGGAGGTCGACGACGCCGCGCCCTGGAACGACGGCGCCACCGCGGCCGAGGCCCGGCCCGGGATCGCCGCGTACGACCCCTCATCGAACCGGTGGCGCTACATCGGCCCCATCGGTCCTGCCGGTGGCCCGGCCCCGCTCACCTCGGCTCGTCAGGCCGTGCTCATCGGCGACGGCTCGATGCTGGTGGCGGTGCGAGCGGCCACGCCGACGGGTGGCCCGGCCGGTCGCGACCTGGTGCGCGTCGACCTGCGGTCGGGCGCCGTGGAGGTGTTGGCACCCGGGCCGTTCGCCACCTCCCCCTATCGGGACCGGTCCGGCACCGTGGCGCTCGCGGTCGTGGGGAGCGTCGTCGTGGCGACCCCCAATTGGGACCTCCGCCCGTGGGTGCTCGACGTCGGCGCGGGATCGTGGGCTCGTGTGTCACCCCCGTCAGGTGCCGATTCCCTCCATCTGCTCCCGGGCACGCCCATCGGCGAGGCGGTGCTCTTCGCCGAGAGCGATGGTCCCACGAAGTACTGGGCCTTCGACCCCCACGCGACGGGGGACGGCGCGTGGCGGGCGGTCCCATCCAACCCGCACCAACTGGCGGCCTGGCGCTATGAGCCGGTGTGGAACGGATCCGAGTACTTCATCCCCGGGGCGGCGTACGACCCTGGGGCCGACCGCTGGCGCGCGGTCGAGCCCCCGCCCCGAGGGCCGAATCGGCAGCGGAGCCTGCAGGCGCTGTGGGCCGGCGATGCCCTCGTACTGTTCGGCGGTGAGGAGTACGACTGCCCCGATGCCGGCCTGTGCGATCGGTCCGTCGGTCCGGACGCGTTGGACGGCTGGATCAACGTTCGTCCCTGAGCACATCGGCGAAGCGATGCGATGCCGGACCGGTCCATGGCCAAACACCGCCGTTCGCTTGCCTGGACAAGGCACAACTGACCAGGATCGCGGGCCCATTCCCCGCCGGTAGGCCGAACGGACCTTCTCCTTCAAGGTCGATCGGTGCCGGGCCGATGGCCCCCGTGAGATCGGCTTCCGCTGGAGGGACGAGATGCAGATCAGACTCCGTCATGTCGCGCTCGGCGCGGCGCTCATGGGTGGGGGGATCCTGCTCAGCGCCGGGCCCGCTGCCGCGGCATCGCCGAAGGCCGGGACGAAGGTGACGCTGTGTCACGCCACGGCGAGCGCCACCAACCCCTACGTGTCGGTCGAGGTCGACGTGGCCAGCGTGGTGTTCATGGGCCACGACACCCACAACGGGCCGGTCTACTCGGCCGACCTGCCGAAGGGCACCAAGTGGGGCGACATCATCCCGCCGTTCACCTACGCCAACGGCCGGACCTATCCGGGCAAGAACTGGACGGCCGCCGGCCAGGCCATCGCCGCCAACGGCTGCGCTGTCGCGGCGCCGGCGCCCACGCCGAACCCCACGCCGACGCCGACCCCGGTGCCCGCTCCGCCGCCGCCCACTCCGACGCCGGGCGGCGGTTCGGGCGGCCCCGGTGGAGGCGCTGGTGGCCCCGGCGGCTCCGGTGGTACGGGCCACGGAACCGGTGGCACGGGTCACGGGACCGGTGGCGGGAGCCATGGCGGGTGCCAGCACGGCGCACCCAAGCCGCCGCCCCCGCCCCCACCGCCGCCGCCCCCACCCCCGCCGAAGCCGAAGCCGAGCCACGGCGGGTGCTCGTTCCGCTTCTGGTTCTGACCGGCCCCGCCGATCCTGGCCTCCACCGCTGGTCCCGGCCGGCACCGCCGGCTCGGTAGGGTCGCCGCGATGGTGAACCCTGTCCGGCCGCGCCGGCGCGTCCGAGGTCGGGTGGCGATCGGGATCGGTGCCCTCACCTTGGCGGCGGGCGCCTGCGGCGCCGATTCGACGAGGCCGGGCAATGCCAACCGCGACCGGTCCGCCGGTCCGACGACTGTGCTCGACCCGCGCTCGCCGTGGCCCAACGCCAACCTCGACCTCGGCGGGAGCCGGGCCACGACGAGCTCGCCGATCGACGCGTCGACCGTCGCCGGGTTGGAGGTGGCCTGGAGCTTCGAGGTGCCGGGGTCGGGCATGGTCGGCACGCTGGCCACCACACCGGTGGTGGTCGACGGCGTGGTGTGGCTGTCCGATCTCAACTCCAACGTCTACGGGATCGACCTCGCCGACGGCCATGAGGTGCGACGCATCCGCCACGACTCGTTCACGTTCGGACCCAACGGTGTGGCGGTGGGAGGCGGCCGGATCTTCGTGGCTCCCGACAGCGAGTCGGTGGCGGCCATCGACGCCTCCTCGGGCGCGGAGCTGTGGCGCAACAAGATCACCGAGCTCAACGGCGGCGCCGTCAACATCCAGCCCCTGCTGGTCGAGGACAAGGTGCTCGTCGCCACCTCGTCGCTCGGTCGGGCCGGGGCTCGGGGCACGCTCTTCGCCCTCGACGCCGCCAGCGGCAAGATCCGGTGGAAGTTCAACACCATCGAGTCGCCCGACCTCTGGGGGAACCCGAAGGTCAACTCCGGCGGGGGGTCGTGGTACCCGCCGGCGGTGGACGTGGCGGCCCGCCGCGTGTACTGGGGCACGTCGAACCCGTACCCCTGGCCCGGCCTGGCCGACTTCCCCAACGGCTCGTCCCGGCCGGGCGACAACCGCTGGGCCAACTCCACCCTGGCCCTCGACCTCGACTCGGGCGAGCTGGTGTGGGGCCGGCAACACCGCGCCCACGACCTGTTCGATCTCGACACCGCGCTCGCGGCGCTGGCCACGGTCGGACCGGACAAGCGCCAGATCGTGATCGCGTCGGGGAAGTTCGGACGCGTGGTGGGGCTCGACCCGGCCTCGGGCAACGTGCTGTGGAACACCCCGGTGGGTCGGCACGAGAACGACGACCGGCAGAGCTTCAGCGGCTCGCTCACGGTGTACCCCGGCTACGTCGGCGGGGTCACCACGCCCATCGCCGTCGCCGACGGGGTGGTCTACGCCGCCGTGGTCAATGCGCCGTCGGAGCTGCCCGCCCCCACCATCGACTTCCGGCCCGAGTCCCCCAACTTCGCCCTCCACAAGGGCCAGATGGTGGCGGTCGACGCCACCGACGGGCACATCCTCTGGGACGTCACCGTCGACGGGCAGGCCTTCGGGGCCGCCACCGTGGTCAACGATCTGGTCTTCGGTTCGACGCTCACCGGTGAGCTGTTCGCGCTGGACCGCCGCACCGGAGCGACGCGCTGGTCCACCCGGGTGGGCAACGGCATCAACGGGTGGCCGGCGGTGGCAGGCGACACGATCATCGTGCCCGCCGGCGTCGACCTGGGCACCGGCCCGGCCAAGGTCGTCGCCTACCGGCTGCGCAAGGGGGGCCCGGCCCCGAGCCGGTGATCGGTCGGGCTGGTGACCGGTCGACCCCGTTACCTCGCGACCCGGTGACCGGTCGACCCGCCGGGTCGTCGCCCTACTGGATCCAGACGCCTTCGAGGTTGAACCGCGTCTGGATCAAAGGCATCCGGGGCCGGCCGTCGGGGAGCTTGGTGTCGAGCCCGTGCACCCGCTCGGAGGTGACGGCGCTCCACCGCGTCGACCACAGCCAGGTGTAGGCCTTGGCGTCGGCCAGGCGCTGCTGCACCTTGGCCATCGCCTCGCGGCGGGTGGCTTCGTCGTTGCTGCCCCGGGCCTTGTCGAGCGCTTCGTCGAGAGCGGGATCGTTCAGGCCGATGAAGTTGTATGCGGCGCCCTTGCCCTCGGTCTTCAGGGCCGAGCTGTGCCACCAGAAGTAGTTCATGTCGGGGTCGGGCATCCCGAAGTCGTTGCCGATCACCGCATCGAAGTCGCCGGCCACCAGCAGGGTTGCCGTCTGGGCGAAGGGGTCCACCACGCTGAGCTCGACGTCCATCCCGGCGTCGGTCCACTGCCGGGCCAGCTCCTGCTGGACAGCGACGTTGTCGGTCTCGAGGTCGGCGGCGCTCAGCCGGACCCGCACCGGCCCGTTCTTCTTCTCGTAGTCGGCGATGAGCGACTTGGCCCGGTCGGCGTCGTGGGGGACGCGGCCCACGGAGCGGTCGTTCCAGCGGGAGCCGGAGGCGAACGGGCCGGTGGCGATCTGGCCGGCGTCGACGCCGGCGACCTTGGCCAGCGCCTCGACGTCGGTGGCCAGCTGGGCGGCCTGGCGTACCTGGGGGTCCTTGAACGGTGCCCGGGTCATGTTGAAGGCCACGGCCAGCACCTGCTGCTCGCCCTCCTGGTTGATCACCTGGAGCTTGCCGGGATCGGCCGGCGGGCGGCTGGTGATCACCATGTCGATGTCGGCCGAGCCGAGGCTGCTGAGGCGGGACGCGTTGTCGGGAACAGCCCGGATCTCCACCTCGTCGAGGTACGGGAGGCCGGTCCGCCAGTAGCTGACGTTGCGCTTCGCCAGCCACCGGTCGGCCTTGGCGTCGGCGCGCTGCACGATGAAGGGGCCGGTGCCGAAGAGGCCCTCGACGGTGGGGTTGGCCAGGAACAGCGGCCCCATCTTCGTGAGCGTGGCCGGGGCGGCGATGAGCCCCGTGCCGTCGGACTGCTCGGCCGTGAGGTGGGCGGGGAAGGACGCCCACGGCTTGGCCAGCTCCACCTCCACGGTGCGGTCGTCGACCACC
>JAKOVR010000003.1 GCA_029782025.1 Actinomycetes bacterium | reverse complement strand
GCCGGCATGTCGACGGGCACCAGGTGCCCACCGACCCCCCACATCCCGGGCGCGGTCACCAGGAGGGCGCCGATGCACGGGAGCGCCCGGTAGCTGCTGCTCATCGCGCCACCGAGCCGGGGGCCGGCGCCGTGGGCGAGGCGGGCCACGCGGGCCGCACCGAAGGCGCTGGCCGGGGCGAGCCACATCGCCACCAGCGGGTAGAGGCGCTGGCTCTCCCGGAGGTTGGCCCCGAGTGGCGTGCCCGACGCCCACTCCAGGACCTCGCGGACCCCCGGGACGGCGCTGCCGTAGACGACGACGGCGCCGATGCCGGCGAGGACCGCCGCCCCCCGTCGCCACGCGGCCGGGAGCGACCGGTGCCCGAAGAGAGCGAAGGTCGCCAGCACCACGCTGAAGAGCGCGGTGTCGCCTCCCGCCGGCGCACCGATCTGATACACGTCCTGCCAGAAGCCGTGCCCGACCGCGACCGACAGCCAGCCGGTGAGCCCGTCGGTCCGGGTGGCGAAGGCGGCCGACCCGGCCAGCGTCGCGCCTTGGCCGAAGACGACGAGACCGGGCACGAACCACGGGAGCTGCCCGACCAGCCACGCCGCCGGCACGGCCACCCACCGCCGCCGTCGCTCGAGGACCATCCCCACCACGACCACGATGGCGGCCACGACGCCGCCGTAGTTCCCCGTGAACCCGAGCGCGCTGCACCAGAGCAGGGTGCGGGCCACCGAGGCGCTCGGCCGCAGCAGCACCGGGTAGGCCCAGGGCAGCATCGCCATGGCGAAGACGATCATCAGGTGCCCGGCGGCGATCCGGGTGACGAGGAAGGGATTGGCGGCGTAGAAGACCCCGGCGGCGACGGCCAGGACCACGCCGGCACCGGCGCCGTGCACGATCCGGTAGATCCCCACGAAGGCCGATGCGATCGACAGGATGAGCACCACCTTCATGAACGACGACGCGCTCACGAGCGGGGAGAGCCAGGCGGCCGGGAGCATGTGCGGGACGCGGCGCGGGAGCTCCGGCCCCAGGCCCCACAGACCCCGGGGCACGGGCACCGATTCGGGCAGGATCAGGTCGAGGCTGAAGAGCGAGCCCGGGCGCAGGGCCGGACCGAGCACCACCATCCCGAGGGCCACGCCCAGGACGCGGGCGACCCACGGGTGGTCCAGCCACCGCTGCGTCGCCGCCGCGGGTGCGTCCGTGTCGTGCGGGCCCGCCGCCGGGCGTTCATCCCCCTCGATGAGGGCGCTGGTAGGGTGACCGTCCACCTGACCTGTCTCTCCGCGCGGGACCCCACGGCACCTGCGTCGCGAACGCCCGGTCGACCCGCCGGGCGCGGACGAGCCTACGACCCGCACCCTTCCCCGTGGTGGCACGGGAGACACGACCCCTCGATCGACTGTGAACGCCATCCTCCACACCGACCCCCGTCCCGCCTCCCGCGTGGAGCTGTTCCGGCTCTTCCTCGCCGAGGAGGACGACCCCGAGCCCTTCTACACCAAGCTCGCCGTCCGATCCGTGGCCGAGTTCCCGTTCCCCCTCGCCGGGCGGCGCATCCTCGACCTCGGCGCCGGTCCCGGCTACTACACCAAGGCGATGGAAGGGCGGGGGGCCACCGTCACGGCCATCGACCTCGGGATCGACAACTGCCGGGGGGCGCGCGCCAACGGCGTCGACGTGGCCGAGGCCGACGGCACCTGCCTGCCCTTCGCCGATCGCACCTTCGACGGCGTGCTCTGCTCCAACATGTTGGAGCACACGCCCACCCCCGATCGGATCTTCGACGAGATCGAACGCGTCCTCCGGCCCGGCGGTTGGGCGTGGGTCAGCTGGACGAACTGGTACTCGCCGTGGGGCGGGCACAGCATCTCCCCCATGCACTACCTCGGCCCCAAGCTCGGCTCCAAGGCCTACGTCAAGCTGTTCGGCCGACCCGACCGCAACCTCCCCTACGAGACGCTGTGGCCCACCTACATCGGCGCCACGCTGCGCGACGTCCGGGCCCGCACCAACCTCCGGCTGCTCGACGCCGTGCCGCGCTACTACCCGTCCCAGCGCTGGATCCTCCGGGTGCCCGGGCTGCGCGAGGTCTTCACCTGGAACTGCCTGCTGCTCCTCCAGCGCGTCGCCTGACGCCATGGTGCCGAGCCCGTCCGAGCCCGTTCCCGCCGTCGTCGTCGGCAACCTGAGCCTCGACGATCCGGCCGAGCCGTTCACCCGTCGGTCGTGGCGGTACCGCGCCCGTATGGCCCTGCGCAGCGCCCGCGAGCTGATCGGTGACGATCCGTTCTTCCTCCCGGTCGTGCTCCGGGCCACGCCGACCGGGACGGTCCGCCGGCTCACCGACCGTACGGAGCTGGTCATCGAGGGCTACCCGAGATCGGGCAACACCTTCGCCTTCTTCGCCGTGCGCCGCGCCGCCGGCGACGGCATCGTCCTCTCGAGCCATGTGCACACCCCGTCGGCCGTGAAAGCGGCGACGGCGTTGCGCATCCCCACCCTGCTCGTGGTGCGGGAGCCGAGGGCGGCCGTCATCTCCCTGCTGATCGCCGCCCCCCACGTCCCGTTCCACCGGGCCATCCTCGAGTGGACGCACCACCACCGGGAGGTGTGGCCCTACCGCGACCGGTTCGTCACCGCCACCTTCGAGCAGGTCACCCAGGACCTCGGCGAGGTGACCCGTCGCGTCAACGAGCGGTTCGGCACCTCGTTCCCGTGCTTCGACCCGACGCCCGACAACGTCGAGGCCGTCTTCGCCGCCATCGAGCACAACCACCAGGTGCTCCACGGCGGCACCGAGAACGTGGTGCCACGGCCGTCGGCGGCCCGGCGGGCCGAGCGCGAGTGGCTCGAGGAGCAGCTCGCCGCCCCCCACCTCAGCGCGCTGCTCGACGAGGCCGCCGCCGTGTACGCCGGGTACGAGGCCCTGGCCTCCCGCTGATCAGCGCACCTCGTGCAGAGCGAGGGCCAGCTCGCGGCTGAAGCGGACGGCGCCCCGGTCGTTGAGGTGCACCACGTCGGCGAAGAGCTCGTTCGGGTAGTTGCGGTCGGTGAAGTCGAGCACCGGCAGCCGCCGGGCGGCAGCGATGTCGGCGATCAGGTCCTGCCCCTGCCGGAGCACGCGGCGGTCCACCCCGACGTGGACCCACGCGTCGAGCGGGACGGGCGGGACGACCAGGACGACCTTGGCCCCCTCGGCCGCCAGCACGTCGAGCAGGCGCTCCAGGTCGGCGGTCACGAACCCGTCGGGCGTGAGGTTCTCCCGCAGGCGGTCGGCGACGTCGGACACCCGGAAGGACACCCCCTCGAACAACGTGCTCCCGCCCTGGGGGCCGAGGTGAGCGGCCCAGAACGCGGCGTCCCGCTTCGGCAGGTACTTCTCGGGCGGCGTGCCCGACACGCGGTCCCACGCCGCCGAGGCCACGACGGACGGCCGCCGCAGGTTGCCCCGCTGGCGGACCAGTGCCGCGTGCTCGTGGAACCAGCGGTCGAGGTCGCCCGGCAGGCCCGGCCGCAGCTCGCGCTCGACCGTCCCGAAGATGACGTCGGCCTGATCGGGTCGGATGTTTAGGTCGAACACGTCCTTGCGGAGGACATCGATCGGGTGGACGCCGAGCACGACGACGGACGGGTCGAGCCGGTCGAGGACGATGTCGCGCGTCCAGCGCACCTGCGTGGCCAGCGGCGCCCCGACGATGCTGGCGTTGTAGACGGTCCCGAACCGCGCCGAGTTGCGCTGGAACTCCTTGGGATCGATGGCCGAGTCCATCATCGACGTGCCGAGGAAGACCACGTCGACCGCGGAGGACGTTGCCGCCGCCGCGTCCATCTGCCGGGCCTTGATCACCATCTCCGCTTCGTCGCCCGCCCGCACCACCGGGAGGTCCGGCTCGATGGCCCGCACGCCCCCCTCGGCCAGCGCCAGCACCGCCACGACCACCCCGACCGCCACCCGCCAGGGATGGCGCAACGGCCGGGACCGGCGCGGCGTCCCCGCGAGCGGGGCGTCGGCGGGCGGGGGTGCGTCGGGCCGGCTCACGGGTCCGGCAGCGTACCGCCACCCGGGTCGGCGGGAGCACCACCCCACCGCGCCGCCCGTTTAGGCTCCGCCCGTGGCATTCGTCGTCGGCTTCCCGGGCCAGGGCATCGATCACGTGGACATGGCGCGCATCCTGCGGGAGCACGCCACCGATCCGCTCGTCGCCGAGCTGGCCGCCACCACGGGCCTCGACGACTTCGAGCGGATCGACCTCACCGACACCCTCGTGGCCCAGCCGTGCATCTACACCGCGTCGGTGCTCGCCGCCCGCTCCTTCGCCCCGACGCCCGGCGACGCGCCCGAGGCCGTCGTGGCCGTGTGCGGCCACAGCTTCGGCGAGCTGGCCGCCCTGGCCTGGGCCGGCGCCATGTCGGCGACGGCCGGCCTCCGCCTCGTGCGCCGACGGGCCGAGCTCAGCCGCGACCTGGCCGCCCGCGCCGGCACGATGATCGTGGTCATGCGCCTTGACGCCGGCGAGGTCGAGTGGGTGCGCCGCAGCGCCGAGGCCGCCACCGGCGGCGTCCTCGAGTGGGCGGTCACCAACGGGCCGGGCCAGTTCGTGCTGTCCGGGGACACCGCGGCGGCCAAGGACGCCCTGGTGCGGGTCGACGCCGCCGGCGGCGTGGGGCGGGCCCTGCCGATCGGCGGCGCCTTCCATTCGCCGCTCCTGGCCGCCGCCGTCCCCCCGTACGAGGCGGCGCTCCAGGCCGAGATCGCCGCCGCCCCCGCCGTCCCGATCGTGTCGTGCACCGTCCACCGACCCATGACCGACCCGGCCGAGATCGCCCTGGCCCTGGCCCGGGCCCTGGTGCTCCCCGTCGACTGGCCGGCCACGCTGGCCGCCGCCGTCGCCCTCGGGGCCCGACGCGGTCTCGACGTCGGCCCCGGCCGGACCCTCCACAACCTGGCCGGCTTCCTCGACACCGTGCCGTTCGACGCGCTCTCCCCCGAGCGCCGCGGCGCCCGCGGTCGGGCCTGACCGCGGGCCCACCGTGACGCTCGCCTTCAACTCGATCGAGTACGCGGTGTTCCTCGCCGCGGTCGTGGCCGTGTACTGGTTGCTGCCCCGCCCGTGGCGGCGAGGCTGCCTCCTCGCCGCCAGCTACGCCTTCTACGCCACCTTCGACTGGCGCTTCACCCCGCTCCTCGCGGCCACGACCGCGGTCCACCTGGTGGCCGGTCGCCGCATCGCCGCCACCGACCGGCCGGCCGCCCGCCGGGGATGGCTGGCCGCGGCCATCGCCTTCACCACGCTGGTGCTCGGGTTCTTCAAGTACGCCGGCTGGCTCGACGTGCTGTTCTCGCGGCTGTTCGGCCTCGACCACGATCTGCTCACCGTGGCCCTCCCGATCGGGATCTCGTACTACACGTTCCACACCCTCAGCTACACCGTCGACATCTACCGGCGCGAGCAGGAACCCACGGCCGATCTCGTCGGCTTCGCGCTGTTCGTGGCCTACTTCCCCCAGCTCCTCTCCGGTCCCCTCACCCGCGCCCGGCGCATGCTGCCCCAGTTCGGCGATCTCCCCCGGCGGGCGTCGCCGGTCCAGACCGTCGAGGGGTTGGAGCTGATCCTCATCGGGCTGTTCCAGAAGGTGGCGCTGGCCGATGCGTTGGCGCCCATCACCGCCGCCGCGTTCGTCGACACCTCGTCGGCGCCGGCGCCCGACCGGAACGTCCTCGTGATGGTCCTCACCGCCATGGCCGGCATGGCCCAGCTCGTGCTCGACCTGACCGGCTACTCCAACATCGCCCGCGGCACCTCGAAGCTCCTCGGCATCGAGCTCCCGCACAACTTCCGCCAGCCCCTCACCCGCTCCCGCAACCTCCAGGACTACTGGCGGCGCCACCACCTCACGCTCATGGCCTGGCTCCGCGACTACGTCTTCCGTCCCCTGCGCGACCGTTTCGGCACCGGGCGGCGCGCCGCGTTCCTCATCGTCGTCGCCGTCTTCACCTTCAGCGGCGTCTGGCACGGGAGCAGCGCCGGGTGGGTGGTGTGGGGCGTCCTGATGGGCATCGGCGTCGCCACCGAGACCGCGCTGCTGCGCGGGCTCGACCAGCGGCGGCGGGCCCGAACCGACGCCGCCAGCGTGTCGCCCGCTCCCCGGCGGGGCGGCCTGCGCCAGCTCCGGGCCAGCGTGCTGTGCCTGGCCTGGCTGGGGCTGTGCGCGGTGTTCATCCGCTCCCCCTCCCTCGCCGCGGCCGCCTCCTACTTCGGGGGGCTGAGCCGGTTCCGCTGGACCGCACCCGACTGGGACGTGCTCGGCACCTTCGCCTACGTGACCGCTGCGGTGATCCTGCTCGACCGCCGGG
>JAKOVR010000193.1 GCA_029782025.1 Actinomycetes bacterium | reverse complement strand
CGTGCCCGACGCCATCGAGGCGATGGTGCCGGGGGCCACGAACACCGACCGGGGCGGGACCGGGCTGAACGTGAGCTCGCGCACGGCGGCGTAGCCGGCCAGGCCGATCTCGGGGACGACCGTCCGCACGGTGAAGGTGCGGCTGGCCCCGTAGGCGAACAGCTCGATGCGATCGCCGGTGCGGACCCCGAGGGACGCGGCGAGCTTGTCGTTGATCACGGCCTCCTCCCCCGAGGGGGTGGCGCCGGCATCGGCGAACCCCGTGATGGCCGGGTCGGCTCCGAAGCGCCGCGCCGCGTCGAAGTCGGCCTCGACCAGGGCGGCGTGGGGCTCGGCCACGCGCGCCGACGCGGCGGTGGTGGCGGCGACGGCCGGGGTGGACAGCAGCCGGATCGTGCCATCGACGCCGGGCGGCGGCGCCGCCCGGAGGGCCTGCTCGACGGCGTCGATCTTCGCCGGGTCGGTGCTGCGCAGGGCCACGTCGGCCGGGCCGAGGTTGGTGCGGGCGCTGTCGCGGAACGACGCGTCGATCGTGTCGCCCACGATGAAGGCGGCGGTGATGATGGCGGTGCCGAGCAGCCCGCCGAGGATCACCAGCACCGCCTCGCCCTTGCGCCGCGAGATGTTGCGGAAGGCCAGCGACCGGAACGAGGGCCGGCTGACGATGTCGACCAGGACCGGGATCAGGAGGAGGAAGGCGAGCACCATGGCGTGGCTCCGACCGGACGTCAGCGGGCGCCGAGGTCGGCGGCGTGGGGCGAGCCGTCGTAGGTGATGCGCCCGTCGCGCACCTCGACCAGGCGGGTGCCGGTGGCGCCGATCCCGCGGTCGTGGGTGACGATCACGAGCGTCTGCCCCTCGTCGTGGACCTCGTGGAGCAGGGCCAACACCGCCTCGGCGGTCTGGCTGTCGAGATTGCCGGTGGGTTCGTCGGCCCACACGATGGCGGGATGGCTGACGAGCGCCCGGGCGATGGCCACCCGCTGCTGCTCGCCGCCGGACAGCTCGGTCGGGCGGTGGTCGAAGCGGTTGCCGAGCCCGACCCGGTCGAGCATCGCCCGGGCCCGGTCGCGGGCCTCCTTGGGCTTGACGCCCGTGACCAGCAACGGCAGCTCGGTGTTCTCCGCCGCGCTGAACACGGGGATGAGGTTGAAGCTCTGGAAGATGAAGCCCATGCGCTCGGCCCGGTGGGTGGTGCGGGCGGCGTCGGACATCTCGTGGATGTCGTCGCCGTCGACATGGACGGTGCCGCCGTCGATGTCGTCGAGACCGGACAGGCAGTTGAGCATCGTCGTCTTGCCGTTGCCCGACGGGCCCATCACCATCACCATCTCGCCGGGGGTGATCGCCAGCGAGATGCCGCGCAGCGCCTCCACCTCCTGGGTGCCGGTGCGGTAGACCTTCCGGACGTCGGCGGCCTCGAGGATGGGGGCCGCGCCGGTCTGACTCATCGTGTTCTCCTCCGTCCGTCGGTGGGCGCCGGCCACGAGCCCGGGGTCAGCGCACCCTGAGCTTCTGCAGATGGTCGGGCAGGCTGCCCACCACCTTCGACGGCCCGCCGGTGGCCAGCGTCGGCGTGGTCTCGGTGGGACGCACCGCGCAGGCGTCGTCGGTGACCCCCGCGTCGACCCCGAAATCGATCCCCGGGGCGCGCAAGATGAGCCGGCAGTCGAACTCGGTCTCCACCGACAGCGACTCGGCCGAGATGTCGTGGACCACGTCGACGACGACACCGTCGGCCTCCGGGTAGAGGCTCCGCAGGTACTCCGGCGCGTACACCGGCACACCCGCCACCTCGCCCACGACCTCCTGGTCGGGACCCGGCCAGAAGTCCTCGTACAGGAACGGGGCGGTGGACTCGCAACACCCGGTGCCGATCGTGATCGTCAGCTGGCCCGACCGGACGAGGCGCACCCGTTCGATCACCGCCGCCGCCGCCTCCGTGCCGGTCACCTGCATGGGGCCATGCTACGGGGACGACCCCGCGGCACCCAACGGGGCCCGGGTGCTCCCCCGCCGTGGCACCTGTCACGGATCACATGCCCCGTTCGGTCACACTGGTCGACGATGGTCGATCCCGAGCCGCTGTCCCGCCGGACCGTGCTCCTCGGCGCGCTGGCCGCCGGTACCGCCGCCGCGCTGGTGTCGGCCTGCGGCATCGACGATCCCGGGCAGGAGCTCCGCGCCCGGGTCGACGGCACGGTCCCCGACGTCGCCGCCCTCGACCCGGCGGCGAGCGCGGTCAACGGCCTCGGGATCGACCTGTTCCGCGTCGTGGCGGCCCGGAACCCCGGCAACGTGGCCATCAGCCCGCTCGCCGTCGCCGCCTCCCTCGCCCCGGCCGCCCTCGGCGCCGCCGGCACCACCCGCCAGCAACTCGACCGGCTCCTCCGGACGACGGCACCGACCGACGGCGCCGCGTCGGGCTCGGTGCCGACCCTGCCGGGCAACGGCCTGGTGTCGCTGGCCGCGCTGCTCGGCGAACGGACCGGGGACCGCGCCAACGACACCCGCACCGGCGCCATCACCCTCGACCTGCTGCGGTCGCTCTGGATCGCCCGGGGCACCACCATCGAGCCCGCCTACCTCGACCAGGTGGCCCGCTCGCTCGACACCGGGGTGCACGTGATCGACTTCCGGAGCGACCCCGACGCGGCCCGGGCCGCGGTCAACCGCTGGGCCAGCGACACCACCCGGGGCCGGATCACCGCGGTCGTCCCCCGCGGCGCTATCGACGAGTTCAGCCGCCTCGTGGCGGTGTCCGCCCTGCAGCTCCTGGCCCCGTGGGACCGCCAGTTCCCCAAGGCCCGCACCAAGCCCACGCCCTTCACCCGCGGCGACGGGTCGACCGTGCAACCGGCCACGATGGCCGCCGCCGTGACCGGCACCTACGTCGGCGCGCCACCGGACCGCCCCGACCTGCGGGCCGTCGTGCTCCCCTATCTCGGGCGGCAGCTCGAGCTGGTGCTGCTCGCCCCCACCGAACGCCCGGTCGACGAGGTGATCGCCGGCCTGCGCCCCGAGGACGTGCGGGCGGCCACCACCGCCGTCCGGGCCGGGTCCTACGACGTCCGGCTGCCCCGGTTCACGGTCACCAGCACCCTGCGGCTCGACGATGCCCTCGGCGACCTCGGGTGTGGTGACGCTCTGTCGCGCGACCGCGCCGACTTCTCCGGCATCGCCAAGAACGAGCCCGTGTACCTCTCGGCCGCCTACCACCAGACGGCGTTCGCGGCCGATGAGGACGGCAGCGGCGCCAAGGTCGCCACCGTGCAGAAGACGGATCGCACCTCCGCCGCCGCGCCGGCCGAGGAGGTCGTCGCCGTCGATCGGCCGTTCGTGTTCCTGGTGCGGGAGCGCCAGACCGGGCTGATCCTCACCATCGGCCGGATCGCCGACCCGACCGCGGGCTGATCGGCGGGCTCCGGCGGGCCCTGACCGGCCGGCTGACCGGCTGGCCGGGGCTCGTCCGTCAGGCCGTCGGGAGCCGCCCGACCCGGGCCACCATCCGGGCGTCGGGCGGCGCGTCGGGCCCGGCCACCATCGCCCACGCGTGGAGCACGCCGTCGGGATCCACCTGCCAGCGCAGCGTGACCTCGTCGTGCCGGAGCACCGGCGCCCGGAACTCGATCTCGGCTCGCATCCCACCCCGGCTCCGGCTCCCCCCGACCCCGCCGGCCCGGTCGACGACCTCCTCGACCATCGACCACGCCACCGCGTTGTTCATGTGATCGAGCACGTCGACGTCGACCGACCGCATCGGCCAGGCCAACGCCTCGGCGCCATCGGGCGGGTGGGGGTCGAGCTGGAGGTGCGACGAGACGCTCCGGCCGGCGGCGGCGGAGCCGTAGAGCTCGAGGAACGACGGCGGCACCTTGGCCGGGCGTTGCGACGCCGGGTCGACCTGCACCCACAGCGTGGCCGTGCGGATGCACGGCGCCGAGGCCGGATCGCCGTCGACAGGATCGAGACCGTCGAGGGTGACCACCCGCTCGGCCCAGTGGCTCCCCGTCCCCCCGCACCACGTGGCGATGGCGAGACGGTCCCACGCCCGGGCCGGCCGGTGGACCTCCACCAGGGTCCGGCGCACCACCCAGACCAGCCCGGAGCCGATGTCGGCGTCGTGGGTGTCGTCGCCGGCCACGTCCTGCAGGTAGCGGGCGAGGGCGTCGAGGCGGAGCCGGCCCTGGGGATCGGCGTCGCCGTAGCGGACGCGGCGCGACGTCTCGAACACGCGCCCCGCGGTCGGGCGAGCCACCACTTCCGCGGCCCCGGCCGCTCGTGCACCCATCAATCGTCGAGGCTACGGCGACCGCCGACACCGACGGAAAACCGCAGGTCAGCACCCATCTCGAAAATCGTTTGACTCGATCTGGGAATCATGGTCCGATGCAGTCGGCGGAACCACCTGGTTCCACCTAGCCTACGAGCACCGGCGCGGCGCACGCCGACCGGTCCACCCGAGGAGTCACCCCACCATGTTGGTAGCCACGACGCACACGGCGAGCCGCACGGCCACCGCCCTGGTGTCGCGCGCTGCCGCGGTCCGGGTCGCCTCCCCGCTGTTCGCCGCCCAGGCCTGGCCGGCCTTCGCCTGCCCGGCGCCGGCCGCCCGCCATGCCAACGCCCCGGCTCCCGCCATCGACGCCATGTACGGCATCGATGCCCGGTTCGGCGGGGAAGGCAAGGCCAAGCAGGCCACCGGTGCGTCCCTCCTTCCCGCAACCGCCGCCACCGGCACCGAGAAGTCCCGTCACAGACGGCCGAGGATCCCCTCGCCCTGAAGCTCAGGTGCGAACACAGGAACCGCAAGGCCGTCGGGACACCCCGGCGGCCTTTCTTCATGTCAGGCCACCGGATCGCAGTACCAGCAGTACCCGCAGTACCAGCACCCACGACAACGACGTCACCCACAGAAAGTAGAGAGAGCCATGTTGGCCGCGCTGGACACCAACACCGAGATCGACACCGCCTTCTGGGACGAGGCCGCCTGCCGCAACAGCGAAGGCACCCTCGCCGGGATCTTCTTCTCCGAGGAGCTCCAGGACATCGCCAAGGCCAAGTCGATCTGCGCGACGTGCCCCGTCCTCGAGCCCTGCCTCGAGGGCGCCATCGCCCGGCGTGAGCCCTGGGGCGTGTGGGGAGGCCAGCTGTTCATGAACGGCAAGGTCCTGGCCACCAAGCGGCGTCGGGGCCGGCCGCCCAAGACCCCCCGCGTCGAGGACCAGCTGCCCGAGGTCCCGGTTCCGGTCCGCCTCCAGGACCAGATCCGGTACCGCCCGGCCAGCTAGGGCCTTGGGTGCGTGAGGGCGCGCAGAGCGCACCCTCACGCACCCAAGCGACGCACCGGCAGCGTGCCGGGTCCGGTCTCCCCCGCCCGGACCCGGCCGCTCCCGCCGGACCCGCTGGACCCGCTTCCGCGGGGCTGGCGGCGGAGATGGTCAGCCGGTGAACGCGGGGGTGGCCGTCGGGACCCGCACCACCCCGAGGTCCCGCAGGTCGAACGGCGCCGGGAGCACCAGCTCGACGTTGAGGTCCTTGGCCTGACCCAGGCGCTCGCCGAGCGGGCTCTGCGGATCGTTGGCCGCGAACTCGCGGGACAACGAGGCGAGGCCGAGCACCGAGGTGTCGTCGTAGGGGGCGGCGGGCGGCGCGGCATGCTCGACCATCGTGCAGAAGATCGAGAGCGTGCCGTCGTGGTTGTCGGCCAACTCGATGATCCGGGCCATCTCCGGCCAGTCGACGTGCGAGCAGGTGTTGATGTCCCAGAACCCGTGGGTGCGGCCCGTCGGGTCGGGCAACGGCTCGATCTGGTTCACGTGGTGGTGCCCGTTGACCCAGGCCACGATGTTCGGGTACCGGTGGAACACCTCGAGCAGCTCGGGGCCGAGGTAGCGGCGCTCGCCGGGATGGAGCGGGTCGGGCAGCGCCCCGTTCATCGACCGCACGTTGAAGTGGCTGAACAGCACCACGAGCTGGTCGGCGTGGCCGGTGCGGACGAGGTTGCCGGCCCGGTCGAAGTAGCGGCTGTGGGCGCGCTGCAGCGTGGCCTCGATCCAGTCGAGCTGCGTCTGACCGATCGAACCCGAGTTGAACCCGCCGGTGTCCAGGCTGACCCCGAGCACGCCGGGCACGATGGCGAAGTCGTAGTAGAGCGCCGGCAGGGCGAGGTGGTCACTGGTGTACCCGTGCCCCTTCGGGCCCGGCGCCGCCGGCGAGTCGAGATGGGCCTGCACCCACTCGTGGGTCTTGGCCGTCCGCCGCGTGGGGTCGGCCGTGACGGCACGGGACGGGTAGGTGCCGTCGAGGATCCCGTCGCGCACGCCGGCGGGGTTGGCGAACATCTCGTACACGAAGGCGATGTCGGACTGCCCCGGCAGCCGGTCGGTGACCTTCTTCGCCCCGGTGAGGATGTCGTCGAGGGCCAGGGCGGTGGGGAGGTTCCCCTGGATCAGCCCGTCGTGGTTGCCGTAGGTGGAGTACCAGTAGCACTGCAGGGCCGGGGTGCCGAACGGGGCGATGGCGGCGTCGAGGAGGCCGGGGACGTCGGGGAAGCCGGCACCCGTGCGGTACACGTCGGTGCCACCCGGCTCCGGGTGGTAGTAGCGGGTGTCGGCCCAGCTGTTGAGCTGCACGCCTTCGTAGACACCGGGGGCGCCCGAGTCGGGGACGACCGTGCCGCCGTCGAGCAGTCCGATGAACCAGGTCATCTCGTTCCACTGCATGTTGTCGATGTTGTCGCCCGTGCTGACGGCGCAACTGAACGGCTGGCCGAGGACCGGTCCACGGGCGAGCGCGTTGAGCCGTTGCACCATCGACGACTGCACCTGGCAGGTGAGGAGCTCCTGGGGGCGGAAGGCCGCGGTGTAGGCGCCGGCCAACTCGTCGAGGAACTCGACCCGGCCGGGCGACTGGGCATCGATGATGTGGACGTCGGTGAGGTGGACGACCGTGGCGATCGGGGTGCGGTTGGCCGCAGCGAACGGACCGGCGGTCCCGAGGTCGTTGCGGACGACGGTGGGCCAGCCCGGCCCCTCGACGAGCCGGCTGTATCCCGTCGCCGAGCTCCGCACGATGGTGTGCTCGAGGGTGGTGCCGATCGGGTTCACGCTCGCCGCCAGCGTCGCCCGCAAGGCGCGGGCCCGGGCCGGCGTCCAGACCCCGGGGGACCACAGCGCCGTGGCGGCGGCCGCGGTACCGCCGAGGAACGCTCGCCGTGTCATGCGATGGGCCACCGGTACCCCCTTCCGAAGCCGGGCCAGCGTACCCACCCGGAGCCCTTGGGTGCGTAAGGGCGCGCATAGCGCACCCTTACGCACCCAAGAGGCGATGGCGGGACGGTGGTGACCAGCCGATACCGTCTTTGCGGGCTATGCACGACGACGAGGCGACGGCCGCCCCTCTCCCCGACCCGCTGGACCGCCCGGTCCATCCCGCGCCTCGGCGGCGGCCCGCCGGGCTGCTGTGGGCCACCGCCCTCGCCGCCGTGGTCATCGCCGTCGCCGCCTCGGTGGCCATCCGGAACCCGGGCACGGCGACCGGGCCGGCCAGCCCCCCGCCCGGCGCCGACGTGCTCGGCGGGGCCACCGGCGGGTCGGCCCCCCGGAGCACCCTGAACCCGCTCGTGGCCCAAGGCCCGTCGCTCGTCGGCCGCCCGGCGCCCCTGTTCGAGCTCGAGCGGCTCGAGCTCGATCCGGCGGCCGGGGACGCCGGTGGTGGCGTGCTGCGGCTGGCCGATCTGCGCGGCACCCCGGTCGTGGTGAACCTGTGGGCGGCCAGCTGCACGCCCTGCCTGACCGAGATGCCGGCCTTCGAGCGGGTGCACCGGGCCCTCGGCGACAAGGTCCGCTTCGTGGGCGTCGACGTGAACGACCTCGAGGCCGAAGGGCGCACCATGGCCCGGCGCACCGGGGTCACCTATCCCCTCGTGCGCGACCCGAGCGGGGCCTACCTCGTCGCCGTCGGTGGCGCCGGCCTGCCCACCACCCTGGTGCTCGACGCGTCGGGCACCGTGGTGAACGCCCGCACCGGCGAATGGTCGGAGGACGAGCTGCGGGCGGCGCTGGCCCCGCTCGTGGGCTGAGGGGCGCCGTGGATCTCCCCCTCGCCTTCGCCTTCACCGCCGGCATGCTGGCCACGGTCAACCCGTGCGGGTTCGCCATGCTCCCCGCCTACCTCGGCTACTTCGTCGGCATCGACGAGGACACCGGCGACGGGTTCGCGGCGGTGGTCCGGGCGCTGGTGGTGTCGGCCACCGTGGCCGCCGGGTTCGTCCTCGTCTTCGGCGTGCTCGCCTTCCTCATCGCCGAGTTCTCGCTCCTGATCAACGAGCACCTGCCCTGGGTCACCATGCTGCTCGGCGCCGTGTTGGTCGGCGTCGGGGTGGCCATGCTGCGGGGCTACGAACCCACGGTCCGGCTCCCCAAGCTGCAGAAGGGCGGCACCAGCCGGGAGCTGGCCTCGATGTTCCTGTTCGGGATGTCCTACGCCACGGCGTCGCTGTCCTGCACCATCCCCATCTTCAGCGCCACCGTGTCGGTCACGCTCACCCGGAGCAGCGCCGCCGGCGTGATCGTGGTGCTGCTCACGTACGCGGCGGGGATGGCCGCCGTCCTCGGCGCCCTCACCGTCACCCTCTCGCTGGCCCGCCGGTCGCTGGCCCAGGGGCTGCGCCGCTCGATGCCCTACGTGCAGCGGGTGTCGGGCGGGCTCCTGGTGGTCGCCGGCGCCTTCCTCGTCTACTACGGCTGGTACGAGCGGCAGGTCTACAACAACGACCTGTCGCCGCCGGGGCCGGGCGGCTGGGCCCTCCGGGTCCAGTCGTGGTTCACCGGCCAGATCGACAGCCTGGGCGCCACCCGCATCGGTGCGGCGCTCGTGATCGTGCTCACCCTGGCGGCGCTCGGCACCTATGCCGTGCGCCAGCGCCGGGCGCCGCACAGCTGAGCCCATCGCCTCCGGCCCGGTCCTAGGCTGCGGCCATGGAACTGCGCGTCTTCGTCGAACCCCAGCAGGGTGCCACCTACGAGCAGCAGCTGGCCGTCGCCCAGGCGGCCGAGCGCCACGGGTTCACCGGGTTCTTCCGCTCCGACCACTACCTCAAGATGGGCGACGTCAGCGGTCTCCCCGGGCCGACCGACACCTGGGTCACCCTCGGGGCGATGGCCCGCGAGACCACCACCATCCGGCTCGGCACCCTGGTGTGCTCGGCCACCTTCCGCCTCCCCGGGCCCCTGGCGGTGGCCGTGGCCCAGGTCGACAACATGAGCGGCGGCCGGGTCGAGCTCGGCATGGGGGCGGGGTGGTTCGACACCGAGCACACCGCCTACGGCATCCCGTTCCCCGCCAACAAGGTGCGGTTCCAGATGCTGGAGGAGCAACTCCGGATCGTGCGGGGGATGTGGCTCGCGCCCGAAGGCGGGGAGTTCCACTTCGAGGGCGAGCACTACACGGTCCTGGGGTCGCCCGCCCTGCCCAAGCCCACCCAGCCCGGCGGTCCGCCCATCATCGTCGGCGGGTTCGGGGCCAAGACGACGCCCCGCCTGGCCGCGGCCTACGCCAGCGAGTTCAACGTGCCGTTCCCCCCGGTGTCGGCCTACGCGGGCCTGCGAGACAACGTGCGGCGGGCCTGCGACGCCATCGACCGCCCCCACGACGATCTCGTGTGGTCGGTGGCGCTGGTGGTGTGCTGCGGCAAGACCGATCTCGAGGTCGCCACCCGGGCCGGCACCATCGGGCGTCAGGTCGACGAGCTCAAGGCCAACGGCGCCGCCGGCTCGCCGGCCGAGGTGCTCAACCGCATCGCCGACTTCGCCGACCTCGGCGTGGAGCGCAGCTACCACCAGCTCCTCGACCTCGACGACCTCGACCACATCCCCCTCTGGGGCGATGCGGTGGTCGCCGTCCTCCCCCGACGCCCCCGTCCTGTGGGTGCGCAATGCAACGGTGCGCGATGAATTGCGCACCCACGGGGCGCCGTCAGGGGCTGAGGCGCTCGCGTCGCCACTCGCCCGGCCGGTCGGGATCGGGGCGGTAGACGACACGGTCGTGGAGCCGGTCAGGCCGGCCCTGCCAGAACTCGAAGCGCTCGGGGGTGAGCCGGTAGCCGCCCCAGTGGGCGGGGCGGGGCACGTCGCCACCGGCGTAACGGGCCTCGGCCGCGTCCCGCCGCTCCTCCAGCCACGCCCGGTCGGGGATCACGGCGGACTGCTGCGACGCCCACGCGCCGATCTGGCTGCCCCGCGGCCGGGTGGCCCAGTAGGCGTCGGATTCGGACGGGTCGACGGGGGTCACCGGACCACGGACTCGTACCTGCCGGTTGACCTGCAGCCAGGGGAACACCACCGACACGTAGGGGTGGGCCTGCATCTCGGCCGCCTTGGCGCTCTCGTAGTTGGTGAAGAACTCGATCCCCCGCTCGTCGATCCCCTTCAGGAGCACGTGGCGCACCTCGGGATGACCGTCGGCGCCGACGGTGGCGAGGGCCATGG
>JAKOVR010000091.1 GCA_029782025.1 Actinomycetes bacterium | reverse complement strand
GTCGCTCCGGCCCGGATCATGGCCTCGGTCGGCACGCCCCGGAAGGACTTCAGCGTGGCCAGGTAGCCGATGGCCTCGAGCAGGTTGGTCTTGCCGAACCCGTTGGCGCCGACCACCACGGTCAGCCCGGGCGCGAACCCCACCTCGGCCGCGGCGTAGGAGCGGAAGTCGGCGAGGAAGAGCCGGTGGAGGTGCACGGCGGACGGCGCCGACGGTGGGACCGCCGGCTCAGGACACGCGAACCGGCATCAGCAGGTAGAGGAACTCGGTGTTGCCCAGCGAGCGCAGGAGCGCCGGCTTCAGGGCGTCGATGCACTCGAGCGTGACCTCGTCGCCCTCGGCGGCGTCGAGGCCGGCGACCAGGTACTCGGGGTTGAAGGCGACCGTCAGCTCGGGGCCCTCGTACTTCGCGTCGAGCTCCTCGGCCGCGCTGCCGATGTCCTGGGCATTGACGGTGAGCTTCAGGCCGTCGTTGCTCATGTCGAGCTTCACCGGGGTCGACGGCTCCTTGGCCACCACCTTCATCCGCTTCACGCTCTCGAGCAAGGAGGCGCGGGCGACGGTGAGGCACGCCGGCTGGTTCTTGGGGATGAGGTTGCGGTAGTTGGGGAACTCGCCCGAGATCAGTCGGGTGATCAGCGTGGTGTCGCCCACCGTGAAGGCGGCGTCGCGATCGCCCAGCCGGAGCCGAACGGTGTCGCCGTCGCCGAGCAGCCGGGCCAGCTCCTTCAGCGCGTTGCTGGGGACGAGCACCGACTGCCCTTCCTGGAGGAAGGAGGTGGAGCTGAGGTCGCGGACGGCCAGCCGGTAGGAGTCGGTGGCGACCAGGCGCAGCCCGGAGGCCTCCGCGGCCATGAGCACGCCGGTGAGGATGGCCGAACGGCTCTCGTCGGTGCTGGCGGCGGACACGACCTGGCGGAGGCCGTGGGCGAGTGCGGCGCCGTCGAGGGCCAGCTCCTCCCCTTCCGGCTCGGTGATCCGGGGGAACTCGGTGGCCGGGATGGCGCGGACGGCGAACTGCGAACGGCCGCTGGTGATGTTGGCCTCGTCGCCGGCGACTTCGACGTCGACCCGGCCGGGCTCGAGTGCCCGCACGATGTCGCTCGCCAGCTTCGACGGCAGCACCGTCACCCCGTCGGCTTCCCCGTGCACCGTGGTGGACATGGTGATCGTGAGATCGAGGTCCGACCCGGTGACGGTGAGGGCGTTGCCGCGGAGCTCGAGCCGCACCCCCGACAGCACCGGCAACGACCCGCCCCGTGAGCTCACGGCGCGGCCGGCGTTGTTCAGGGCTTCGATGAGGACGTCTCGCTCACAGCGGAACTTCACGATGCTGCTTCCCTTGTTCGATGTGCCATGGCGTGGCGATGCCGGTAGGAAATCACCAGCCTTGCACTTTCTATCTAACCAGTAGTGGTGGTGGGGGCTGGGGATTGTGGACAGTGGCGCGTCGGTGCTGGTCAGCCTGCTCGGCGGCGCGCGCGGCCTTTCCCCAGCTGTCCACAGCCGAGGCACGGCGCGGCGCGGGCGCGGTGGACAGTGGCCGCGATGTCCCCCGCGCCGTCCCCGGTTCGCGCCCTGGTTGCCCGCAGGTCGTCCCCATCGCCACCCCCAGGGGCGCGACCTGGGTCGGGGGCATCAGCGGGCGCTCTTCACGGCCTCGGTGAGCTCGTTGACCTGCTCGTAGGTCTGCCGGCGCTCGCCCATCTGCTTGGTGATCTTCTCGACGGCGTGGATGACCGTGGTGTGGTCGCGCCCGCCGAACTCCTTGGCGATCATGGGATAGGAGAGATCGGTCAGCTCCCTGAACACGTACATGGAGATCTGCCGGGCGGTGACGAGGGGCCGACGGCGGCTCTGGCCGCAGAGCTCCTCCACCGGGAACCCGAAGAGCTCGGCCGTCTTCTGGAGGATGAGATCCGGGGTGATGGGCCGTGGCTGCTTGTCGGAGAAGAACTGGGCCAGCACGTGGCGGGCGGTGTCGACCGACGGCGGCTCACCGTTGAGGTTGGCGAAGGCGGTGACGCGGTTGAGCGCACCTTCGAGCTCGCGGATGTTGTCCTTGATCTGGGACGCGATCAGCTCGAGGACGTCGTGGGGGACGTCGATCATCTCCCGTTCGGCCTTCTTCTGGAGGATCGCCAGCCGGGTCTCGAGGTCGGGGGGCTGGATGTCGACCAGCAGGCCCATCATGAACCGGCTCCGGAGTCGGTCCTCGAGGGTGGCCAGGGCCTTCGGGGGTCGGTCGGCGGCCAGCACGATCTGCTTGTTGGCGCCATGGAGGTGCTCGAAGGTGTGGAAGAGCTCCTCCTGCGTGCGCTCGTGGCCCTCGATGAACTGCAGATCGTCGATCAGGAGGACGTCGACGTCGCGGTAGTGCTTCTTGAACTGCGGTTGGCTGTTGTGGCGGATCGCCATCACGAACTCGTTGACGAACGTCTCGGAGGAGACGTAGAGCACCCGGTAGCGCGAGTAGTGGGTGCGCACGTAGTGGGCGATGGCGTGGAGCAGGTGGGTCTTGCCGAGGCCGGCGTCGCCGTAGACGAAGAGGGGGTTGTAGGAGGCGGCCGGCCGCTCCGCCACCGCCTGGGCGGCGGCTTGGGCGAATCGGTTCGATGTGCCCGTGACGAAGTCGTCGAAGGTGTATCGAGGACGTTCCTCGGTACCGCTCAGCCCCTTTCCGGCGGAGGCGGGGGACAGAGAGGCGACACCCTCGGACTCGGTGCCCCCGAACCGGTCGGAAGGCGAGGTGGCGGTCCCACCGTCCGACCCGAGGCCGAAGTCGGTGGGGACGAGCCGGGTGGCGATGGCGGTGCCGTCGGCGAAGGCGGCCACCCGGGCCGGGGCGTCGCGGGGACCCTCGTCGTCGAACTGGCGGGGGGCGACGACCAGCCGCAACCGGATGTGGGGAGCGCCGATGTCGGCCAGGGCCCCCTCGACCACGGAGCGGTAGCGGCTCTCGATCCGTTCCCGGGCCATGGCGTTCGGGAGCGCGAGGAGCAGTTCGTCACCATCGAGCCCGATGGGCTCCGCGAACTTGAAAAGGGTCAGCCAGACCGGCTCGGACACCTGGCGCTGGAGCATCTCCGCGCACGCTGTCCACAACACTCCCGCGTCAGTCACCTGCACCTCTGCCTTCCCTGAATGGCCGCGGTCCACAGTCACATCCACACCTGTGGATAACTCGATGTCGACGGCGTCCGTGGTCCGAAATGGGTCGCCAACGGGAGCCCGCAGGTCGGCGCCGATGCCGCACCCCACGGTTGCACCGGGCGTCCGCCGGAACCTAGCACCGTCCTCCACACCCTGCGCAAGGGGGGATTTTCGCCGACATCATGGCAGCTCAGGGGCTGTTTTCGGGAACGGTCCCCGAGCCGGGGGGCGCGGGCATCGGACCGCAGTTGCCGCGCTTCGCCCCGCGCGTCTAGCGTTCCAGGGACCCGCAGCCGCGATGTGGCGGTTCGCGCCCCGATCCTGCCGGTCCGACCCGGTCCGGCTCGGCTCGACGGCGCTCCCGCACGATCCAGGCGCGCCCGAAGCTCATCATCCCCATCCGGTCGATCTCGTAGCCCACATCGACCGTGCTGGCCCGAGGAGGCACAGCGTGAAGCGAACGTTCCAGCCCAACAACCGACGCCGGGCCCGCCGTCACGGGTTCCGTCACCGCATGTCCGACCGCGCCGGCCAGGCCATCGTCAAGGCCCGCCGCCGCAAGGGCCGCCATCGCCTCTCGGCCTGACCCCCGCGCCGTCCCCCCGGCGCCCTCCCACCGGGCCGTCGTCTGGCGGATCCGCACCCGTGCGGAGTTCGGCCGGCTGCAGCGGGGAGGCCGCACCGTGCGGAGCGGGCCGCTGGCCCTCCGGCACGTCGCTCCCCCGCCGGGCCGCGAGCCCTCCCCCCCGCAGGTGGCCTACGCCATCGGGCGCAAGGTCGGTCCTGCGGTGGTGCGGAACCGGATCCGGAGGCGCCTGCGCCACCTCGTCGCCGAGGCCGCCCGCCACGGCCACATACCCCAGGGTCTTTCATTGTTCATCGTGCAACCTGACGCAGCAGATCTGTCGCAAGCTGCGCTCGGCGCGCATGTACGGACCCTGCTCGCCTCGCTCGGGAGCTCCGGTGCTGACCGCCGTGCTTGACGGCGTCGACGCCGACCGGCCCGCCGTCGGGGGGTCCGAGCGGCCCGGGGTCGCCGTCCGGATGGCCCGAGGTGCGATCCGCGTCTACCAGCGCAGCCGCGTCGGCCGGCCCTCGCCGTGCCGCTACCAGCCGACCTGTTCGGCCTACGCCATCGAGGCCCTCGAGGTGCACGGGCTCTTCCGGGGCCTGGTGCTCGCCGCCCGTCGCATCGGCCGGTGCCATCCCTGGGGCGGGCACGGCCC
>JAKOVR010000160.1 GCA_029782025.1 Actinomycetes bacterium | reverse complement strand
GAACGCGAACAATTCGCACCCACGGGAACCGCCACAGGAGAACGGCGGGCGAGCAGGTCAGGAGGTGCGGCAGGAGTCGCCGGCGCAGGCCTGGAGCTTGGCCAGGCGGGCCTGGAGCTCCTTGACGAGGGAGCCGTTGCCGGGGTCGCCCACGATGTTGGTGCGCTCGTCGGGGTCCTTCTCGAGGTCGTAGAGCTCCTTCTCGCCCCGCCGGTCGATGTACTTGTACCGGCCGGTGAGGATGGACTCGGTGACGCCCTTGTGCGACTTGTTCTCGAGGAGCAGGGCCCGACCGGTGAACGGGTTGGCCTTCTCGTCCGAGGCGATGGTGAGGAGGTCGGCGCCGTCGACCGTGATCCCCGGCTTGGCCCCGGCCAGGGCCAGGATCGTGGGGGCCAGGTCCACGTTGCCGGCCAGCTGGCTGATCGTCTTGCGCTTGGGGAAGGCGCCGCCCCGCACGATCAGCGGCAGGTGCACCGCCGGCTCGTAGAGCTCGAACTTCTGGAAGGCCAGGCGGTGCTCGCCGTGGAAGTAGCCGTTGTCGGAGGTGAAGAAGATCACCGTGTTGTCGAGCTGCTTGGTGTCGCGCAGCGCCTTGACGATCTTGCCCACCCACTCGTCGACGGCCTGCAGCGTCTCGAGCTCCTTCTGGTATCCCTGGTCGATGAGCTTGACGACGCCGTCGCTCAGCACCGGCTTCTCGGCGATCTCAGCCGGCTTGCCCTTGGTCTCGGGGTCGTTGAACGACGGAGGACGGGGCGCCTTGGCCACCAGGCTGCGCTCGTAGCGAGGTGGCGGCTTGGGCGACGCCCACTTGAACTCACCCGGGGTGCTGGTGTCGGGCGAGCCCACCGCCACCGATTCGGAGTTCTCCGAGTGCGGCGCCAGCGGCGTGAACGACACGAACCACGGCTTGCCCGTGGTCGACTGGGCGTTGATGAACTGCACCACCCGGTCGCCGAGCACGTCGGTCTGGTAGTCGGCCGGGCTGTCGCCGAACTCCTTCTCCACACCGTTGTCGGACACGTGGTACCCGTAGTACTGGTAGGTCGTCGGGTCGATCAGGCCGAACCAGCGGCTCCACCCCGGCGGCGGCGCGATGTTGCCGTCCTCGCCCCACCCGTTGAGGTACTTGCCGACGTGGGCGGTGGTGTAGCCGGCCCGCTGCAGCCACACCGGCAGGGTCTCGTCGGCCCGCAGCTTCCCCGCCCCACCGAGCGGCGGCACGTTGTCCTCCACCCCGGTGTTGTGGCTGTACTGACCGGTGTAATAGGTGGCGCGGCTGGGGCAGCAGTTGGGGAAGCTGACGTAGTAGCGCGAGAACGTGGTGCCCTGGTCGGCCAGCTCGGCCTTGACCGAGTCCATGATCCGCATCGACTCCAAGGTCTGGTCGTCGGTCATGATCACGAGGATGTTGGGCTTGCCGGGCCCGGCCTGCGGGGTGGTCGTGGCCGTCTGGTCGCTCCCGCCGGACGTGCAGCCGGTGGCCGCCACCAGGGTGAGCGCGGCCGTGGCGGCGGCGATGGCGGTGATGAGGCGACGGGGCACGGTGCGGTGGCGAGCGGGTGGGGAACCGGGCGCTCGCCCGGCCTGGCGTCTCGGTGGCGTCGACCTTACCCGGCCTCACCGCGCCGATTGACGCGATCCTGACGCGTCGTCCCGTAACCGCTCGCCTCCCCCGCTGTCACGAACAGGCAAAGAACCCCACCACGCGGCACCGATCCGCCAGGTCCCTTGCTAATCTCCGCCGAGCAGACGGGGAACCTGGCCCCGGAGCCACCCACGAGGAGCATCATGGGCATCATCCGCAACGAGGTCGCACGGCAGTTCATCGCCGTGCCCGACGACAAGAAGCGGCAGATCGTCTTCAAGTGGCCCGACCTCAACATCCGCAAGGGTGCCCGGGCCATCGTCGAGCCGGATCAGGTCGCCGTGTTCATGAACAAGGGCGAGGTGCTCGGCACCCTCGGCCCGGGCCAGCACAAGCTCGACGCCGACGAGATCATGTTCCTCGGCATCGTCATCGACTGGGGCACCAACGGCAACGCCTACCGGGCAGAGTGCTTCTTCGTCGGCACCCGCGAGTACACCGGCGAGACCTTCGGGGGCCGGATCGACAACGTCCAGGATCCCCAGACCGGCCTCATCATCACCCTGCGGGTGTTCGGCGAGTACGCCCTCCAGGTCGTCGACCCGCCTCGGCTCATCCTCAACCTGGTCGGCACCGTCGACGTCTCCAACAACGACGCCATCGGCGACTGGGTCGACCAGCAGCTCATCAAGGTGATGCGCACGGAGATCACCCGCCAGATCGTGCGCAACGGCTGGCCCATCCTCGGCCTGTCGGCCTACACCCCCGAGATCGAGTCGGCCGTCATCACCGCCGCCAACAACGAGCTCGCCAACTACGGCCTCACCATCGCCCGCATGGGCAACTTCGACGTCAACCTCGACGACGACGACGAGGAGAAGCTCAAGGGCCTCGCCAAGGACACCGCCTACTCGCGGCTGGCCGGCTCCTTCCAGAACTACGCCGCCGGTCAGGCCATGATCGGCGCCGGCGAAGGCATGTCCAAGGGCGGCGGGGGCGGCAACCCCATGCTGCTCGCCGCCGGGCTCGGCATGGGCCAGAACATGATGGCCCAGCCCCTCTCCCAGCCCGCGGCCCCGCCGCCCGCCCCCGGGTTCCCCGGCGGGGGCCAGGGCTACGCGCCCGCTGCGGCCGCGGCCGGTCCCGCCGTGGCCTGCGCCAACTGCAACGCCTCCAACGCTCCCGGCGCACGGTTCTGCGCCAACTGCGGCAACGCGCTGGCCCAGAGCCAGTACTGCGCCCAGTGCGGGGCCGAGATGGCCCTCGGCGCCCGGTTCTGCGCCAACTGCGGCACCCCCACCGCCGGGCCGCCAGCCGCCCCGCCGGCGGCCCCGCCCCCGATGGCCCCGCCGCCCGTGCCTCCCGCCCCGGCCGCACCCGCGGCACCGGCTGTGCCCCCGCCGGCGCCACCGGCCGCGCCGCCCGTGCCCCCGGCGCCGATGGCGGCCGCACCGGTCTACGACCAGGCCCCACCGCCGCCCCCGGTCCCGCCGGCACCCCCGGCCTACGACCAGGCGCCCCCGCCCCCGCCGGCCTACCCGCCGGCCACGGACCAGGCCCCGCCGCCCCCGCCCCCTCCGCCGGCGGGCTGAGGGCCGGCACGATCCGTCGATCCGGGGGCGACCGATTCGCCGGTCGCCCCCGCCTCACGGCCTAGGCTCTGCACCACCATGAAGGGGATCATCTACGCCCATCTCACCGATCTGCTCCTGCGCGCCGGCGGCGGGAGCGGTGGCGGCCGTTCGAGCGGCGGCGGGAGCAGTGGCCGCAGCAGCGGCGGCGGCGGCTTCAGCGGTGGGAGCAGCAGCAGCGGCTTCTCGAGCGGCGGCGGGAGCGGCGGCGTCGGCAGCGCCATCGCCGGCCTGATCTTCGGCGGCGTCTGCCTCTTCATCATCATCATCTTCATCCTGATCGCCCTCCGGTCGAGCCGGAAGAAGGGCTACACCGGCGAGCACCAGGCCGGCCTCGTCACCGACTACGCGTCGGCCATGGCCGCGGCCAACGCCACCGGCCAGGCCCTCGGCAACATGGGGCCCCGCTCCGGCAGCCGGGCCGAGATCGATGCTGGCATCGCCGCCATCCAGGCCCACGACCCCGCCTTCAACGAGCCCGACTTCCTCTCGGACGTCAACCGGGCCTTCTTCACCATCCAGCAGGCCTGGACCGAGCGCAAGCCCGAGATCTCCCGCCAGGTGATGCACGACGGCGTCTGGCAGCAGCACAAGTTCCAGATCGATCAGTATCTGTCGGGCAACAAGCAGAACATCCTCGACAACCTGGCCATCCAGAACACCCGGATGGTGTCGGCCACCACCGACGAGGCCTTCGACACGATCGTCGTGCGCTTCTTCGCCTCCTGCGCCGACTACGACATCGACCTGAGCGACGACAAGCGCAAGGTGATCCGAGGCTCGAAGAACATCGAGGACTGGGCCGAGGACTGGATCTTCCAGCGGTCGTCGAAGGCCACCACCAAGCCCAACGCCGGCACCATGAACAAGAAGTGCCCCAACTGCGGTGCTCCGCTCGACCTCGACCTCCAGGGCGTGTGCAAGTACTGCAAGGCGCCGGTCATGAGCGGCGAGTTCGACTGGGTGCTCACCCGCATCGAGCAACTGCCGAGCTACGAGTACGCCCAGCAGACCCTCCCGCCGGCCACGTCGCCCACGCCGCCGCCGGCCCCCAACGCCGGGTTCCCGGGGTTCCCGGGCCAGCAGGGCTACCCCCCGCAGCAGGGGTACGACCCCAACCAGGGCGGCTACCCCCCGCAGCAGGGGTACGACCCCAACCAGGGCTACCCGCCCCAGCAGTAGCGGCGCCCTCGCCCGGGGCACTCGCCGGCGTGGACCCGGCCGAACTGCTTGTGGCAAACCGCGGTTTCCGCTCTAGCCTCGCCGGATGCGCAACGACGCGCCGGCCGAGAGCACCGACCACGCCCCGCCCTCCGACGCGATCTGCGACGAGGAGATCGTCGAGGCCGTGATCGAGGGCGACCGGCCCTGGAAGCGGGGCACGGCCGGGGCGGCACTGCGCTACCCGGCCTACCGGCGCGTCTTCTTCGGGTGGCTGTCGTCCAACATCGGGTCCTGGATGCAGAACGTGGTGCTCGGGGCCTGGGCCCTGTCCATCTCCCGCGACGCCGCCCACCCCGATGGCTCCCCCGCGTTCGTCAGCATCGTGCTGTTCGCCCAGCTCGGCCCGCTGCTGCTGTTCTCGCTGCTCGGCGGCACCCTGGCCGACCGCTTCGACCGCAAGACGCTGATCGCCGGCGCCTGCGTCGAGCAGGCCATGGCCGCCTTCGCCCTGGCCTGGGTGGCCACCCAGCCCCAGCCGTCGCACCTCGCCGTCGTGCTCTGCGTGTTCGCCGTGGGCATGGGCCAGGCCCTCATCGGCCCAACCTTCTCGAGCGTGCTGCCCACCCTGGTCGACAAGGAGGACCTGCCCGGCGCCGTGTCGCTGACGTCGGTCAACATGAACGGCTCCCGGGTGCTCGGCTCGGCTCTGGGCGGCGTGGTGTGGGTGCTGCTCGGCCCCGCCACGGTGTTCGCCGTCAACGCCGTCACCTACTTCTTCATCATCGCCGCCGTCGCCACGGTGCGGATCCCCAACGCCGTCCGCCATCCCGGCGGGCCGAGCGGCCTGCGCCAGATGCTGGCCGGGTTCGGGGTGGCCCGCCGCGACCGGGTGGTCGGCCGGGTGCTCGTCACCTGCGCCACGTTCTCCTTCTTCTGCCTCATCTGGATCGGGCAGATGGCGGTGCTGGCCTCCCACAACCTCGGGATCTCGGAGAAGTCCACGGCCTACAGCTGGCTGTACTCGGTGTTCGGGCTCGGCGCCCTCCTCGGCGCCACGGCGGTAGGCACGATCTACGCCGGGCGCGACCTCAGTCGGCTCGTGAAGCTCCACCTCGCCGGGTTCACCGTGCTGTCGGCCCTGCTGGCCACCCTCCGGTCGGCGGCGCCGGCCTACCCCACGATCTTCGTCCTCGGCTTCTTCTACTTCGTGGTCATCACCGGCCTGTCCACCCTCCTCCAGGCCCAGCTCGACGAGTCCACCCGCGGGCGGGTGATGGCGCTGTGGATCATGGCCTTCGGCGGGACGGTCCCGGTCGGCAACCTGTTCTTCGGGCCGATCATCCAGGCCACCAACATCACCACGGTGCTCCTGATCGGGGTGGTGGTGGCCGCGGGGCTCACCTGGTGGGCCGACTACCGCCCCGCGCCGGCCGACGCCGCCGGCGCTGGCGACTTCGAACTGGCCCCGTCCCCGTCCTGATCCCTTTGGGTGCGTAAGGGTGCGCTATGCGCGCCCTTACGCACCCAAAGGGTCACGGGGCGAGCTGGGCGACGAGGCGCTCGAGGCCGGCGACACGGCTGCCCTTGACGAGGACGGCGTCGTGGGGGCCGAGGTCGGTGAGCCGGTCCAGGGCGGCGTCGATGTCGTCGACGTGGACGACGTGGGGACCGGGCCCGTAGTCGGCCGCACCGACAGCGATTACCTCCACCCCGTGGGCCGCGGCCTCGGCCGCGACGGCCCGGTGCAGGCCCGGGGCGTCGTCGCCGAGCTCGGCCATCACCCCGAGGACGGCGACCCGTCGCCCGGTGACGGGGAGCGAGGCCAGGGCGGCGAGCGCGGCCCGCACCGAGGCGGGCCCCGCGTTGTAGGCGTCGTTGATCACCCGGGTGCCCGATGGCGTGCGCCGCAGCTCCATCCGCCACGGCGACAGCGCGGCCGACTGCAGCCCACTGACGGCGGTCTCGAGGTCGACGCCTGCGGCCCAGGCCGCGGCGAGGGCGGCGAGCGCGTTCCCGACGTTGTGGACGCCCCGCACGGTGAGCCGCACGTCGGGCACGGCCCCCCACGGGGTCCGGAGCGTGAACCGGGGGTGCAGCTCGTCGTCGACGACGACGTCCTCGGCCTGGAACTCGGCCGACGGCGTGCCGTAGGTCAGCACCGTGGCGCCGGTGCGGCCGGCCATCGCCGCCACGTGGGGGTTGGCGGCGTTGAGCACGGCGGTGCCGTCGGCCGGCAGGGCCTCGACCAGCTCGCCCTTGCCGCGGGCCACTTCCTCCAGCGAACCGAACAGCTCGGTGTGGACGTGCTCGACGGCCGTGACCACGGCGATGGTGGGCCGCACGAAGGCGCAGAGCCAGGCGATGTGGCCCACCCCCCGGGCGCCGAGCTCGACCACGACGGCTTCGGCGTCGTCGGGGGCGTTGACGAGGGTGAGGGGGACGCCGAGCTCGTTGTTGAAGCTCCGCAGGCTGGCGTGGGTGCGGAAGCGGGCGGCGAGGGCGGCGGCGGTGAGGTCCTTGGTGGTGGTCTTGCCCACCGACCCCGTGATCCCGATCACCCGGTCGGGGAGGCGGTCGCGGGCCGCGGCGCCGAGGGTCACCAGCGCCGCCGCCGTGTCGGGCACCACGATGACCCCGCGCTGCTCCCCGGCGTCGACGGTCCGGTCGGCGAGGGTGGCCGCGGCGCCCCGCTCGAAGGCGGCGGCGATGAAGTCGTGGCCGTCGCGCTCGGCCACCACCGGCACGAACAACGCCCCGGCGGGCAGGTCGCGCGAGTCGTGCGACGCCCCGTCGACCTCCACGTCGGGCCCGACGTGCGTGCCCTCCACGATCGCGGCGATGTCCGATGCGCGGAACCTCATGACGGCCTCTCGCTGGGGTGCCCGGGCGGCGCCGGCCACAGGACTACGGTCGCCAGCATGGCAGATGACCGCACCGGTGCCGTGCCGGGCCTTCGCACCCGGCTGGTGGTCCTCTTCGGCGGGCAGTCCGCCGAGCACGACGTCAGCCGGGTCAGCGCCCGCCACGTCCTCGCCGCCGTCGACCCGGCCCGCTACGAGGTGGAGCCCATCGCCATCACCAAGGACGGGCGCTGGCTGTGGGCCGAGGAGGCGGCGAAGGCGCTGGCCGGCGGACCCGAGGCCCTGCCCGACTCCCTCCCGGCCACGGGCACGGCGGTCGAGCCGCTGCGGGCCGTGCAGCGGGTGGCCGACGAGCAGCCGGTCGTGGTCTTCCCCCTCCTCCACGGTCCCCTCGGTGAGGACGGCACGGTGCAGGGCCTGCTCGAGGTGGCCGGCGTCCCTTACGTCGGGTGTGGCGTGCTGAGCTCGGCGCTGGCCATGGACAAGGCGATGGCCAAGGAGGTCTTCGCCGGGGCCGGGATCCCCCAGGCGGCGTTCGTCACCCTCCACGCCGAGGACGCCGAGGACCCCGGCCTGGCCGGGCGCCTGGTCGAGGAGCTGGGCCTGCCGCTGTTCGTCAAGCCGGCCAACATGGGCTCGTCGATCGGGGTCAGCAAGGCCCGCACCCTCGCCGAGGTCGACGCCGCGGTGGCCACGGCCCTCACCTACGACGAGTGGGTCGTCTGCGAGGAGCACATCGACGGCCGCGAGATCGAGTGCGCGGTGCTGGGCAACCGTCGCCCCCGGGCCAGCGTGCCCGGCGAGATCGAACCCGGCGCCGACTTCTACGACTACGAGGACAAGTACTTCGACGGCACGGCCAAGCTGCTCATCCCGGCGCCGTTGCCGAGCGAGGTGGTGGCCGAGCTGCAGGCGCTGGCCGTGCGGGCCTACGAGGCGTTGCGGTGCGAGGGCATGGCCCGGGTCGACTTCTTCTACGACGAGGGCGGCCGTGGCCTCCTGGTCAACGAGATCAACACCATCCCCGGGTTCACGCCCATCTCGATGTACCCGAAGATGTGGGAGGCCTCCGGCCTGCCGTACGCGCAGCTGATCGACGAGCTGGTCGAGCTCGCCCTCGAGCGCCACGCCCGCCGGCGCCGCCGCGTCGACTGAGGCGGGCGCCACCGACGACGCGGTGCCCGGCAGGGGGGCCGAGATCCGCGTACCATGGCCCCCGGCAGATGGGCGCCACCCGGCAGGCGGTGGGCGCCATGGAGGACGAGATGGCTGAACGGCGGATCGACGTGGTGCTCGAGGGCCTGGCATTCCCTGAATGCCTGCGCTGGCACAACGACCGTCTGTGGTTCTCCGACGTCTACGACCACACCGTCCAGGTGGTGGCCGGCCCGGGCAAGGCGAGTGTCGTCCTCGAGGTCGAGGGTCGGCCCTCGGGGCTCGGCTGGCTGCCCGACGGGCACCTGCTCGTGGTGTCGATGCTCGACCGCCAGGTCGTGCGGCTCGAGGGCCGCACGCCCGTGGTCCACGCCGACCTCCGGCCCTTCTTCGAGCACAGCGCCAACGAGATGGTGGTCGACGAGACCGGCCGGGCGTTCGTGGGCACGTTCGGGTTCGACGTGGAGGGCGGCGACGCCCCCGAGCCGGCGCCGCTGGTGTGCGTGGAGCCCGACGGCACGGCGTGGGTGGTGGCCGAGGGGCTCCAGTTCCCCAACGGCTCGGTGATCGCCGACAACGGGGGCACGCTGCTGGTAGCCGAGTCCTTCGCCCAGCGCATCACGGCCTACGAGATCCGCCTCGACGGCTCGCTCCGCAACCCGCGGGTGTGGGCCGACCTGCGGCCCAACGTGCCCGACGGGATGTGCCTCGACGCCAGCGGGGCGGTGTGGGTGGCCGATCCCGTGAGCCAGGGCGTGATGCGGGTCGACGGGTCGAGCGGTGCGCTCGACTGGATCGAGACCAGCCAGCCGGCCTACGGCTGCGCCCTCGGCGGGAGCGACGGCCGCACGCTGTTCATCAGCACCGCCGCCGCCTCCGAGCCCGAGCAGTGCCGCGAGGAGCGCACGGGCCGGATCGAGGCCACCAAGGTCTCGGTGCCGGGGGCCGCCCCGATGGCCGTCGGCTGAGCGCTCGACCTGCCGGCCCGGTGCCGCCGTTCAGGGGGCGAGGGCGCTGCGCAGGAAGGTGATGAGCTCCCGTCGCCGTTGCACGGCCGAACGGAGCGACGGTTCGATGCCCACCGCCCGCAGGACCTCCACCTCGGTGGCCGCGCCCACGACGGTGGAGTAGACGCTGACCAGCAGCAGCCGGGGGTCGCTGCGGCGGAAGCGGCCGGCGTCCATCTCGGCCTCGAGGAAGGCGGTCGCCCGTTGCACCAGCGGCTCGAAGTCCTCGATGAGCCGCGAGGCGATGGGCGGGCCCAGGCGGCTGACCTCCCGGAGCAGCCCGAGCAGCTCGGGCCGGCGCACGGCGACGCGGAACACGGTGCGCACGATGTTCTCGATGCGGTCGAACCCCGGACCGGCCCCCCCGATGCTGGCCTCGAGCTCGGCCGCGATCTCCGTGGCGCTGCGGTCGACCACGGCGTCGAGGAGCTCGTTCTTGCTGGGGAAGTAGTAGAGGATGGTCTGCTTGCGCACCCCGAGCTCCACCGCCAGCTGGTCGAGCGACGTGGCGTCGAACCCGTGGGTGCCGAAGGCGAGCAGCGCGGCGTCGAGGACGCGATCGCGGGTGTCGCTCCGGGGGGCCACGCCGGTCACTGTAGCCGTCTTGGCCCCTTTCCTTACCAAGTGGTAGAGATAGGGGTGTGATCCGTGAGGCTCTGGCGGGCAAGCGCATCTTCATCACCGGCACCACCGGCTTTCTGGGCACCAACCTGCTCGAACGTCTGCTGCGCACCGTCCCCGACTGCGAGGTCGTCCTCCTCGTGCGCAAGGGCAAGCGCTCGTCGGTGGAGCAGCGCCTGAAGCGGGAGATCCTCAACAACGACGCCTACGACCGACTGAAGGCCGAGCTGGGCAAGGACGAGTTCGCGGCCATGGCCGCCCGGCGCATCCTCGCCGTGGCCGGCGACGTCAGCCGCGACGGCCTCGGGCTCGACGACGCCGGGCGGGCCGCCCTGGCCAGCTGCGACGTCGTGATCCACTCGGCCGCGGCCGTGAGCTTCGACTCGCCGCTGGACTCCGCCGTCGAGATCAACCTGATGGGCCCGACCCGCATCGCCCACACGCTGCAGGACCTCGGCGTGACGCCGCATCTGGTCGCCGTGTCCACCTGCTACGTGGCCGGCAACCGCCGGGGCTCGGCGCCGGAGATCCACGTGGTCGACAGCCCGTTCTTCGTCGACGTCGACTGGCGGGCCGAGGTCGACGGCGCCCGGCGAGCGCGGTCCGACGCCGAGGCCCAGAGCCGCACCCCCGAGAAGCTGGCCGACTTCCGGGCCCAGGCCCGGGCCGAGCTCGGCGCCGCCGGCACCCCGCTGCTCGCCGACAAGACGGAGCAGCTGCGGGGGCGCTGGGTGTCGGACCGGATGGTGGCCGCCGGCCGGGCCCGTTCGGCGTCGGTGGGGTGGCCCGACGCCTACGCCTTCACCAAGGCCCTCGGCGAGCGGGCCCTCATGGAAGAGCGGGGCAACATCCCCGTGTCGGTGGTGCGCCCCTCGATCATCGAGTCGGCGGTGGCCGAGCCCCGGCCGGGGTGGATCCGCGGCTTCCGGATGGCCGAGCCGGTCATCCTGTCCTACGCCAAGGGCCTGCTGAAGGAGTTCCCCGGCGTGCCCGAGGGGATCATCGACGTGATCCCCGTCGACCTCGTCGCCTCGGCCATCATCGCTGTGGCCGCCCGCGGACCCCTCGACGAGCCCGACGTGGTGCAGGTGGCGTCCGGCTCGGCCAACCCGCTGCGTTACAAGCGGCTGGTCGACGGGGTGAGCGAGTGGTTCGGCGAGCGGCCGATCTACGACAGCTCGGGCCAGCCGATCATGGTGCCGGAGTGGTCGTTCCCGGGCCGGGGTCGGGTGCAGGCCCAGCTGGAGCGGGCCATGACGCTGCTCGAGAAGGCCGAGAAGGGCCTCCAGGCGCTGCCCCTCCGGGGCGAGCAGGCCGAGTGGTCGGCCCGCATCGAGGACCGCAAGGCCGAGGCCGAGCGGGCCCTCGGCTACGTCGAGCTCTACGGCGCCTACGCCGAGTGCGAGGCCATCTACGGCGTGGAGCGCCTCCTCGAGCTGTGGGACACCCTCGACGACGACGACCGTCGCGACTTCTGCTTCGACCCCCGGGTGGTCGACTGGGACGACTACATCCGGGAGATCCACCTCCCGTCGGTCGTGGAGCACGCCCGCGTGCGCCTCGCCCCCGGCAAGCGCGAGAGCGAGACCCGCGAGGACCGGCTCCGCCGCCAGGTGCTCGACCCGCAGCGCCAGCTCGCCGCCTTCGACCTCGAGAACACGATCATCGCCTCCAACGTGGTGGCGTCCTACGCCTGGCTGGCCACCCGCCGCCTGCCCCCGGTCGACCGCGCCCGCTTCGTGGCCCAGGCCCTCAAGGCCGCGCCGGGCTGGCTGGCCCAGGACCGCAAGGACCGCAGCGACTTCCTCCGGTTCTTCTACCGCCGCTACGACGGCGCCCCGGTCGACCAGCTCGACGAGGACTCGCTCGAGATGATGAGCCAGCTGCTGCTGGCCAAGTCGTTCCCGGCCGCGGTGCGACGGGTGCGCGAGCACCGCCGGCTCGGCCACCGGACGGTGCTGATCACCGGCGCGCTCGACCTGGTCGTCAAGCCCCTCGCGCCGCTCTTCGACGACGTGGTCTGCGCCTCGCTGGCCATCGACGAGCGCACCGGCCGCTACAAGGGCGAGCTCCTCGAGGTGCCTCCCACCGGCGAGTCGCGGGCCCAGGCCCTCTTCGATTACGCCGCCGCCCACGACCTCGACCTCAGCGAGGCTGTGGCCTACGCCGACTCCACCTCCGACCTGCCGATGCTCGACGTCGTGGGCTTCCCGGTGGCGGTCAACCCCGAGACCCGGCTCGCCGCCCTGGCCCGCAAGCGGGGCTGGCTGGTGGAGCACTGGAGCAAGGCCAGCGGTGCCCCCGCCCCCACCTTCCCCATCGCCCCCCGGGCCCGGTCGGCCGCGTCGTCCGGAGGCCGACGGTGAAGGCGCTGGTGTTCTCCCGGAAGCCGGCCCGCTACGCCGCGGCCATGGCCGCCGGCCGCCTCACCCCCGGCGGCGGGGCCAAGGTCGGCCCCCTCAAGCTCCGCCACGACCACGACCACCCGGCCCTCCCCGGTCCGGGGTGGCGGTACATCAAGCCCCGGCTGGCCGGCATCTGCGGCAGCGACCTCGCCACCATCGACGGCACCTCGTCGCGGTACTTCGAGCCGATCGTGAGCTTCCCGTTCGTGCCCGGCCACGAGGTCGTGGCCGACCTCGTGGATCCCGACGACCGCCGGGCCCGGCCCGACGGCACCCACCGGGTGATCCTCGAGCCGGTGCTCAGCTGCGTGGCCCGCGGCATCGACCCGGTGTGCCGCCACTGCGCCGAGGGCCACCTGGGCAACTGCGCCAACCTCACCGCCGGCGCCATCAGCCCCGGCCTCCAGAGCGGGTTCTGCTGCGACACCGGCGGCGGGTGGTCCACCCTGATGGTGGCCCACGAGAGCCAGCTCCACGCCGTGCCCGACCACTGGACCGACGAGATGGCCCTGATGGTGGAGCCCACGGCCTGCGCCGTGCACAGCGCGCTGGCCGGCGAGGTGGCCGAGGGCGATGTCGTCGTCGTCATCGGCGCCGGCACCCTCGGCCTGCTCACCATCGCCGCCCTCCGCCGCTTCGCCCCCACCTGCACGATCCTGGCCGTGGCCAAGCACCCCGAGCAGCGCACCGAGGCCACCAAGCTCGGCGCCGACCACCTCGCCGCCCCGGGCGAGGTCAAGCGGGCGGTGCGCCGCCGCACCGGGGCACGGGCGGTCACGGCCACCGGCGCGGACGGGCCGGTCGACCGCCTGGCCGACGGCGCCGCCGTGGTCTTCGACTGCGTGGGCAGCGCCGACTCCATCGCCGACGCCATCGCCGTGGCCGGCCCGCGGGGCCGCATCATGCTCGTGGGCATGGCCGGGCGCACCAGCGTCGACCTCACCGGGCTCTGGCACAAGGAGCTCCGCCTCACCGGCACCTACGCCTACGGCGTGGAGCCGGCCGCCGGCGGTCGCCGCACGTTCGATCTCGCCATGGAGCTGGTCGAGGCCGCCGACCTCGGCCGCCTCGTGTCGGCCGCCTACCCCCTCAGCCGCTACCCCGAAGCCATCGCCCACGCCGCCGACGCCGGTCGCCGGGGCGCGGTGAAGGTCGCCTTCGACCTGCGGGCCGAGAAGGAACGAGACAGCCTGTGAACCCCCTGAAGGAGACTCGCTGATGCCGCGCCCAGGGTTCGTCCTCGACGTCGACCGGTCGACGCCGCCGATCCTCTTCCACCACGGCGAGCAGTTCCGGCTCGAGAAGCTCCCGGCCGGCCGCAGCCGCGTCATCTACCCGGCCGAGCCCATCGAGGCCCTCGACGACCCCGATGCCGCCATCCACCACGCCCTGCTCCACCCGTTGGGCGACAGCGAGCCGCTCCCGGCCCTGCTCAAGCCCGGGATGAAGCTCACGATCGCGTTCGACGACGTGTCGCTCCCCCTTCCGCAGATGAAGGCGCCCGACGTCCGCCAGCGCATCATCGAGCAGGTGCTCGACATGGCCGCGGCGGCCGGGGTCGACGACGTCCACCTCATCGCCGCCCTGGCCCTGCACCGGCGCATGACCGAGGACGAGCTGCGCCACGCCCTCGGCGATCGGATCTATGACGCCTTCGCCCCCCACGGCGCGCTCTACAACCACGACGCCGAGGACCCCGACAACCTGCTCTTCGTCGGCACCACCAAGCACGGCGAGGAGGTGGAGATCAACAAGCGGGCGGCCGAGTCCGACCTGCTCGTCTACGTCAACATCAACATCGTCGCCATGGACGGCGGGTGGAAATCCACCGCCACCGGGCTGTCGAGCTACCGGGCCATCCGCCACCACCACAATGTCAAGACCATGGAGCACAGCAAGAGCTTCATGGACCGGCACAGCTCGGAGCTGCACCACAGCAACTGGCGCCAGGGCAAGGTGCTGCGCGACGCCGGCATCAAGATCTTCCAGATCGAGACCACCATCAACAACAACACATTCGGCCACGATGGCCCGTTGTCGCTGCTGCAGAAGCGCGAATGGGAGTGGACCGGGCGCGACCGCCTCACCTTCCTCGGCATGCAGAAGGGGCTCGACGCCATGTCGGCCAAGCGCCGGCGCCAGATCTTCATGGGCTGGCGGGCGCCCTACGGCCTCACCTCGGTGCAGGCCGGCGAGGTCGACGCCGTCCACGAGGTCACGCTGCAGAACTGCTTCGACCAGCACCTCGTGCCGGTCGAGGGCCAGACTGACATCCTCACAATGGGCCTGCCGTTCATCTGCCCCTACAACGTCAACTCGATCATGAACCCGATCCTGGTGATGTGCCTGGGCCTCGGCTACTTCTTCAACCTCTACCGCGGGAAGCCGCTGGTGCGGGAAGGGGGCGTCCTCATCATGAGCCACCCCACCCCGTGGGACTTCCACCCGGTGCACCACCCGAGCTACATCGACTTCTTCGAGCAGGTCCTCGCCGACACCACCGACCCGAAGGTGATCGAGGCCACCTACGAGAAGCAGTACGCCGAGGACGAGTGGTACCGCCACCTCTACCGCACGAGCTACGCCTACCACGGCGTGCACCCGTTCTACATGTGGTACTGGGGCGCCCACGCCCTCCAGCACCTCGGCCGCGTGATCATCGTCGGCGGTGACGTGCGGGCCGTGCGCCGGCTCGGGTTCATGCCCGCCTCCACCCTGCAGGACGCGCTGGAGATGGCCTCCGACGTCGTCGGCCGCGACGCCACCATCACCCATCTCCACAACCCGCCGATCCTCATGGCGGACGTGTCGTGACCGAGCCGAAGCGGCTGCCGATCAGCGGGCGCACGCTCGCCCGCGTGGCCGCCGAGCGCGGGAAGACGTCAGCCGGCGCGCTGTACCGCCAGCTGCCGTTCCCGCTGCGCGCCCCCACCGTGCCCGCCGGCGTGGAGCCGCTCCGCCAGAAGGCCCGCCTCGGCGCCGACTACGACACCGAGTGGGCTCGCAGCTACCCGGCCCGGCTGGCCCGGGTCGTGCTGGTGGAGGGCCTGGTCCGCCCGGTCATGGACATCGTGGCCGCTCCCACCGTGCGGGGCGGCGACCGCCTCCACGATCTCGAGGGGCCGGCCATCTTCGCCGCCAACCACCACAGCCACATCGACACGCCGCTGCTGCTGGCCACCATCCCCGAGCCGTGGCAGCACCGGATGGTGATCGGCGCCGCCGCCGACTACTTCTTCGGCAACAAGATCACCGCCCCGCTCAGCGCCCTGGTGATCGGCGCCATCCCGATCGAGCGCACCAAGGTGAGCCGGAAGTCGGCCGACGACGCCGCCGCCCTGATCGACGAGGGCTGGAGCTTCCTGATCTTCCCCGAGGGGGGCCGCTCCCCCGACGGCTGGGGTCAGGCCTTCCGGGCCGGCGCCGCCTACCTCAGCCTCCGCTGCGGCGTGCCCGTGGTCCCGATCCACATCGAGGGCACCAGCGGCATCATGCGCAAGGGGGCCAAGGTGCCCAAGCCCGCCACCACCACCATCACCTTCGGCACCCCCCTCCGCCCCACCGCCGACGAGGACAGCCGGGCCTTCAACCAGCGCATCCAGGCCGCGGTGGAGCAGCTGGCCGACGAATCGGCCACCGACTGGTACTCGGCCCGCCGCCGGGCCCACCAGGGGCAGACCCCCACGCTCTCAGGGCCCGATGCGGTTGGCGCCTGGCGCCGCACCTGGCAGCTCGGCGAGCGTTCGCCGCAGCGCACCCGCCAGAAGCGGGCCTGGCCCAAGCTCTGACCCCACGGCCGCTGCATCGGAGCCGTCGTGCACCGAAATCTCGACATCGGGCTCTGCAATTCGGCGCCCCTCGTGACTTGATCCGACGTGAGCAACCGGCAGGGCAGCTTCGAGGAGTTCTTCGCACGAGAACACGCTGGCGTCCGAGCTGCCCTCGTGGTCGCCACCGGCGATCGGGAGTTGGCCTTCGAGGCCGCTGACGAGGCCTTCGCGCGGGCGTATCGCGACTGGGCGCGGGTCGCGCCCATGGGCGCACCACGGGCGTGGGTGTACCAGGTGGCGCTGAACGTCGCGCGGCGAACGATGCGGCGCCGCAGCATGGAGCAGAGGCTCCTCGGGCGAGCCGCGCCGCCCGCTGAGCTCCCAGAGGAAGCCGGCCAGGTCCGGGAGCTCCTCGCGGAGCTCCCGGACCGTCAGCGTCTCGCGATGACCCTCAGGTACGTGGGCGATCTCACGGAGGAGCAGATCGCGGCGGTGATGGGCGTGAAGCGGGGAACCGTGTCCCGCACGCTCCGAGAAGCGCACCAGCGGCTCTCACAGGATCTGGCCCTCGGCCCCAGCAAGGAGGACAGCCATGGACGAGCTTGAGCGCCGAACCGAGCATCTCCTGTCGGCGCCCTGGTTGCAGGGATCGATCGCCGACGTCGAACAGGCGGCCAGTGCGCTCGAGCGTCGGCATCGGCAGCGCGTCGTCCCCGCGATGGTCGTGTTCGTGCTCCTCGTCGGCCTCGCCGCCACGGCCGCGCTCGCCTTCCGACGCGGCACGAGCAGCGCCCTCCAACTCAGCGCGGCCCAGCAGCGGGCGATCGGCTGTTCCGCCGCCCTGCGAGCCCCGCTCGCGGACTCCTCTCTGGTGGTGACCATGGAGCCCTCGGCCAGCCCGGACCAGACCGCCGCCGTTCGGCGGACGATCGACGCCATCCCCGGGATCCGAGATGTCGTCTTCGTCGACAAGGCTGCGAACCTGGCCAATCTCCGCGACGTGTTCTCCAACCAGCCCGACGTGCTGTCGTCGGTGACCGAGGACTCGATCAACACGATCTTCACCGCCAACCTCGACGGGCCCGAGGCACAGTCGACGATGGCTGCGGCGGCCTCCCGCATCGCGGGCCTCCCGGGCGTCGATCAGGCCACGAGCACGGAGAAGCGTCAGGTGTGCGACATCACGGACCCGGTGGTCCGAGAGGGCCTCGAGGCGAGCGTGGAGGCCAACAGCCGGTGGGCCGGCGGTGTCGATCTCATGGTGTTCCTCGACCCCGACGTGACGGACGCGCAGCAAGGTCGCGTGCGACAGGTCCTCGATGCGAGCCCCTCGATCCAACACATGCGGTTCTTCTCACAGCAGGACTCGTACCAGGAGTTTCGGTGCCTCTTCGCCGATCAGCCCGACCTGGTCGACGGGATGACCCTCAACGACCTCCCATCGTCGTACCGCCTCGACCTCGGTGACCCCACGCCGTCACAGATTGCCGAGGTCACAGGCGAGGTGGCCCGTCTCCAGGGGGTCAAGGCCGTCGTGTCGCGGCCCAATCTCGACGCCGTCCTCACCGGTGGCACCATCCCGGTCGACCTCTACCAGACCCTGATGCATCCCGTGGGCTGCGCAGTCGTCGCGGGTCAGCCCATCAAGTGACGGCCACGACACCGTGGTATCCGTCAGATGGCGGCCACCGCGCCGGACCTGAGCCACCGACCCACGATCGGGTTGCTCGCACCATTCGGCCGAGACGCGCTGCTGCCCCGGCACCGAGGCACCGGGGCAGCAGGACGGCGATGCCGCAGTGGGGCGATCAGCTCGGGATGGAACCCAGGGTCTTGGGATCCACGCCGACCGACTTGGCGATGCAGGTCGTGGTGGCGTCGGTGAGTTGCTTGGTGTCCTCAGCCGTGAGCTCGCCGTACTTGCGGAACTTGAAGCCCTTCTTGTCGAGCTCGTCGACGATGCAGTCGATGTCCTTGTCAGCGATGGCCGACGAACCGGACTTCTTCATCTCGTCCTTCAGCTGCGTCCTGAACTCTTCCTTGGTCATCGAGTTGCTGCAGCCACCGAGCACGGTGCCCCCGAGGAGCGCCGCGCCCAGTGCCAGGGTGGCGAACGCCTTCCGAGTAGGTGCCATGGGATCCCTTTCGTGTCGAAGACCCGATGGCTCCTCCCGCCATCCGGTGTCAGCAGCGTAGTTGGCCCCTCACCGACCCGCCGGGGATGCCCCGACCGACGTCGGTGCGGCTGCGGCCGGGCAGACGGCGGCCTCCCATGCCGCCACGATGGCGATGGCCTTGCGCCGCTCCTCCTGGCTGTCGACATCGGCCTTCACCCCGGCGATCGACGCCTCGAACTCGAGCGAACGCCGCACCGCATCGGGGGGGTCGAACGACACCAGCGTGGTGAGCGGGTCCTTGGCCTCGTCGGGGCGGCCGGCGCGCAGGAGGTCGAGGTAGGCGCCGGTGATCGTGACGCAGTCGAGCGACGACCGCCGGGACACGCCCCCCAGGTCGACGGTGGCCGGCTCGGGCAGGCCGCTGCCGCCACGCACCCGCACCGTGAGCAGCACCGCCCCGGCCAGCACGACGACCACGGCCAGCCCCGCGGCGATGCGGCGGCTCATGGCTTGGGCAGGAGGGTCGTGCCGGACGCGGCGCGGCCGGCGTACCGGTCGGCGCAGCGCAGCTCCTTGGTGCGCCCCCCGCAGGTGGAGGCGAACTCCTCGTACTCCGAGCCCACGGGCGCGGCGTCGAAGAGCAGGTCGCAGGCCTCGCCGCTGCCCTGGGCACAGGCGTCCCACAGGGCGTCGAGCTGGACGCTGTCGCCGTGGCGCGTGGGCTCGTTGCGATCGCGCTGGGTCTCGGCCCGCAGGATGGCGCGGGTGTCGGGCGGGAGCCCGAGGGACGCCACGCCGGCGCAGTCGATGCGGATGGTCGTGAGCCGGTCGAGCTGGGCCGGCGTCGGGCGCGCCCCGGGGACGAGGAGCGCGGCGCCGAGGTCCTGGGTGACGCGATCGACGTAGCACTCGGCCTGTTGGCGGGTGAACTTGCCCTGCCCCTGGGACAGGACGTCGTTCACGGCGGTGTCGCGATCGGGGGCCGAGGAGCTCCGGCAGGCCAGGGCGGAGGCGGCGACGAGCACCACCGCCACCGCAGCGACGCGCCGCGCCCTGCGGGCCCGCGTGCGAGCCTGACCGCCGGAGGAGAGGGGCGCAGCCATGTGCCCTGCACCGTATCCGCCTCTCCCGGCGGCGGCCGACCAGGTTCGCTAGCCTGGCCACCCGATGAGCGACACCACGGGTGGATGGACCTCGCCGGAACCTGGGAACCTCGGAGGGGAGGGTCCGCCCACGTCGGATGCGCCGTTCGGCACCGCGCCGCCCGCCTACCCCCAGACACCCGGCCCGTACGGCGCGGGACCGTCCCCGTACGGCGCCCCGCCACCCGGCCCGGGATACGGACCGGGGCCGGGATACGGACCGGGCTACCCGCCCGGACCGGGCTACGCCCACGCGCCGGGGTACGGCTACGGGTACCGCCCGCCGACACGGGTCGAGTCGGGCGCCACGACATCGCTCGTCCTCGGGATCGTCGGGATCCTCATCTGTGGGATCTTCCTCGGCCCCGCGGCCATCATCGAAGGACGCAAGGCGCGGCGACGGATCCGCGACTCGCAGGGCACCCTCACCGGCGAAGGCCAGGCGCTGGCCGGGATCATCCTCGGGAGCCTCGTCACGCTCGCCAACATCGCGGGACTCATCCTGTTCATCGTGGCCAGTTCGAATCCCAAGTCTCGTCTGCGGTAGCTCGACACCGCGATCGCGCCCCGTTCGCTCACTCCACGAGACGGAGTCCGCTCGGCGCCATGCTGGCGTCGGCGTGGGTCAGCTCCACCACGAACTCGGTGAGGTGGGCGGGGAAGACGTGCTCGGAGACGAGGATCGGCTCCCCGTGCGCGGCGCGGGTGACCCGCTCGCAGATCAGCACGGGCGAGTGCTCGGGGATACCGAGCAGCTCGGCGTCGTGGGCCGAAGCCGCCGCCGCCCCGATGGTCTGGGTCGCGCTCCCGAGGGGGATGCCGATCAGCTCGTAGAATGGGCTGCGGGCCACGTCAGCCCGGCTCAGCTCTGCGCCGTACTGGTCGGGGCACCACACCGTGACCACGGCGAAGGGATGGCCGTCGGCCATGTTCAGGCGACGGACCCGCAGCACCGGACCCGGGCCCAGCACCTCGCGCACCCGGGCCGGCGGGGTGGCGAGGAACCGGAAGTCGAGGATGCGGCGCTCGCTCGACAGGCCGTCGGCGGCGAGCTGGCTCTCGATGGTGCCGAGCCGGCCGAGCGACTGGCGGACTGGGTCGGTGGCGGCGAACCAGCCGAACCCCTGCCGGCTGCTGACCAGCCCCTCGTCTCGCAGCTGCTCGAGGGCGCGGCGCACCGTGACCCGCGACGCGTCATAGGTGGCCGACAGATCTGCTTCGCTGGGGAGGAGCCGCCCCGCCCCGAACTCCCCCTCACCCATGCGACGGCGCAGGTCGTCGGCGATCTGCTGGTACCGGGTCTGGCGCACTTGTCCTATACTTGTCTACATTGGGGCGGGAGGCAAGCACCCCGCACCCGCCGAACGAGGAGAACGAGCCATGGCTGTCGCCGCCAACACCCCCATCGAGCTCATCGACGAGGTCTACGGTCGCCTCCCGGAGCGGGTCGCCCTCGGGCGTCGTCGCCTCGGCCGCTCCCTCACCTTCGCCGAGAAGGTGCTGGTCAACCACCTGCGCGACCCCGAAGCCCAGGAGCTCGAGCGGGGGCGCAGCTACGCCGACCTCGACCCCGACCGCGTCGCCATGCAGGACGCCACCGCCCAGATGGCGCTGCTGCAGTTCATGACCGCCGGTCTCCCCCAGGTCGCCGTGCCGTCGACGGTGCATTGCGACCACCTCATCCAGGCCAAGGAGAACGGCCGGGTCGACCTGCTCGCCGCCGAGGAGACCAACCACGAGGTCTACGACTTCCTCCAGTCGGTGAGCGCCAAGTACGGCATCGGGTTCTGGAAGCCGGGGTCCGGCATCATCCACCAGGTCGTGCTCGAGCAGTACGCCTTCCCGGGCGGGATGATGATCGGGACCGACAGCCACACCCCCAACGCCGGCGGGCTCGGCATGGTGGCCGTCGGCGTGGGCGGCGCCGACGCCGTCGACGTGATGACCGGGTTCCCGTTCAACGTGCGCTGGCCCAAGCTCATCGGCGTGCACCTCACCGGCACGCTCGAGGGATGGGCGGCCCCCAAGGATGTGATCCTCAAGGTGGCCGAGATCCTCACGGTGAAGGGCGGTACCGGCGCCATCGTCGAGTACTTCGGTCCGGGCGCCGAGTCCATCTCCTGCACCGGCAAGGCCACGATCTGCAACATGGGCGCCGAGATCGGCGCCACCACCTCGCTGTTCCCCTACGACCAGGCCATGGCCCGGTACCTGAAGTCGACGGGCCGTGAAGCCATCGCCGCCGCCGCCGACGCCGTGGCCGAGCACCTGAGCGCCGACCCCGAGGTGCTGGCGAACCCCGGCGACTACTTCGACCAGGTCATCGAGATCGACCTGTCGAGCCTCGAGCCGCTCATCAACGGCCCCCACACCCCCGACCGGGCCCGGCCGGTCAGCGCCCTCGGCGCCGAGGCCGCGGCGGAGGGTTGGCCGAGCACGATCAGCGCCGCCCTCGTCGGCTCGTGCACCAACTCCTCCTACGAGGACATCAGCCGGGCCGCCTCGATCGCCCGGCTGGCCGCGGCCAAGGGCCTCACCGCCCGCACCAGCCTGCTCGTCACCCCCGGCTCGGAGCGGGTGCGCGCCACCATCGAGCGCGATGGCCTCCTGGCCGACCTCGAAGCCATCGGGGCCACCGTGCTGGCCAACGCCTGCGGCCCCTGCATCGGGCAGTGGTCGCGCTCGGACGTCCACGAAGGCGAAACCAACATCATCGTCACCTCCTACAACCGCAACTTCCCGAAGCGCAACGACGGCTTGGCCTCCACCCTCGCCTTCGTGACCTCGCCGGAGACCGTGGTGGCGCTGGCCCTCGCCGGCCGGGTCGACTTCGATCCCCGCACCGACACCCTCACCAACGACGCCGGCGAGACGGTCGTGCTCTCGGTGGGCGCCGGCGAGGAGCTCCCGGCGTCGGGGTTCGAGAGCGGGGAGGACGGCTTCGTCGCCCCACCCGCCGACGGGTCCGAGGTCGAGGTGAAGGTGTCGCCCACCTCCGACCGGCTGCAGCTCCTCGCCCCGTTCCCGGCGTGGGACGGCCGCGACTTCATCGACCTGCCCGTCCTCATGAAGGCCAAGGGCAAGTGCACCACCGACCACATCTCGGCCGCCGGCTCGTGGCTGAAGTACCGGGGACACCTCGAGAACATCTCCGGCAACCTGTTCCTCGGTGCCACCAACGCCTTCACCGGCGCCACCGGCGAAGGCAAGGACCAGCTCGACGGCACCACCCGCTCCTACCCCGACATCGCCAAGCACTACATGGAGGCGGGGCAGGC
>JAKOVR010000071.1 GCA_029782025.1 Actinomycetes bacterium | reverse complement strand
GGCCGTCGGTAAGCGGAAGGCCGACCCCGAGGTCATCCTCGCCGGCCTGGCCCGGTGGGTCGCGTACTGGACCGCCAAGAACGAGCCCGACTTCATCCCGCACCCGACGACCTGGCTCAACCAGGACCGCTGGAACGACGAGCCGCCGCCGCTGCCGCGCCGGTCGGGGCTCTCCGCCGTCGCTGACGTGCTCGAAGGCTTTGACGACGCCGGCCTCCGCCCCGGCTCCACGTTCGGCCCCGGTGCAGCGAGCGGCCCTCGCGGTGGCGGAGCGACGAACCCGAGGGCGAGCCACTCCCCGGCCGGCTCCGAGCCGCCTGGGAAGCCCTGGATCGAGGGGAGGCTCGTGCCATGACCGCCGGCCTCCGCCCCGCCCTCGAGCTGCTCGCCGCCGGCTGGCCGCAGCAGTTCACCCGCGAGCAGGTCACGGTCTACGCCGAGATGCTCGCCGACGTGCCCCCCGATGAGCTGGTCGCCGCCGTCCGTCACCTCATCGCCACGAGCGACTTCCGGCCCTCCGTCGCCGAGGTCCGCCGAACGGTGCTCGTCGCCCGCTCGGGCATCCCGACCCCGGAGCAGGCCGCGGCCCAAGCCGAAGCTCTCGACGACTGGCACCGGGCTCGGGCCGTCCCCTGGGGCGCCCAAGCGGAGCCGCCCCCGGCCCCCGATGTCCACCCGCTCGTGCTCGAAGCGTGGCGCGTCGCCGGCCCGGCGTCCCTCCCGGCCGTGTTCGCTCGCTCGTTCCGTGAGGCCCGAGACGCATGGCTCCACGAGGCCGCCGCCCGCCCGATCGGCGACGCGCCCGCCCTCGGCGCCTCCGAAGCTCGGGAGCTGGGCTCATGAGCCGGGTCCCGCCCTACGACCAGGCCGCCGAGGAAGCCCTCATCGGCGCCATGCTGCTCTCGCCCGACGCCATCGAGACGGCCTACGAGATGGTGCAGGCGAGAGACTTCTACCGTCCCGCTCACCAGCACATCTACGACGCCGTCATCGGGCTCTGGCTCGAAGGGCAACCCACCGACCCGGTGACCGTGGCCGACGTGCTCCGCCGTGCCGGGCTGCTCGACGCCATCGGTGGGCCGGCCACGCTCGTCTCCGTCCAGGCGAACACGCCGTCCACCCGGTCCGCCGGCAGGTACGCGGCGATCGTCGCCGAGATGAGCCAGTACCGGTCGCTCATCGCCGCCGCTTCCGAGACGGTCGACTCGGCCTACGACATGGCCGGCCCGCCCGGCGACCTCATCGAGCAGTTCGGCCAGCGGCTCGTCTCCATCGAGTCCGACTCGCCGACCGACCTCCCGCCAGACCTTTCCACCCTCAACGAGTTCCTCGACCGGCCCGCCGCCGAGCAGGCCCCCTGGGCGATCCCCGGACTGCTCCGCCGCGGCTGGCGCGTCATGGTCGTCGCCGGCGAAGGCGCCGGCAAGGCCCTCGCCGCCGACACCCCGATCCCTACCCCTGAAGGATGGAGGACGATGGGCGATCTCGTTCCCGGCGACAAGGTGTTCGGGGCTGACGGTTCCCCCGTCACCGTGATCGCCGGGACGGCCGTGATGAACGAACGGCCCTGCTATCGGATCACGTTCTCTGATGGCGAGCAGGTCGTCGCCGACGCCGAGCACCGATGGGTCGTCGTTGACTATGCCGGCCGTCAACATGGTCGGTGGCGCCCAACAGAGCGGACGACCGGCGAGATGGCTGGTGAAGTCCGTGCCCGCGACGGACATACCCTCAACTACCTGATCGAGCGGACCCCCCCGATCCAACTTCCTGATGTAGACCTACCCCTCGACCCGTACCTGCTGGGGGTGTGGTTGGGCGACGGGACCTCTCGGCACGGCGAGATAACCACCGTGGACCTCCCGATCATCGAACGAATCAGGTCCGCCGGGTGGAGCGCCGACACGCGAGACCGCCTCCACTGGCGCATTCATCGTCAACCCGACGACGACCGGAGGGTGGCTCTCGCCCGGTCGCTCGTAGCCGAAGGCGTGTCGACCCGGTCCGCCGAGCGTCAGTGCGACCTGGGGCGCGGCGCGCTGGCCGCCGACGGTGCCCGTGGTGAACGGCAACGGACTTCATCGCGTGCGTCTCTCGGCGCCACGCTTCGCCGGATGGGGCTGATCCGCAACAAGCACATCCCCATGTCCTACCTGCGGGCGTCGGTGACGCAACGCGAAGCTCTCCTGGCGGGTCTGCTCGATGCTGATGGGTCCGCCCAACGCAACAGCGTCGAGTTGACCCTCTGCGATCCCCAGCTCGCCGCTGGCGCCGTCGAACTGGTCCGCTCCCTCGGGTACCGTCCCTCCGCCCACTGGTCCAACGCGACCATCGATGGCCGTGTGGTGGGTCGCCGGTGCCGGATCCGTTTCACTCCCGACCGCCCCGTGTTCGGGCTCCGACGCAAACAGGAGGTGCTTGCCGGCTCCTGTCACTACCGGTCCGTGTCGAGGTACGTCGCGTCTATCGAAGCGGTGGGATCGGTGCCTGTGCGCTGCATCCAGGTCGATGCCGCCGACGGGATCTTTCTTGCTGGCCGCAGCATGGTCCGCACCCACAACAGCGTGCTGCTCCGGCAGGTCGCTATCTCGTCGGCCGCCGGGCTCCACCCGTTCACCCACCGGCCCATCCCGTCGATCCGCTCCCTGGTGATCGACCTCGAGAACCCTGACGAGGCCATCGAGGCCGTCTGCGCGCCGATGGCGCTCGCCGCCGCCGAGGTGGAGGGCTGGGACCCCGACCGGTGCTGGCTCTGGCGCCGCCCCGCCGGCATCGACCTTCGTCGCCGGCGTGACCGGCTCGAGCTGGAGCAGGTCCTCCGCATCGCTCAGCCCGACCTCGTGTGCCTCGGCCCGGTCTACAAGGTGTACCGGCCCTCCGGGAAGGACGACGAGGAGACGGCGACCGCCGGCGCCCAAGCTGTTCTCGACGACCTCCGCACCCGCTACCGGTTCGCTCTGCTGCTCGAGCACCACGCCCCCCACGGCGCCGACTCGAAGAAGCGCCAGATGCGGCCTCACGGCTCCGTGCTCTGGCAGCGGTGGCCCGAGCTGGGGTTCGGCCTGGAACCGGTCCGGGACATGAACGGCTCGTTCACCATCGGCCGGTTCCGCGGCGACCGCCTCCCGAACCAGTGGCCCGAGCGGATCGACCGGTCCGGTGGCCGGTGGCCGTGGGATGCGACGTGGCCGGCCGGCACGTTCGACCCGGACCATCCCGCCGACCCCGAGCCCCTGTTCTGACCGGGGGCTTGCGTAGTGCGCCGCTATGTGCTAAGGTGACCCTCATGAGCACCACCACCAAGCGCCCCGTCCGCACGTCGCCCTTCGCCGGCGCCCGCAAGGCCAAGCCCACCAAGAAGCACCGCCCCGCCCTGTGGGAGTCGATGCTCGGCACCGTCCAGGCCTGCAACGCCGACCGCGACAACCGGTATTTCGACTACGACTACGACGCCGCTCGTGAGTTC
>JAKOVR010000129.1 GCA_029782025.1 Actinomycetes bacterium | reverse complement strand
GAACGGGCAGAAGTCGGCGGCGGCGCCGTCGGCGGGGCGCACCCGCAGTCCGAGGCCGCACCGCACCCCCGGCACGGTGAGGTCGGCCTCGGCCCACGGGGTGAGGTCCAGCCCCGACGCACTCCGGTCGAGCCGGACCCTGCCGTCGGTGCCCTCGGCCAGGATGAGGTCCACCGGGTTCGGGGTGTCGGGGGGTGGGTCGGCCCGCCACAGGGTCAGCCACCGCGTGGGCTTGTCGGTCTCCACGGTCTGGTAGGTCACGGTCGGACGCCAGTTGGCGTCGAAGCCCAGGACGGGCGGCGTCGCGGTGGGACGGCGGCTGCCGTTCTGGGGGACCGGAGTGATGCTCCAGCGGTCCTCGCGGCCCGGCTCGGTGGTGCTGGCCACGGCGATCCCGACGAGATCCCGGAAGGCGACGTAGACGTGGCCGTCGTGCAGTGCCACCCGGGGCATGCTGGCCGGCCGGTCGATGGTGTGGCGTTCCCAGTTGGCGCCGCCGTCGTCGCTCCAGGCCAGGTCGGCGCCGGTGCTGGTGCCGGTCTGGGTCTGGCGCTCCCACACCACCGCGATCCGGCCGGTCACGCCGTCGGTGGCGGCGTGGAGGCTGGCGCCGTCGAGGGGCCGGATCTGGGCGCCGTGGAGCACCTCCGCCGGGGCCGTCCAACCGCCGGTGCGGTTGTTCCACCGGGTGAACGACACCCGCACCTCGTCGGTGCTGGGGTCGAGGAGGGTCGTGAAGAACACGAAGGGGTCGCCGGCGTCGTTGGTGGTGACCGCCACCTGCTCGCCCACCCACCATTCGCGCCGCTGCTGCACGAGCTCGGTCGGCATCGGCACGGCGAGGCTGGGGCCGGAGGGGAACGGGCGGGCCGGGGCGGTGCCGGGGGTGGCCGGCCGGGTGCCCGGTGGCGAGGGGGGCACCGGCGGCGCCGGCGTGGTGCTGGTGGTCGACGGCGTGCTCCCCGGCCCGGGCCCGGGAGCGGCCGACTCCGAGCAGGCGGCCACGCCGACGAGCGCGAGCACGAGCGCGGGGGCGCCCAGGGCGGGCAGGGCGGCGTGGCGCCGGCGGGGCGATCTCGGGGCGGCGGGCACGGACCCCTAGCATGCCTTCTCGCATGGGCAGCCGTTCAGTCACGTGGTCCCGCCTCGCGCCCTTGACCATCGTGGGCGTGGCTGCGGCGTGCGGCCTCGGGGCGGCGACCGGCGGCGGTGGGGGGGCGGCCGGGACGGCATCCACGGCACCGGCCCCGGCCGCGTCGTGGTTCGAGCCGCGCTCGGGCGGGCTCACCACCACGTTCCGTGACGGCCCCGAGGTCTTCGGCCTCCCCACCCGCAACGGCGGCACCTACGAGTCGATCACCTTCGCCGACGGCAAGGAGCTCTTCAACGGCTCGCTGGCCGGCCGTGGTCTCGGCCCCACCTTCAACGCCGAGTCGTGCCTCGCCTGCCACCTCGGGCACGGCGGCGGCACGGTGCCGGGCGGCGACGGGCCGGACCTCTCGGGGGGGCCGCTGGTCACCCCCGGCCTGCTGGTGCGGTTGTCGATCCCGGGGGCCGGCCCCCACGGCGAACCGCTCGACGACCCGGTCTACGGCGGTCAGATCCAGGACCGGGCCGTGCCCGGTGCCGCCGCCCTTCCCGAGGCCGCGGTCGAGGTGCGCTGGGCCGAAGTCACCGGCACCTACGGCGACGGCACCCCGTACCGCTTGCGCCGCCCCACCGTGACCCTTGCCGGGCTGGCCCTCGGGCCGCTGGCACCGGGATCGATGACCTCGCCCCGGCTGGCGCCGCCGGTGATCGGCATGGGCCTGCTCGAGGCCGTCCCCGACGACGTGGTCGTGGCGGCCGCCGACCCCGACGACGCGAACCACGACGGGATCAGCGGCCGGCCGAACTGGGTGTGGGACCGCGGCCGGGAGGAGCGGGCCCTCGGCCGATTCGGGTGGAAGGCGGGCCAGCCCAACGTCGACCAGCAGACCGAAGGCGCCCTCCTCGGCGACCTGGGCGTGACCAGCCAGCTCTACCCGGCCGCCGACGGGTCGACCGAGCTGTCGATCACCCAGGCCTACCCGCTGATCTTCTACACCAAGGCCCTCGCCGTGCCCGCCGCACGCAACACCACCGATCCGGTGGCCCGGCGCGGCGCCGAGCAGTTCGCCGGCGCCGGGTGCGCGTCGTGCCACACCACCACGTTCACCACCGGCCCGGCCGTCATCAGCTCGATGGCGGAGCAGGTGATCCACCCCTACACCGACCTGCTGCTCCACGACATGGGGCCCGACCTGGCCGACGGCCGGCCCGAGTACGAGGCTTCGGGGACCGAATGGCGCACACCACCGCTGTGGGGCCTCGGTCGGCGCAAGGAGGTGTCGGGCGTGCTCGTGCTCCTGCACGACGGCCGGGCCCGCAGCATCGAGGAGGCGATCCTCTGGCACGGCGGCGAGGGCGAGGCCGCCCGCCAGCGGTTCGTGGCCATGCCCCGCCAGGATCGCGACGCGCTGCTGGCCTTCCTGGGAAGCTTGTGACGTGACGACCATGCCGGGCGCGCTGCTCGCCGCCGACGTCGACCTGTTCGGGCGCCAGGTGCCCGAAGCGGCGAGCAAGGCCATCCGGGTCGCCGCCATCCTCGTCGTCGCCCTCGTGGCCAGCCGCCTCCTCCGTGCGCTCGTCCGCCGCGTGCTGCTGCGCTCGTTGCCGGCGAGCGGTTCGAGGTTGCGTCGGGGGCTGCGCAAGGCCACGCCGTCGGTGCTCCAGCGCAGCGCCGACGCCGCGCTCCGGGCCGAGGCCCGGGTCCGCACGATCGTGTCCGTCGCCCGGTCGGTGACCACGGTGGTGGTGTGGTTCGCCGCCGCCGTGGCCGCCCTCGACGTACTCGAGATCAGCCTGGCGCCGTTCGGCGTGGGCGCCGGCATCGTGGGGGTGGCGCTGGGCTTCGGCGCCCAGAACGTGGTCCGGGACTTCCTGGCCGGGTTCTTCATCGTGGTCGAGGACCAGTTCGGCGTGGGCGACGTGGTCGACCTCGGGCCCGACCTCAAGGGGACGGTGGAGCGCATCTCCCTCCGGGCTACGCAGCTGCGTGACGTCAACGGCGTGTTGTGGCACGTCCCCAACGGCCAGATCCTGCGGGTGGGCAACAAGTCGCAGCTGTGGGCCCGCGCCGTGCTCGACGTGGAGGTGGGGTACGACACCGACCTGGCCGAGGCCGGCCGGATCCTGCTCCGCGAGGCGGTGGCGCTGGCCGAGGACCCGGCCTTTGCCGACGTGGTGCTCGAACCGCCCGAGCTCTGGGGGGCCGAGTCGTTCAGCCTGCACGGCGTGGTGCTGCGCGTCGCCGTCAAGACCGAGCCCGCCGCCCAGTTCAGACTGCTGCGCGCGCTCCGGGCGCGGGTGGTCCCCGCACTGCTCACCGCCGGGATCGAGCTGGCCTCGGCCCACCCGAAGCCGCCCACGGCCGCCGACGCCTGACGCCGGGCGCCTGATTCATCCACGCCCCCTGTCGTCCTGTGGGTGCGAATTGTTGGCGAACGCGGCCCATTAGCACCCACGGGACGGGGGTGGGACCGGGCGGGGCCTACTCGTCGGGGGCGAGGGTGACGGTGACGAGGGCGTGGTCGCCGATCTCGAGCTCGAGCTCGGTGACGTTGCCGGCCTCGGCCAGGTCGTGGCGGGCCAGTTGGGCGGCGGCGATGCGCTCGGCGTCGTCGACCACCACCACCTCGGCCACCGGGGCTCGCATCGACTTCTTGCCCTCCGTCTTGGTGCGCCGGATCTCGGCCAGCACGTCGATGGCCACGCCGAGCGATGCCCGCTCGGTGGGCGTGACGTCGTTGAGCACGCCGCCCACTGCGCTCTGGTCCGGCCAGTGGGCCCGATGGACCGACCCTTCCCGCCACCACGACCACACCTCTTCGGTGACGTAGGGCAGGAACGGGGCGAAGAGGCGCAGCACGGCGGCGAGGGTGATCTGCAGCGTGGCCCGGGCCGACGCCGCGGGCAGGTCGCCCTGGGATCCGTAGGCCCGGCCCTTCACCAGCTCGAGGTACTGGTCGCAGAAGCGCCAGAAGAAGGTCTCGGTGCGCTCGAGGGCCCGGGCGTAGTCGTAGCCCTCGAAGGCGGCCGTCGCGTCGGTGATGAGCTCCGACAGCTCGGCCAGCAGCGCCTTGTCGATCGCTTCGCTGATGATCTCGGGCTGGTAGACGGCCCGCACGCCCACGCTCTCCGAGCCGGTGCCAAGGGCGAACTTCGACGCGTTGAGCACCTTGATGGCCAGGCGTCGGCCGATCTTCATCTGGCCCTCGTCGAAGGCGGTGTCGGTGCCGGGACGGCCGCTGGCCGCCCAGTAGCGCACGGCGTCGGCCCCGTACTGCTCGATGAGGTGCAGCGGCGTGACGACGTTGCCCTTGCTCTTGGACATCTTCTTGCGGTCGGGATCGAGCACCCAGCCGCTGATCGCCGTGTGGCGCCACGGCAGCGAGTCGTGCTCGAGGTGCGACCGCACGGTGGTGGAGAACAGCCACGTGCGGATGATCTCGTGGGCCTGGGGCCGCAGATCCATCGGGAAGGTCTTGGCGAAGAGGTCCGGGTCCTCCTCCCACTGGGTGGCGATCTGCGGGGTGAGCGACGAGGTGGCCCACGTGTCCATGACGTCGGGGTCGCCGACGAAACCGCCGGGCTGGCCCCGCTGGCTCTCGTCGTAGCCGGCGGGCACGTCGGTGGACGGGTCGATCGGGAGCTGCGCCTCGGACGGGGCGATGGGGTGGTCGTAGTCGTAGGTGCCGTCGGCGAGCACCGGGTACCAGAGCGGGAGGGGCACGCCGAAGAAGCGCTGCCGGGAGATCAGCCAGTCGCCGTTGAGGCCGTTGACCCAGTTCTCGTAGCGGACGGCCATGTGGGGCGGGTGCCAGGCCAGCTCCTTGCCGCGGCGGAGGAGGGCGTCGCGGAGGTCGTCACCGTTGGCGTCGGTGTAGGGCCGGCCGCCGTTGCGGATGTACCACTGGCGGCTCGAGATGATCTCGAGGGGACGATCGCCCTTCTCGAAGAACTTCACCGGGTGGGTGATCTTGCGGGGCTCGCCGTCGAGCAGGCCGGCCTCGGCCAACAGCTCCACGATGCGCTGCTGGGCGCCGGCCACCTTCTTGCCGGCCAGCTCGCTGTAGGCGGCGGCGCCGGCGGTGCTGGTGATCCACTCGGGGGTGTCGGCGGCGATGCGGCCGTCGGGGGTGATGATGTTGCGGCTGGGCAGGTCGAGCTCCCGCCACCACACGACGTCGGTGAGGTCGCCGAAGGTGCAGATCATGGCGATGCCCGATCCCTTCTCGGGATCGGCCAGCTCGTGGGGGAGCACCGGGACCTCGACCTCGAACAACGGCGTGCGGACGGTGATCCCGCTGCCGTAGAGCGCCTGGTAGCGCTCGTCGTCGGGGTGGGCGACCAGCGCGACGCAGGCGGCCAGCAACTCGGGCCGGGTGGTCTCGATGTGGATCGCCTCGCCGGTGTCGGTGCGGGTGAAGGGGAGGCGGTGGTACGCGCCGGGCCGCTCCCGGTCCTCCAGCTCGGCCTGGGCGACGGCGCACTGGAAGTCGACGTCCCACAGCACCGGCGCCTCGTGCTGGTAGGCCTCGCCCCGGGCGAGGTTGCGCAGGAACGCCCGCTGGGCCACCCGCTGGCAGTGCTCGTCGATCGTGGCATAGGTCATCGACCAGTCGACCGACAGGCCGAGGGTGCGCCACAGCTCCTCGAAGACGACCTCGTCCTCGGCCGTGAGCTGGGCGCACAGCTCGATGAAGTTGCGGCGGCTGATGTGGACCGGCGGTCGCTTCTGCTCGTCCTTGGGTCGGTCGCTCACCGGCGTGGGGGTGGTGAAGGTCGGGTCGTAGGGGAGGGACGGATCGCAGGCCACGCCGTAGTAGTTCTGCACCCGCCGCTCGGTGGGCAGGCCGTTGTCGTCCCACCCCATCGGGTAGAAGACCTCTTTGCCCCGCATGCGCTGGAAGCGGGCGATGGTGTCGGTGTGGGTGTAGCTGAAGACGTGGCCCACGTGGAGCGAACCGCTCACCGTCGGGGGCGGCGTGTCGATCGAGTAGACCTCGTCGCGGGAGTGATTGCGGTCGAAGCGGTAGGTGCCGTGCTCCTCCCAGTAGGCCCCCCAACGCGCCTCGAGGCCGTCGAGGCCGGGCTTCTCGGGGACGTTCCAGCTGCTCTCCGCGTCGCTCATAGTGGGCCAGAGGGTAGTGGCGACCCGAGCAATGCCCGAAAGCCGTTGGGGTAGGGTCGCCGCCCGTGGTGGTCACGCGTTGGCCGTTGACCGGCCGGGAGGCCGACGTGGCGCGGCTCGATGCGGCGCTGGCCGGCCGCGGCGCCGTGCTGGTGGGTCCGGCCGGGGTGGGCAAGAGCCGACTGGCCGACGACGTGGCCGCGGCGCAGGCGGGCGACGCGGTGGCCCGGGCGGTGGCCCGGCCCGGCCTGACCGGAGTCCCCCTCGCCCCCTTCGCCCCGTTGCTGCCGGCCGGCGCCGGCGTGCTGGCCGTCCCCGACGCACCGGCGGCGCTGCGGGCCGCGCTCGCCGACCGCTGGCCCGGTGCCGACCGGCCGGTGCTGGTGGTCGACGACGCCCAGTGGCTCGACCCCGTGTCGGCCGCAGTCCTCCACCAGGTGGCGGGCGACACCGACCTGCGCCTCGTGGTCACCGTGCGGTCCGGGGAGCCGGTGCCGCCCGAGGTCGTCCGGCTGTGGTCCGACCAGCTCCTCGACCGGGTCGAGGTGGCACCGCTGAGCGACCCGGCCTTGCGGGCGCTGGTGGCCGCCGCCCTCGACGGCCCGGTGGAGGAGACCACGGTCCAGAGCCTGGTCCGGGCCTGCGAGGGCAACGTGCTGTACCTGCGGGAGCTGCTGCTCGGGGCCGAGGAAGCCGGCGTCCTCGTGCGGGAGCACGGGGTGTGGCGCTTCGCCGGCGCCCTGGCCGCCACCCCCCGGCTGGTCGAGGTGGTCGAGGCCCGCCTCGGGGGCCTGGCCGCCGAGCCCCGGGAGGTGCTCGAGCTGGTGGCCCTCGCCGGCGCGGTCGCCCTCGACACGCTGGTGGGGTTGGCCCCGGCCCGCACGGTGGAGGAGCTGGAACGGGCCGGGCTGCTGCGGGCCGATCCGGTGCTGGGCGGCGGCCCCCCCGACGTGGCCCTCGCCCACCCGCTCCACGCCGAGGTCCTGCGGGCCGCCCTGCCCGAGGCCACGCGGCTGCGGTTGGCCCGGGCCCTGGCCTCCGCCACCGGGGCCGACGGGCGGTGGGACGACCTCCGCCCCGACGAGCGCATGCGGCGCGCCCTCTGGCACCTCGAGGCGCGGATGCCGATCGACCCCGACCGGTTGCGCGGCTCGGCCCAGGAGGCGATGAGCGCCGGCGACCAGCAGCTGGCCGCCCGTCTGGCCACGGCCGCGTTCGAGGCCGACGGTTCGGTGGCCGCGGTGATCCTCGCCTCGTTCTGCCTGGCCGAGCTGGGGGAGCGCGACGAGGCCGAGCAGCTCCTGCTCCGGGCCCAGGCCGCCGGCGGGCCGCCCCGCGACCTGGCCGCCATCACCGTGCGGCTGGCCGAGGACCGCTACTGGGGTCGCGACGATCCCGACGGCGCCGCCACCATCGTCGACCGGTTCCTG
>JAKOVR010000114.1 GCA_029782025.1 Actinomycetes bacterium | reverse complement strand
CCGCAGGCGCCCCCGCCGGGTGTTCGATGACGTCGACCACCGAGACCGACCCGGCCTCCAGCACGACCAGCCGCACCACGCGGCGGGGCGGGGCGAGCCGAGTGAAGGCGTCGTGCACGCACCACAGCACCCGGATCGGGGGGCCGCCGACGGGAGCGGGGAAGGGCTCCCCCACCACCGCGCTGGCCCGGTGCAGGAACCGGAACTGCCGGCCGGGAACGAGCTGATCCTCCCCGTCGATCGACAGCGTGGCGTGGGCGGCGGTGGAGCGGAACCACTGCCGCTCGTCGAGCGGGTTGTTGTAGTGACCCGTCCCCGGATCTCCGACCACCCACCGTCCCTCATGGGCGATGGCGACGGAGGCCAGGTCGGCGTGGGCGTGGGACGACCCGCCGGCCCCCTTCAGGGTGACGACCCAGGGGTCGAGGGCGGCGCGGGCGAGCCCGGCCACCGCCGGGCCACCGTCGTCCCGGGCGGTCGGCGTCCGACAGGGGGCCGCCGCTCCCGCCGCAGGGCGGGCCGCCTCGGCCCGCGGGGTGCCGGCGTACCAGGCGCACTCGTCGTCCTCCACGGCCCAGACCGCCACCTCCTCTGGGTCGGCCATCCCCGCCAGCGCCAACCCCAGGCGCACCGACCCCCGGAGGCCCGTGTCGGGCTGGCTGGTGGCCAGGACACGACCGCCGTCCCAATCGCCGTACTGCGGAACGCCGGGATCGACGCCGGCCCCCATCCTGGCCAGCGCCGCGGCCAGGTCGCCCACGGCGGGAGCGACCGCCGGCGGCGGGTCCGGGAGCCGGAGCCGGGTGAGGAGCAGCTCGAGGACGAAGCGCTGGTAGCCGACCGAGTCCTCGATGGTGGTGCCGTCGGGGAGCCGCCCGCCACCGAGGAAGCCGACGATGGCCCGGTCGGCCAGCCAACGCCAGCGGCGGGCGGTGGCACTCTCCGGGAACGCCGCCGCGATGGCGGCCAGGCCGACGGCGTCGCCGAGGAGGTGGTTGTTGAGCTGCATGGCCAGCGTCCGGGGGGCGGCCACGAGGAGGTGGCGACCGGTGTGCCAGAGGGTCGTCCCGAGCCGCCGGCGGAGGTCGTCGGCGAGCATCGGCCCGGCCAGCGCCAGCGCCTCGAGCCAGGCCACGCTGCGGAGCGCCAGCTCGAGGCTCGACGCCCACTGGATGCCGTGCTCCGGCGGGCAGGCGTCGAGGAACCCCGAGAGCTCGGCCTGGAGGGCCTCGACGCACCGGGCCGGCTCGATCCCGACGGCGGCGCCTCGGGCCAGCAGCACCACGTGCCGGTGCCGGCCGAGCTCCCACGCCCACTTCGGGTCGGCCGGAGCGAGCGGCCCCTCGAAGTGCAGGGTGCGGCTCGGAGCCTCGGGCCAGCGGGCGCCGGTGGACGGATCGGTGCACCAGCGACCGGGGCCGTCCGGGACCGGCCACCAGCGGTCGAAGAGGCGGACCTCGCCACCGAGGATGCGATCGACGTCCGCCGCCAGCCGGGCCAGTACGGCATCGTGGGGCAGGGGTCCAGGCAGGCCCGGGAGCGCCGGCTGGCACGGCCCCGGCGGTGGGGAGGACCGCCGGCGGAGGACGGCGTCGGCCGCACCGGTGCGCTGCCACACCTCGGCCGCTCCCCGCACCGGTGCGCGCCAGCCCAAGGCCCGGAGGTCGCGGCCCAGCCGCCGCAGGCCGGGAAGAGGAGCAGGGGACGAGGGCACCACGCCGGGTTGGTACGGTAGCGGGCGCCGCGCCGCCGGCCCGGTCCTCATGCCCCCTCCCTCCCTGTGACCGATCCCCTGCCCGCCGGCGCCCGCCTCAAGAGCGCCATCGCCGCCACCGCCACCCGCCCGCCCGTGGGCCGGCTCATCGGGCGGGTCTTCCGTGACCGGGTGCCGAGCGCCGTCGGACCTGTCGTCACGAGCAGCTCAGCGGTGGCCCCGGAGGTCAAGGCCCGTCTGGCCCTCCGACTGTACGAGCGGGCCGAGCTGCGCTTCGTCGGCGACGCGCTCAGGCCGGACCTGCCGGTGGTGGAGCTCGGCGCCAGCATCGGGGTGGTCACGCGTGCCATCGCCCGACGGGTGGGGTCGGACCAGCGGATCCTCGCCGTCGAGGCCGACCCCGACCTGCTCGAACCGCTCGAGGCCAACCTCCGGGTGGCGGGGATCGCCGACCAGGTCATCGTGGTCCACGCGGCGGTCGTCGGGGCCGGCGCTGCCGGCCGGCCCGTGGTGCTGCGCCGGGGGGCGACCAGCACCGATGCCCGGGTGGGGGCGGCGGCCGTCGGCGCCGGGATCGAGGTACCGGGTCGCACCTTGGCCGACCTGCTCAGGGAGCACCTTCCAGGTGCGCCCTTCTCGTTGGTGTGCGACATCGAAGGAGCCGAGGCGGCGCTGGTCGAGGCCGGGAGCACCGCACTCGACCACTGCCAGCAGGCCGTGATGGAGCTCCACGACACCGTCATCGACGGGGTCGCCACGCCGTGGACGGCCCTGGCCGACGCGATCAGTGCCCGCTCAGGGCTGCGGGTGGCGCATCGGCACGGCCCGGTCGTGGTGTTCGAGCGCTAGCCGGCACCGGCCGGTTCGCGGCTCAGGCGGCCTGGGCCTGGAGGCGGCGGCGGGCGATCAACACCACGAGGGCGCCGAAGGCGACGAGCCCGGCCCCGAGGCGGGCCAAGCCCAGCGTGGAGGAGGAGCCGGTGACCGGGAGGGTCGTGGTGGGGATGGTGGTGGTGCCGGGGGCCTGGACGTTGACCACGACGGACAGCACCGACGCCCCGGGGACCGAGGCGGTGACGGTGTGGCTCCCGACCGAGGCACCGCAGGTGTTCCACGGGAAGGTGAACGTGCCGGTGCCGTCGGTGGTGGCGTTGCCGACCACGACGCCGTCGACCGCGACCGGGACCGAGGCGTTGGGCGGGAAGTTCGTCCCGGTGATCATCACCACCTGGCACACGGTGACGTTCGGGTTGTCGACCGTGAGCGTGGGGGTGTTGTTGTACTGGGCCTGGGCGGCCGGCGCGCTCAGCGCCACTGCGAACGCAGCGACGAACACGAGTAGGACCATGCGGATGCGGATCGCCATCGCCTCGAGACTCCCTGTTTGTCCACCTTCGGCGGATAGAACGGACCTGACCTTAGCAGTCACGGCTGCACGAACCCCGCATCCACGCGGCGGGTGGTCCCGGAGGACGGTCCGCGGTCGGTGAGCACCCCGCCTTCGACGGTCTGGCCGGCCGCGTCGAGCAGCCGCCAGCCGCTCCCCGCCCGGATCGTCACCGTCAGCGCTTCGGGCCGGGCCAGCGGTTGGCTCGACACCGTCACCCGGTAGCGCCCGTTGCCGGCGACCCGGCCCGACAGGTGCACCACCACCGTGGTGCTGCCCCCCGGAGGCAGCACGACCGGGAGCGAGTACACGTTGCCGCCGAACTCGTGCTGGGGCTCCACCGCGCCCGGCGCGCCGTCGATCTCGGCCCGATCCAGCGCCAGGGGCGTGTGGAGGGAGAGGTAGAGCCGGTTGGTGCCCGGCGCCTCGCCGTTCTCGTTGCCGATGACCCGATCCGGCAGGCCCGAGCCGGGCGCGGTGTTGTCGAGCCGGACGGTGGCGGTGGCCGTCACCTGCCCCGTCGCCGGGTCGACCGTCGCCTCGTAGGTCGTGGTGCGCCCGAGGTAGGCATCGATCTTGTTGCCGTTGCCGTTGAACACCCGGGCGCTGAACCAGTCCTCACCGGCGGGGGCCGGGAACCCGAGGCCGGCACCGATCGACTCGAGGAACCGTTGGCCGCCCTCGTCGTCCACGCTCATCAGCAGGTGACCGCCCTGCACCGCGGGTCCGAGGGCGCGGCCCAGCTTCTCCGGCGCCGGCGTCTTGGCCTTGAGCAAGGCGTCGAAGGTGGCCTTGCCGACGTGGTTGAGCATCCGGTCCCGAGCCGAGGAGTCCGTCACGAGCTCGTACTGGCCCCGGAGCAGGAAGTCCTCGGCGTTGGCGGCGGTGAGGCGATCGTCGAGGCCGGTCACCTTCACCGGCCCGGTGAGCTCGAGCAGGGCGGCGAGGCCGGCCGGGTCGGCGTAGATCACGCCGTCGATGGGTCCGCCGCCCGCCTGCGGGTAGAGCTCCTGGAACACGCGGCGCACCGTGGGGAGGTCCGGCGAGGCGGTCACGTTCTGCAGGAACCGCTGGGGCCGGAAGCGCCCGTAGCGCTCCAGGAACTCCGGTGGGCCGGCGAGGGTCCGGGCGTTGCGCCCGGCGTGCTCCGACAGCTCCTCGATGGGCCCGGATCGGACGAGCTCGATCTTGCCGTCCACGGCGGCCAGCTCCCCGAAGCCCCCCACGAACCCGCCCAGGCCCCTGGCCTCCGCCGGCTGGGCGAACAGCACCAGGTAGTGGCGCGGCCCGTCTCCCCCGAGCAGGCCCGGCACCTCGCGGGCGGCCGACAGGGCCAACCTCGTGGGCGGGAGCACCCGATCGATCTGGCCGCCCAACCGGGACGCGCCATCGGCCACCCACGGCACCAGCCAGGTGGTGTCGATCCCGGCCGCCCGCACCGCGCCAGCCTCCAGCGCGGCGACGGCCCCCTCCAGCGGCGCCGCCATCCCGGCCAGCCGGGGCAGGTCGATGCGACCGCCTTCGAGCCGCACGGCGCGGTAGTCGGCCGAGCTCACCGTCACCGAGGCCGTGCGGGCGATGTCGGCCCCGGTGGCCGCCACCTCGTCGGCGGCGCGGATCTGCAGGGCGAGGCCGGGCACGAGCCGGGCCGGCGCCGTCCAGGCCGAGGCCACACCCTCGTGCGCGTGCGTGAAGGCCTCGGTGGCCTGGTCGAGCTTCTCCTTGGCCTGCGCCGTGTCACCGGCCTGCACCGCCCGGAGCGCGGCTTGGCTGAGCTCCTCCCCTCGGTCCGCTTGGACCCGGGCGTCGTTGAGGGCGGCCCCGGCCAGGAGCGCCGCCCCGGCAGCGGCGAGGCCGGCGGCGAGCAGCGAGCGACGGGTGATCCGCCGGGTGCGCCGGCGCGCCAACCCGTACCCCGACACCGCCACCACGCCACACGCGCCGGCGGCGGCGAGCCCCGACAAGCGGTCCACCCCGAAGTCCGTGAGCCGGAGCACCGACTGCACGGCCGCAGCGGCGACGACCGCGCCGGTGATCGGCCCGCGCACGTCGACCACCGAGGCCACGACGGCGGCGATCAGCGCGGCCACGGCGAGGCCGGCCCACACCGGCCCCGACGCCATCACGGCCGCGACCCCGGTGAGCAGCAGCCAGCTCCATCGGCGGGCCCGGGTGGCGGCCAGGACCACGCCGGCAGCGAACGCACCGCTCCAGGCCGCGTCGACCACGGCGATGCCGGTCGGGTGCAG
>JAKOVR010000106.1 GCA_029782025.1 Actinomycetes bacterium | reverse complement strand
GCCGCCTTCCCCCACCGCCGCATCGGGCTCACCCAGATCCTGCTCAACGACGTCGACGATGCCGTGGCCGAGATCCGGTGGGGCGCCGAGCACGGCATGCGCGGGGTGCTGCTGCCCGGCGTGGCCCCCAACACCCTCGACCCGCTCTTCTCACCGGCCTACGAGCCGATCTGGCAGACGTGCGCCGAGCTGGGTCAGCCCGTCACCCACCACGGCGGCGGGTCGGCCGTGCCGGACATGGGCCGGCATCCGGCGTCGATGGTCATGTACATCATGGAGGTCGGCTTCTACGCCAACCGCGCCCTGTGGCACCTCGTGCTCTCCGGGGTGTTCGACCGCCACCCCGAGCTGGTGCTCGTGCTCACCGAGCAGGGCTCGGCCTGGGTGCCCGAGGTGCTGGCCCGCATGGACTCGATCCACGACTCGATCGTGGCCGGCCGCTTCGGCGGCGAGCTCGGCCCCACCAGCCTCGAGGTCCGCCGCCGGCCGAGCGAGGTGTTCGCCGAGAACTGCTTCGTGGGGGCCAGCTTCCCGGCGCCGTCCGACGCCGCCGTCATGCGGGAGGTGGGCATCGACCGGTTCATGTGGGGCAGCGACTACCCCCACCGGGAAGGCACGTTCCCCCACAGCCGCGACTCGCTCCGTTTCACCTTCGCCGGGTGGACCGACGCCGAGCGCCGGGCCGTGCTCGGCGAGACCGCGGCCCGGGTCTACGGGGTCGACCTCGCCGCTCTGGCGCCGGTGGCCGAGGCGGTGGGGCCCACCACCGCCGACCTGGCCCAGCCGCTCGCGGGCATCCCCGCCGGGGCGACCAGCCCGGCCTTCCACCGAACCTGACGGCGCCCTGGGGACCCGACTTTCCAGAAGGATCGTTGGTCCCCAGCAACCGCGATCCTTCTGCAAACGCGACGTCGGGCGCGGCGAGGGCCCGGATCCGGCCCGGTGGGCCCGATCCGGTGCCGGCCCGTAGGGTGGGCCGATGCCGATCGATGACGACCTCTCGACGAACCGGGCCTCGACCCTTCGTGGCCTGGTCACGGTCGACAGCCCCTGGTCGTTCGAGGACACGGTGCAGCGCCTGCTCGGCGTCATCCGCGACAAGGGCCTCCGGGTCTTCGACGTCATCGACCACGCCGCCGCGGCGGCCGAGGTCGACCAGGTGCTCCGGCCCACGCGGGTCGTCATCTTCGGGAGCCCGGCCGTCGGGACCCCCCTCATGGTGCAGCACCCGCTCCTGGCCTTCGAGCTGCCGCTCCGGATCCTGGTTTGGCAGGACGGCGACACGACCCGGGTCAGCTACACGGACGCCGCGGTGCTCGCCCGTCGGTTCGAGATCGACCCGGTGCGGGCGGCCCCCTTGCACGCCCCGATGGCCGTCGTCGCCGCGGCGACGGATCGCGGTGGGGCCACGCCGCCGTAGGTCGCCGACTGTACGTCGGCCGATCGATCGGGGCCGTCGCCCCCGCCCATCATCGCGGGCGATGGGCGACGGGCGATGGTCGACGGCCGATGGTCACTCACGCCGTCGTCGCCGGCGGCGTCGGGACCGAGTCGGTGAGTGCGGCACGGATCTCGAGGTGTCGCAGCAGGAAGGCGCGTTCGTCAAGCCGCCGGCGCCGGAGCCAGGCGGTCACTTCGTGGTTGCACTTGCTGGCGGTGCACGAAGGGCAGGCCGGCACGATGTTGTCGAGCGTGTAGCGCCCGCCTCGGGAGAGGGCCAACACGCAGTCGCGCTGGAGCGGCGTGTCGGTCGCACCGCAGTACGCGCACCCGCGCCACGCTGCCTTGAGCGCGGCCCACTGCTCGTCGGTGAGATCGTGGTCGACACGATCCATGCGGCGCTTGCGCTTGCGGGCGGCTCTGGCGGCGCGACGGTTGGCCGATGCCATGCCGTGAGCGTAGGCGGCCCCGGAGCCGTGGGTCGGTGACGCCGGGGAGGGAGGAGCGTGTCTACGAGAAGGTGACGTCGCCCACCTGCACGGCGCCGCCGCCGGTGCCGTTGTTGACCCGCATGATCAACGTGCTGCCGGTGCGGCTCCAGGTGCAGTAGGTGCTTCCCATGGCGCCGTCGCAGTGGTCGAAGGTGTACGGCACCGCCGCGTGGGAGAAGAGGGCCGTGACCGCGGCGTTGGTGGCGAAGAGGTGGGCTTTGACCTGATCGCCGGCCTGCCACGCTTGGTAGAACTTGGTGGCCGCGGTCTGGGGGTCGAGGATCGGTGCGGCCGTGGTGGTGGGCGCGGCGGTGGTGGTGGGGGCCGCCGTGGTGGTGGTCGAGGCCTTGGTGGTGGTGGGAGCGGCGGTGGTGGTGGTCGACGAG
>JAKOVR010000104.1 GCA_029782025.1 Actinomycetes bacterium | reverse complement strand
CCCGGGTTTCCGCCGCTCCCGGGCGCGTCGGTAAGGTGCCCCGCATGAAGACCCCAGTTCGTGTCGCAGTCACCGGTGCCGCTGGCCAGATCGGCTACAGCCTCCTCTTCCGCATCGCCAGCGGGGCGATGCTCGGGCCCGACCAGCCCGTGATCCTCCAGCTCCTGGAGATCACCCCGGCCCTGGATTCGCTCCGGGGCGTGGGCATGGAGCTCGAGGACTGCGCCTTCCCGCTGCTGGCCGGGATCGTCCAGACCGACGACCCCGCCGTGGCCTTCAAGGACGTCAACGTGGCGCTGCTGGTGGGCAGCCGCCCCCGGTCCAAGGGCATGGAGCGCAAGGACCTGCTCGAGGCCAACGGCGCCATCTTCACGGTGCAGGGCCGGGCCCTCAACGACCACGCCGCCTCGGACGTGCGCATCCTGGTGGTCGGCAACCCGGCCAACACCAACTGCCTCATCGCCATGAACAACGCGCCCGACATCCCCAACGAGCGCTTCACGGCCATGACCCGCCTCGACCACAACCGGGCCATGGCCCAGCTGGCGGCGAAGACGGGCTCCACCATCGCCGACGTCACCAACATGACCATCTGGGGCAACCACTCGGCCACGCAGTACCCCGACGTGTTCCACGCCCAGGTCGGCGGCGCCAACGCGGCCGAGAAGGTCGCGGATCAGGCCTGGGTCGCCGACTCGTTCATCCCCACGGTCCAGCAGCGCGGCGCGGCGATCATCGAGGCCCGCGGGCTGTCGAGCGCGGCCTCCGCCGCCAACGCCGCCATCGCCCACGTCCACGACTGGACCCTGGGCACGCCCGCCGGCGACTGGGTCTCCATGGCCCTCTGCTCGGACGGCAGCTACGGCGTCCCCGAGGGGCTCATCTCGTCGTTCCCGGTCACCTGCGCCGATGGCACCTACTCGATCGTCCAGGGCCTCGAGCACAACGAGTTCGCCCAGAGCCGGATCGACGCCACCGTGGCCGAGCTCATCGAGGAGCGCGACACCGTCAAGGAGCTCGGGCTCATCTGAGCCAGGCCCCTCACCGGCCGGGCCGGGTGTCCGGGCCGTGACGGGCTTCCCGGTGTCTGCGCCCGGCGTCCGGGCCGCCGATGATCCCTGCCGGGTAGCCTCCGGCCCGTGCATCGCGCCGCGCTCCGGCTGTCGCTCGTGGTGGTCGGGGTCTACGCCGCCATGGCGCTGGCCCAACTCGTCTCCCACGACGGCCGGCTCGACTCCTTCGTCCGCTTCGGGTGGGACGACCCGACCATCACCGTCGCCCGCGAGAAGCTCGGTGCCGACGTGGTCCCGACGTCGGGCGAGGGGTTCGACGGCCAGTACTTCTGGCTCCAGGCCCACGACCCCCTCCTCCTCGATCCGTCCCTCTACCGGCGGGCCAGCCCGGCGCCGGCCTACCGCACGCCCCGGATGCTGTACCCGCTGCTGGTCTCCCCGGCACTGGTGGGCGGCGAGTCGGCCCTCATGGCCGCCATGGTCGTGGTGAACCTGCTGGTGGTGGGCGCCGGCACCTACGTCACGGCGCGGTTGTGCGGCGACCTCGGCGCGCCGGCGGCCGGGGGGTTGTGCTTCGCCCTCAGCCCCGGCGTGCTCACCGGCACGTTCCAGGTGGTGGCCGATCCGTTGGCCCTCCTCGGCATCGTGGCCGCGGTCTGGGCGCTGCGACGGGGCCGCTGGGGGTGGGCCGCCCTGGCCGCCGGCGCGGCGGTGGCCAGCAAGGAGTTCTCCCTGCTGTCAATCGTCGGCCTGGCCGTCTGCACCCCGTCGATCCCCTGGCGGCGCCGGCTCGCCGTCGGGGCCGCGGGCGCCGGCACCCTCGCCGCCATCCTCGCCTATGTCCGGCTCCGGTTCGGCGAGAACACGCCGAGCAACACCCTGGCCAAGGTCCCCTTCGGTGGGTTCGCCGACGCCTGGCGCTACGACTGGTCGATCAACGCGTCGTGGTTCGACGCCGTCGGGAGCGTGGCGGTGGTGGCCGCCGGCGGGTGGGCGCTCGTGCGGTGGTGGCGGCGCCGCACGCCCGAGCTGGCCATCGCCCTGCCGATGGCGCTCGCCGTGCCGTTCCTGTCAGGGGAGGTGGTGCGCTACGTGTTCAACCTGGCCCGGGTCGCCGGCCCGGTGGTGCTGGGCCTCGCCGTCGACGTGTACGCCGGGCAGCACCAGCGCGACGCCGCCCGGCGTTCGGTCGGCGCCGCTACTTGAGGAACCGGCTGGTGGTGTTGTCGGCCAGCACCTTGCCGCCGGTCTGGCAGGTGGCGCAGTAGTTCACCGTGTAGCTGCTGTAGCGCACGGCCCGGACGGCGTCGCCGCACACCGGGCAGGCCTGCCCCTCGCGGTGGTGGACGGCCCCCGGGCGATCCTTCGACGAGCTCATCGAATCCCGGGTCCGTTCGTAGGCGAGGGACTCCTGGATGCAGCTGTGGATGGCGGCGAGGAGCCGGTCCCGTTCCTCCGCTGTGAGCTTCGAGGTGAGGGTGAACGGCGACAGTCGGGCGGTGTGGCAGATCTCGTTGCTCAGGCGTCGGCCGATCCCGGCGACCATGCCCTGGTGGCGGAGCCATCCGTGCACCCGCATGGAGGAGAGGGCCAGACGCTGGTCGAGCAGATCGCGGTCGAGCTCGGTGGCGTCGGGCCCGAGGTCGTGGAGCGGCGGGTGGCTGCGGGGATCGCCGGCGACCACCCACACCCCGGCCCGCTTCTCCTTGCTCATCTCCGTGAGCAGGAGGGCGGTCCGCTCGTCGCCGAAGAGCCAGCGGGCGAGGCCGCCGCGGGGCTTGGCGCTCAGCTTCGGGTCGGGCTCCAGCCGGCCCCCCTGCATCAGGTGCACCACGAACGTGACGGGCTCGAATCCGAGCAGCAGGTACTTGCCGCGGCGGCCGACCTCGAGCAGGGGATGTCCGACGGCGAGGTCGGGGGCCGGGCTGGCCGTCTTCAGCGCGGTGAAGCTGAGGGCGCGGAAGCCCGTGAGCTCGGCGCCGGCCCACCCGTCGGTGAGGCGCTCGGCATGGGCCTGCAGCTCGGGGAGCTCGGGCACGGCGAGGGTCCGGTCACCCGCCGGCGCCGGGTGCAGGCGCGCCGGCGCGATGGTGGTCGAGGACGGCCTGGACGGCGTCGAGCGCCGGGCGCCACGGGATGAGCGTCGTGGCGTCGCCCTCGATGCGGAGCCGCCCGGTGATGATCGCCTCCTGCGCCGCCATGGTGCCCTCGTGGATGGCGACGGCCGTGGCGTGATCGGTCCGGAACACGACGGTGGCCCCGCCGAGCCCTTCCCGCAGGTGGGCACCGCCGCCGTCGATCTCCAGGCGGTAGTCGAGGCCGGGAGCGTCGTCGGCACCGGCGACGGCGTAGCCGACGGCGATCCGGGTGCCGGGGAGGTCGGTGAGGTGACGGGCCAGCCCGGCGTCGGCACTGAGGGCGGCGTCGGCGTCGGTCACCCAGGCGACACTCGGGAAGGCGGGCACGGCGGCCACGGTAGTCTCCGCCCATGACGGTGATCGCTTCGGGAACGTCGGTCTTCGGGTGCGGGCCGGTCAGCGGTCGCCTCGTGGTCACGGAAGGCCCCGACGACGTGCTCGACCTCCTGGCCGAGGGCGCCGAGGACGCCATCGTGCTGGTCCGCGATGCCGGCGCCACGTTCCTGTCGCCCGTGTTCCCGGAGCTGGCCGGGGTGATCTGCACCGGCGGGACCCCGGCCAGCCACGTGGGGATCGTGAGCCGGGAGTTCCAGGTGCCCTGCGCCATGGGGGTGACCTTCACCGGTGCGGTCCCGCCCAGCGGCACCCCGGTGATCCTCGACTGCTCGGGGTCGGGCGCCGAGCTTCGTCTGGCCGACGCCGCCCGTGAAGGCGACGCCGGCGCTACGCCTGCTGCTGCGGCCGCCGATTCGCCCTCGCCCGACGCCGCGCCGGACGCCACACCCACGGTGCGGACCCCGCGGGCGCCGGTCGACCCGGCCCTCCTGGTGCGGCTGCCGGCGGTGGCGTCGGCGGCCGAGCGCAAGGCCGAGGCCAACCGGCTCATCGCCTACCACGAACCGATCACCCGCACCCTCACCGTCGAGCGCACCTCGTACCACTCGCAGCTGATCCCGGTCACGCCGTACATCCTCGTGGCCTGCGCCGAGACCTTCTACCGCTATCCCGAGATGATGCGGACGATCGACGCGGCCATGCCCGTCGAGCAGATCGTGCTCGACGGACACCGGCCCGGGAGCCGGATCAACGCCGTGCACCTGTGGTCGATCGCCAACTTCTACCTGACCGGGCGCAAGGTCCTCACGATGATGGACCCGTCGCTCGACGATCCGGACCCCACCTACACCGTGCTCGACTTCTGGGAGCGTGGCGCCATGGCCTTCCGCCACGACGACGGCACCCGGCAGGCGTGGGACGCCGACGACGTGCTGCGGCCATACCCGCCGGCGGTGATTGACGAGCTCCTGGCCGGGGTGGTCGACATCGACGGCCCCACCCGCCAGCGCATCAAGGCCGGCAACGCCGTGCTGCGCAACTACCTGTTCCTCCTCTACTTCGACACCCGCGTCGGTACCGGCGACACGGGGCCCTACCCGTTGCCCGACGGCCGGACGTTGGTGGTGCGCGACTTCTACCAGCTCGGTCCGAGCGAGTACTGGTGGTCCGACGTCGCCACCGGCATGCCCTACCAGCATCTGGTTGCCGCCCTGGTGCTCGACGGCGTCGATGTCCATGTCACCGACTTCGGCTCGGCCACCACCGTGCCGGAGGACTACCTCGATCACCTGGTGGGGTTCGGGCTGTTCACCACCGACGGCGGGGGGCCGGAGCGGGCGCTTCGCCCGTTGCCGCTGGAGGAGCTCGAGCGCACCGCCGCCTTCGCCGCCGACGTCAACGCCCGGCACTACCGCAACGTGGTGGCCATGGACCGCGACGAGAAGATCCGCTGCGGGGCCTACGTCTACTTCGGTTTCCTCAAGCCCTTCGCCGAGGTGGCCGGGGTGGCCGACGAGCTCGACTGGACCGTCCCAAAGGCCACGGCCGGACCGGTCTACGACATCCTCTCGATGATGGACGGCGACACGCTCCCGAGCATCGACCCCACCGTGGCGTACTACGACCCGATCCCCTGATCGCCGGCGCGCCAGCGAGCCCCCGGGCGCCGGGGCGTTGGCTATCGTGCCGGCATGGGCTTCCTCGACGACATCAAGAAGGGGGCGAGCGATCTCGCCTCCTCTGTGAACCAGGGGGTGGCATCCACCCAGGCCCGCTGGCAGATCGAGCACCTCATCGCCGACCTGGGCACGCTCACCTGGCTGGAGATGACCGGCCGCGCCGACGCCGCGTCCGCGGCCGAGAAGGAGCGGGTGATCGGGGCCCTGCGGGAGGCCGAGGCCAACGGCCAGGTCGTGAACACCGTCCTGAAGACCGCGGCACCGCCGCCCCCACCGCCGCCCGGCGCCGGCCCGCCCCCACCGCCGCCAGGGGCCATGCCCCCGCCTCCGCCACCTCCCGGCGCGATGCCCCCGCCTCCGCCTCCCGGGGGCGCCATGCCACCCCCGCCCCCTCCCGGCGCGATGCCCCCGCCGCCCCCCGGTGCGGTTCCCCCGCCGCCCCCGGGTGCCGTGCCACCACCTCCGCCCGGTGTGGTTCCCCCACCACCCCCGCAGGCCTTCTGATCCTTTGGGTGCGTAAGGGCGCGCATAGCGCACCCTTACGCACCCAAGCCGTTTGGATCCCGGCTACTGGCCCTGGGGGCGGTTGAACTCGATCCAGCCGACGCCGCCGTGGGTGCCGTCGTGGACGCGGCACATGGCGCGGGGGAACCGGCTCTGCTGCCCGTCCGGGCTGACCAACAGCACCGGTGACCACGCCACGGGCTCCACCGACAGGGTGAGTCCGGTCGACGCAGTGGTCACCCGGTAGGCGTCGTCGAAGCGGCTCGTGGCCAGGTCCATCCCGTCGGCCACCTCGAACGACGTGACGAGCTCGTCGCCGGCCGCGCCCTCGAGGTACCCGAACGCCATGCCGGTGGAGGGCAGGAGGGTCACGGCGTGGACCCGGGTGCCCACCTCGTCGTCGACTCGGAACGCCGACCAGCACCACCCGGTGGTCCACCAGTCGCGCACGCCCCACGAGTGGTCCCGCTGACCCCAGCCGTCGAAGGCGATGGTCTCGTCGGCCAGCAGGATCTCGCCGTGGACCCGGCACGGCACCTCGTAGCGGTCGAGCGGCGTCGGCCAGCGCAGCACGGCCCGATCGGTCTCCCACTCCAGGTCGAAGCCGATCGGCGTGCGCTCGCCCCGCATCCCGGTGTAGGTGTCGGCCGGGTCGTCGAGGGCGACCCCGAAGGCCTCGAGCCCGAGGTTCCAGTGCTCGAGCGGCGCCCCGCAGTTGTGGTCGGCCCACAGGCCGTCGTGGCGGATCTCGAGCGAGCCCTCCTGGCGGGGGAGCGGGACGGTGTGGTCGATGACGGTCACCAGGCGTCGCCCTTCACCCACCACGCAGGCCCAGTACCAGCACACGCCGAGGTTCGGGTAGAGCCCGATGCGCACGTACCCGCCGAGCGTCCCGTCGGGGGAGGCGAAGTCGAAGTACCACGACTCGTTCCACAGCGGCTCCGGCCCGGGGGCATGGGTGCGTTCGTCGGCGGGGAGGGCGGCAGCGAAGAGGTCCACGGCGCCAGCCTTGCACGAAGCGTCGCGGCCTGCCGCAGGTACAGTCCGGCGATGGTCGCCCATCCCGCCTCCCGTGTCCGTCGTGCCGCGTGGGTCGTGGCCGTCGCCGGCGCCGTCGTGCCGCTGGCCTGCAGCACGACGAAGAACGACTTCCCGCCGCCTCCGTCGAACTACCCGCCGGCCACCGCCCCGGCCACCGCCCCGGCCTCCTCCCAGGCCCCCGGCGTGGCGACCACGGGGACGGTCAGGAGCGCCGTCCGCCCGTCCTTGACCTCCAGTGCCTTCGCTGACGGCGCCGACATGCCGGCCGCCCACGCCTGTGCCCAACAGGGCGGCACCAACGCCGTGCCGCCGCTGGCCTGGACCGGCTTCCCGGCCGACGCCCAGCTCGTGCTCGTCGTCCACGATCCGGACGCCCCGATCCCGGGTGGGTTCACCCACCTCGTCACGGTCATCCCCGCCGGCACCACGTCCGTGGGCCCGGGGAGCGCACCGATGGAGAAGTGGCGTGGCCCGTGCCCACCGTCGGGCACGCACCACTACGTGTTCACGCTCTACGCCTTCCCGTCTGCCGTCGCCCTCCCGGCCACGCCCGACAAGGCCGCGATCGACGCCGTCGCCCCGCGGGCGGTGGCCTCGGCCACCCTGACCGGACTGTTCACCCACCGGTAGCCGGACTGTCCGCTGGAGCGAGTTGAGGATTCCCTCAGTTTTGCATAGAGTGTGCAAATCAGCCCGCGACCCCTTGCCTCTGCACCCGCTCCGCCCGCCCCGGTCGGCAACCGCCGCCGGCAGCGCACCCGCCGCCAGCTGCTCGACGCCGCCCGGGCGGTGATCGCCGAGAAGGGGATCGACGCCGCCACCATCGGCGAGATCGCCGAGCGGGCCGACGTCGCCTTCGGGTCGTTCTACAACCACTTCGAGTCGAAGGACGGGCTCGTCGAGGCCCTCTTCGCTGAGATCGTGGCCGACCACGCCGCCGCCTCGGCGGGGATCGACGCCGAGCTGGCCTCGCCGGCCGAGCGCCTCGCCCGCGGTTCGATGGCCTGGATCCGCCAGGCCGCCACCGATCCGCTCTGGGGGATGTTGCTGGTCCGCATCGGCACCGGCCGGCTCGACCTCGCCGCCCCCCTCCTCGGGCTCGTCGACCGCGACGTCAAGGCCGGCCAGGAGGCGGGGCTGTTCGACGCCGCGGCCGACGCCGGGGTGCTGGTGGTGATGATCGCCGGCGCTGTCTACGGCGCCGTCTACGCGTCGTTGGGGGTCGATCCCGAGCAGGCCGAGGTCCGGGCCGCCGAGGTCGCCGCCTCGGTCCTGCGTCTCGCCGGCATGGCCCCGGCGGCGGCGCGTTCGTCCGTCGCCCGAGTCCAGCGGAGGTACCCGTCGTGACCCTGCACCGTCTCGTCGCCATCACCGTCGGCGTGCCCGCCGACCGCCTCGACGCCACCGCGGCCTTCTACGAGCAGTTCGGCCTCACCCCGGGGGCCGGGGGTCCGGGCACGTTCGCCACGGCCGACGGTGGCGACCAGCTCCGCCTCGTCGGGGCGCCCCAGCGCCGGCTGGTGGAGGTCGTCATCGGCACCGATGACACCGACGACCTCGACCGCATCGCCGCCCGGCTCGCCGCCGTCGTGCCCGCCGCCCCGGTCGAACGCCCCGACGGGGCCGTGGTCGTGACCGACCCCCCGTCGGGCACCCGGTTCCGCGTCGAGGTGGCCCCGCCGCTCGAGCTCGCCCCCCGGGAGCAGGCGCCGTTCAACACCCCCGGCGCCTACGAGCGCTTCGGGGCCCGGGCGCCGGGCATCCTGCGGGAGACCCCGGTCCAGCCCCGGAAGCTGAGCCACGTCGTCCTGGGGTCGCCCGATGTGGATGCCACCCGGCGGCTGGTGGTCGACGGGCTCGGGTTCAAGGTGTCCGACGAGATCGCGGGGGTGGGCGCCTTCCTGCGGTGCTCCACCGAGCACCACAACCTCCTCGTGCAAGGGGCGCCGGTGCCGTTCATGCACCACGCCTCCTGGCAGGTCGACGATGTCGACGAGATCGGCCGGGGCGCGGCGGCGATGCTCGCCGGGCACCCCGAGCGCCACGTGTGGGGCCTCGGCCGCCACTTCATCGGCTCCAACTTCTTCTGGTACCTGCGCGATCCCGCCGGCAACTTCGCCGAGTACTCGAGCGACATCGACGTCATCGTCGACGACGAGCTCTGGCAGCCGGAGGTGTGGAGCGGGATGCGCAGCCTCATGGCGTGGGGGCCCGATGTCCCCGCGTCGTTCATCGCCCCCGACGACCTCGCCGAGCTGATGGCCGGCCACCACTGAGGAGATTCCCATGCGATTCGTGAACGCCGACGGCCGGTCCGGCCTGCTCGTGGACGGCCAGGTCTTCGACCTGGAACGAGCCTCGGGCGGGGCCATCTCGTCCGACCCCATGGCGGTGATCCTCGAGCGGGCCCACTGGGATGCCGCCCTCGCCCTGCATGCCGCCGGGGTGGCCGAGGGCGGGGTGCCCGTCGGGGACGTCCGCCTCGGCCCGCCCGTGCCGGCGCCCCGGGCCGTCTACGGCGTGGGGCTCAACTACAAGGCCCACGCCGCCGAGAGCGGGGCCGAGCACCCGTCCCTCCCGGCCATCTTCACCAAGTTCCCCACCTCCATCACCGGCCCGCACGACCCGGTGATCCTGCCCACGGGCACGGTGATGAACGACTGGGAGGCCGAGCTGGCCTTCGTGCTGGCCGACGGTCCCCGCCGCCTCCCGGCCGAGCGGGCTTTCGACCACATCCTCGGCTACCTGTGCGCCCAGGACATCTCCGAGCGCATGACCCAGTTCGCGGCCGGCGCCCAGTTCTCGATGGGTAAGAGCTTCGACACGTTCTGCCCGATCGGTCCGGCCATCGTCACGCTCGACGAGGTGCCCGATCCGCTGCGGCTGCGCATCACGTGCACCCGCAATGGCGAGGTGGTCCAGGACGCCACCAGCGACGACATGATCTTCGACGTCCCCCGGCTGGTGGAGTTCATCTCCTCGGTGTGCCCGCTGCGGGCGGGGGACCTGTGCCTCACCGGCACACCGGCCGGCGTCGGCGTGGCCCGCAAGCCCCCGGTGTTCCTCCAGCCCGGCGACGTGATCGAGACCGAGATCGAGGGCCTCGGCACCCTGCGCAACGAGTGCGTGGCCGAGTAGCCAAGACCCCGCCCTTCCCCGTACCGCCTTCCCTCGTGGGTGCGAATTGTTCGCGAATGCGAACAATTCGCACCCACGGAGGATCGGGTCGGTCCGAGGGGACCGCCCGGTCAGAGCTGGTGCTCGAAGCCGGCGGCGGGGAGCGTGTCGCCGTCGGCGGCGGGGACGATGCGGCCGACGGCCGTCGGGCCGGGCAGGCCGGCCGTCCCGAACGCCTTCGCCACCGTCGCCGCGTCGGGGGCGGTGAAGCACAGCTCGTAGTCGTCGCCCCCGGCGAGGGCCTCCTCGGGCGATACGCCCGGCGGCCGGGGGACGGCGGCCCGGTCGAGGGCGACGCCGACCCCGGAGGCATCGAGGATGTGGCCGAGGTCGGCGGCCAACCCGTCGCTGATGTCGATCATCGCGGTGGCGCCTCCCGCCCGGGCCGCGCCGCACTCGGCCAGGCGGGGGTGCGGTCGGTGGAGCCGGTCGAGATCGGCCAGCGTGGCGTCCGACGCGGCCCCCGGGCCGGCCTGGAGCGACCGCAGCGCCCGGCGGGCCCCGCCCACCTCGCCGGTCACGAACACCAGGTCCCCGACCGCGGCGCCGGAGCGCAAGAGCGGCGGTGCCCCGTCGGGCAGGCGGCCGAGGATGGCCACCGACACCACCCAACGGTCACCGCCGCTCGTGGTGTCGCCGCCCACCATCGGGCAGGCCAGCGCGCCTGCAGCCTCGGCCAGCCCGGCCCCGATCGCCTCCGCCGTCGAGGCGTAGCCTCCACCGGCCGGGGCGGTGAGCCCGACGACCGCTGCCACCGGCCGGCCGCCCATGGCGGCCACGTCGCTCACATTGGCAGCCACGGCCTTCCAGCCGACATCGGCGGGTTGGCACCAGCCGAGATCGAAGTGGGTGCCCTCCACCATGGTGTCGAGGGCGAGCAGGAGACCGCCGGCCAGCACGGCGCAGTCGTCGCCGATCCACACCTCGCCGGCGGGCGGGTCGGGGAACAGGCGCCGGATGGCGTCGATGAAGGCGAACTCACCGGTCATCGGTGGCCCGCCCCGATCGGGGTCAGACGAGCTCGTCGGCCGTGGCCGGGAGGGCGGCGGCCTGGCGGCGGTGCCGCAGCACCTCGATCACGATGGGCAGCACCGAGACAGCGACGATCACGATGGCCACGTACTCGATGTTCTTCTGCAGGAACTCGATCTTGCCGAGCTGCCACCCGGCGATGATGAACCCTGCACCCCAGATGGTGCCGCCGATCACGTTGTAGGTGACGAAGTTCCGGTAGTGCATCTTCGACGCCCCGGCCACGATGGGGCAGAAGGTGCGGACGATGGGCACGAAACGGGCCAGGATGATCGCCTTGTTGCCGTGCTTCTCGAAGAAGGCTTCGGCCTTCTCGAGGTACTCCTGCTTGAAGAACCGGCTGTCGGGGCGCTTGAAGAGCGACGACCCCACCTTCGCGCCGAACATGTAGCCGACCTGGTCGCCCGCGACGGCCGAGACGGCGCAGCCGATGGCCAGGGCGTACCACGGCCACAGGTTGAAGTCGGGGTTGCTCGAGAGCAGGCCGGCGGTGAACAGCAGCGAGTCACCGGGGAGGAAGAACCCGAAGAACAGGCCCGACTCGGCGAACACGACCAGGAACAACCCGGCCGAGGCATAGGGGCCCAGCGGGGCGAGCTTCTCGAGGACACTCTTGGCGAGATCGGCGAGGACGACGGCGGAACGCATCGGACAATCCTACTGGGGGGCACCTCCCCGACTGGGATCGGGGCGGGTGCGCCGAACCGCCCCGGGCGTCTGGCGCCCGCCGTCGTCGAGGGGGTCGCGGCCCGTCTCGCCGCGGCGACGGCGCTCAGACCAGCGCGGCTTCGCGTGGCCCCCGCACGACCGCGTCGTCGGCCACGAGCTGATCGCCCCCGACCGTCCCGCCGTCGACCCACGCCCGGCCCTTGACCACGGCCCGGGCCCCGACCCGCCCGCCCCGGACCTTGGCCTCGCCGGACACACGGGCCGACTCGGTGACCAGCGCGCCGTGCGACACCTGCGCGTTGCCGGCCACCCGGGCCACGCCGGCAACGGTGGCCCCGTCGATCTGGGCGTAGCCGTACACGTGGGCCCGCTCCATCACCGTGGCGCCGTCGCCGATCCGGGCGTTGTCGAACACCTCGGCCCGGTCGAGCACCTGCGCCGAGCCGAACACCCGGGCGTTGCCGTAGACCTTCGCCTCGGGGGCCAGGTAGGCGGTGTCGTCCACATGGGCCGTGTCGGCCACCCAGCCGCCCACCGACCCATCGGGGTTGGTGTGGCGCGAGGCCCGCACCTCGCCGTCACCGAAGTCGAACCGGGGTCGCAGGTTGATCACCGGGGTGCTGTTGGTCGTGGACTGCCGGGTGCGGAACACGTCTCGCCCTTTCGTTCTCGTCACGGGTTGACGGGAGTGCTTCGGCACCGCGGCGCCCCGATCTTCAGCGAACGAGACGACCGTCACGTGTGCCAGATGGCGCCTTGACACCCGGTGGGGCCGCGTCGCCGGCCGGCCACGTCTCCAGAAGGATCGCTGTTCCCCAGCAACCGCGATCCTTCTCGAAGCCGAGTCAGGTCGACTCAGTCGTCGCCGACGGAGGGGCGGCGCCGATCGGCCTTGCGCTTGGACTGGTGGGCCTTGGCGTCGAGCCGGCGCTCCTTCGCCGCCGCCGTCGGCCGACTCGGCCGACGGGGCTTGGGCACGTCGAGGGCCCGGTCGATCAGCGTGAGGGCCCGGGCCAGGGCGGTCTCGCGGTTGCGCCCCTGCGAGCGGTGCTCCTCGGAGCTCGTCTGCACCACCGGCCCGAAGCGCTTCGTCAGGCGTTCCAGCACGGCCTCGTCGAAGCCGCACTCCTCGAGGTCGATCGCCACCCTGGCCTTGGTGTCGGCGGTGTTGACGTGCTGGCCCCCCGGCCCGCCTGAGCGCGCGAACGAGAAGCGCACGGCGGTGGCGGGGATGCGCACCCCCCTCGGCGTCTCGTAGTCGGTCACCCCCGCATGGTCGCGCCCCGTCGCCGCCGGGGCGAGGACCATTATCCGTACCAGGCGACCACGTCGGCGATGACCATTATCCGTACCAGGCGACCACGTCGGCGATGACGTGGACGAACCCCGAGTTGTTGCGGATGCTGATCTTGCCGTCTGCGCCCACCTTCACCATCACGAGGTTGGCGACGGTCTGGCCGGCCGCGAAGTTCAGGTTCGAGGATGCCGGAAGGGCTTGCCCGGCGGGCCACACGGTCAGGTGCGACGTCGCCGTGGGGCCGGTCACGGTCACGTTGAGGACCACGGCCTTGGCGGTGGGGGGCACGGATCCCGCTCCGGCCACCAGCAGGTCACGACTCTCTCCCGGGAGGAAGGCCGTGGCGGGGCCGCCGAGCCCGATCCGGGTGTCGAGCCGCCGGAACGGGACCACGCCAACGCCTTGCCCGGGAGCGACACCGGCCCCGAAGTACCCGACCACGTCGACGATCACGTGCACGGTGCCGAGGTTGTTGAAGATCGAGATCTTGCCCCCGGTGCCGAGCTTGGTGACCACCATGTTGGGGACCGTCTGCCCGGTGGAGAAGTTCAGGTTCGACGTGAGCGGCTTGCTCACGCCGTTCGGCCACACGGTCAGGTGCGACGGCGCGTTGGATCCGGTCACGGTCACGTTCAACGCCACGGCGGTGGCGTCAGCGGGGACGCCGCCCACGCCGGCGACCTGGAGCCCGACGGTCGAGGCCGATCCGATGGCGCTGAAGCCGGGCTCCCGCGTGTCGAGGATGCGGGCCGGCGTCAGGCCCACGAACCGATCGCCTGAGCCGTCACGGTCGAACCACCCGGAGACGTCGGCCAGCACGTCGACCGAGCCCGAGTTGTTGTAGATCGAGATCTTCCCGCCGGCACCCACCTGGACGACGGCCAGGTTGGGCGTGATGGCGCCGGCCGCGAAGTTCACGGTCGAGGCGTTGGGCATCGCCTGCCCGGTCGGCCACACCCGCAGGTGGGACGTGTCGGTGGCGTTGACGGCCGTGATGTTGACCACCACAGCGGTGGCCAGGGTGGAGACACCGCCGGCCCCGGCGACCAGGACGTCGATCTTCTGGCCGGGCCCGACCTTGGCCTTCGGGGCCCCTTGGCCGATGCGGGTGTCGAGGATCCGGGCCGGGGTCACGCCGTGGAACGCCGGACCCATGCGGTAGCGCACGACGTAGCCGTCCCAGCTCGTGCCGGTGAGGTCGAGGTTCTGGAACGTGGCGCTGGTGTCGAAGGAACCGCCGAGCACCGCCGTGCCGGCCGGGTCGACGGCGATCCCGCGGCCGTAATCGAACCCCGTCCCACCGCCGGTCTCGATGTCGATCGGCTTGCCGGAGGTGGGCTCGACCGACGCCACCCAGGCATCGGTGAAACCGGCCGACGTGAAGTTCCGGTTCAGGCCGGTGAGCATGGACGCCGACTTGAGGCCGCCGAAGGAGCCGGCCACGAAGGGCTCGTCGAAGGGTCCGATGGCGATCGAGGCGATCCCGTTCAGGAGGTTGTTCGACCAGATGAAGGCCCCGGTGTCGGCCGCGTGGGCCTCGAGTCGGGTGCCGCCGGTGTACACGCGGGCGCCGGCACCGGCGACGGCGTCCACACCGTCGGCCACGCTGGCCGCCCACTGCACCGTGCCGTTGGGGTTCACCCGGGCGACCACCCCCTCTTCGGGTCCGCTGCCCACGAGGGCGATCCCGCCGTAACTGGCGCTGCTCACGAACGTGCCGCCGACGTAGGCCCCGTCGGGATCGACCGAGACGCCTCGGAGCTCGTCGTCGTTGGCGGCGTCGCCCCACACCTTCACCCACAGGGGGAGGCCGTTGGTGGTGAGGGCCGAGACCACGCCGTTGGTCTTGCCGGCGAGCCCGAAGGAGGGGGCGCCGGCCGAGCCGCCGGGCGAGTCGACCGTCACCGACTCGAGGCCCCTGGTGGTGCCCACCACGTACACCATGCCGTAGGCCGTGCCGATGTCGTAGGCCTTCTGGTCGTTCACCCCGGAAACGAGACGCACCCAGTCGACGGATCCGGTGGCGGCGTCGAACTTCACCACGAACCCGTCGGTGCCGCCGCCGACGGGGACCGAGCCGCCCGGGTAGGCGAAGGTCGTGCTCGCCGTGGTCCCGATCGCGTACACGTCGCCGGCGGCGTCGGTGGTCACGGCGGTGACCTCGTCGGTGTCGGCCGCCCCACCCAGCTTGGCCGCCCACAGCACGGTGCCTGCCTCGTCGTACCGGGCGACGAACCCGTCCTTGGCCCCGCTGGCCACGAGCGTCTGCTCGTTGGGGCCCTTCACCTTCGCCGTGCCGGAGAACGACCCGCCGACGATCACGTTGCCCGTCCCGTCGACGGCGACGTCCCGCACCTCATCGGTGCCCGCTCCGCCGATGGTGCGGACATGGCTGAGCGGCGCCGCGCTCGCCGCCCCGGCCGTGCCGGCCAGGTTGAGGGCCGAGGTGGCGGCGGCGAGGAGGACGGCGACGACCGCCTTGCCCTGCGTACGCTGCTTCGACATGAAACGCTCCCGTTCTCGGTCGACCGGGGACGTCCCGGCCTGTCCAGATCATCCGACCTGGAGCACTGAACGGCTTGAGCAGGGATTGCTTACGGTCGCCCTCTCGGGATCTGTTGCTGATTCACGGCCTTGACGACAGTCAGACAGCAACAGATCCCAGCGACATGATGGTGCGGAGGTCGCGAACCAGCGTCCACGGCTCGACCGTGACAGTCCGCCAGGTGGCTTCGGCCACGGCCCAGCCCAGCGCGGTCGCCCAGCGCCGCTTCGCCTTGTCGCGCTCGAAGGCGGCGGCGTTGAGGTGGTACTGCTTGCCGTCGAACATCACGCACACCTTCGCCTCGGGCCAGGCCACATCGGTCTCCATCACGAACCGGCCGTGCCCGTCGAAGATCCGGTGGTGGAGCTCCCACGGCGGGAACCCCGCCTCGGCCAGCACCCGGAGCATCAGGCGCTCGCCCTTGGAGTCGGCCTGGTCGTTCTCGCCGTAGCGCTCCTCGAGGAGCGCTCGCAGCACACCGCATCCGTTGCGACCCTGCTTGGCGTGGGCGAGGTAGCAGGATCGGACGATGTCCCAATCGACCAGCCCCATGCGCAGGAAGTCGTCGACCGCATGCTCGACCTGGTGGCGCGTCCACACCTTCCCCATGTCGAGCAGGAACCGCTGAGGCGAGCACACGGGAATGTTGTCGACGAGATGGACCCCCGCGAGGTCGACGTCGACGCTCGTGTGCACCCGCACGCCGTCGTGCCGGTAGTGCCGTCCCTTCGGGATGGTGATGGACGGCACCGGCGGGTTCCGGAGATCGGACGCACCCAGCAGGTGGCCGGCGGCCAGGTGGGAGGCGAACCCACGGGACGCCAGGCAGTGGCCCATGAGCGCAGATCGCCACGTGCTCGGCGCGCCGGCCATCCGGTAGACACCCTGCCCGACGATCTCGAGCCGTCCGGTGCGAAGCCAGGATGTGATCCGGTCCGGCGTGCCCCCGGTGGCGAGGAACTGCCGCCGTGTGATGAGACCGTGCTGGCCGGCGGCCAGGGTTGCCATTCGGGCGACGAGTGCGTCAACGGGCGCGGCCGCGCCGCGATGGGAGGTGGAACGGGACATCGGAACCTCGCGCAGTGAGGACGGCAGGACGACTGCCGAGGCAGCGAGGCAACGAGGCAACGAGGCAACGAGGCAACGAGGCAACGAGGCAACGAGGCAACGAGGCAACCATCGGGTTGCGACGGCGACCCGAACCTACCCACCCCCTGTGACACCGGGATCTGTTGCTGTTCGACGGTCGTCAGGGCCGTCAAACAGCAACAGATCCCGAGAGTCCCTACGGGAAGCTTTGGCCGATGAGCTTGCGGTTCTTGACCTTGGACCGGACGTAGTCGCGGTTCATCAGGGCGATGAAGTCGATCGAGATCTCCTTCGGACACGCCTCCTGGCACTCGCCGTGGTTCGTGCACGAGCCGAAGAACAGCTCCATCGTCTCGACCATCCGCTCGGTGCGGTCCCACCGCTGGGCCTGGCCCTGGGGGAGCAGGTTGAGGTGGGCCAGCTTGGCCGAGGTGAACAGCTGCCCGGCGCCGTTGGGGCAGGCGGCCACGCAGGCGCCGCAGCCGATGCAGGCGGCGGCGTCCATGGCCGCGTCGGCCACCGGCTTGGGGATCGGGATCAGGTTGGCGTCGGGTGCGCCGCCGGTGTCCGCGGAGATGAACCCGCCGGCCTCGACGATGGCGTCGAGCGGCGCCCGGTTCACGATCAGGTCCCGCATGATCGGGAAGGACGCCACCTTCCACGGCTCGACCGTGATCTCGTCGCCGTCCTTGAAGGTGCGCATGTGGAGCTGACAGGTGGCCGTGCCCCTCTGGGGGCCGTGGGCCTGGCCGTTGATCATGAGGCCGCAGGTGCCGCAGATGCCCTCACGGCAGTCCGAGTCGAAGGCGACGGGTTCCTCGCCGGCCTCGGTGAGCCGCTCGTTGAGGACGTCGAGCACCTCGAGAAACGACATCTCGTCCTTGACGTCGTCGACGCTGTAGGTCGAGAACGAACCGGCGGCCGAGGGGCCGGCCTGGCGCCAGATCTTGAGCGTGACCCTCACTTGTAGCTCCTCTTGGCCGGGTGGACGTACTCGAAGTCGAGCGGTTCCTTGTTGAGCTCCTGGGGCACGCCTCGCCCCTTCCACTCCCAGGCCGCCACGTACGAGAAGTTCTCGTCGTCGCGCTGGGCCTCGCCCTCCTCGTCCTGGTGCTCGACCCGGAAGTGGCCGCCGCAGCTCTCCTCGCGGTGGAGGGCGTCGCGGGCCATCAGCTCGGCCAGCTCGAAGAAGTCGTCGACCCGCATCACCTTCTCGAGCGACTGGTTGATGCCCTCGGGCGTGCCCAGCACCCGGACGTTCTTGCGGAACTCCTCCCGCAGCACCGGGATCTCGGCGATCGCCTTCTCGAGGCCGTTCTTGTCACGGGCCATGCCGATGCGGTCCCATACGATCTTGCCGAGCTCGCGGTGGTAGTGGTCGACGCTCTTGGTGCCGCCCACGTTCATCCACATCGAGATCTCGTCGCGCAGGCCGGCTTCGGCCTCGGCGAAGGCCGGGTCGGTCACCGGCACGGGCGGCTGGCCCAGCAGCTTCGAGAGGTAGTCGCCGATGGTGTACGGCGCCACGAAGTAGCCGTCGGCCAGGCCCTGCATCAGGGCCGAGGCGCCGAGCCGGTTGGCGCCGTGGTCGGAGAAGTTGGCCTCGCCCAGGGCGTAGAGCCCGGGGATGGTGGTCATGAGGTTGTAGTCCACCCACAGCCCGCCCATCGTGTAGTGGGTGGCGGGGTAGATGCGCATCGGCACCTTGTAGGGGTTCTCCCCGGTGATGCGCTCGTACATGTCGAAGAGGTTGCCGTAGCGCTCCTTGACCACGTCCTCGCCCAGGCGGTTGATGGCATCGGAGAAGTCGAGGAAGACGCCGTTCTTCAGCGGACCGACGCCTCGGCCTTCGTCGACCACCGTCTTCGCGTTGCGGGAGGCCACGTCGCGGGGCACGAGGTTGCCGAAGGCCGGGTACTTGCGCTCGAGGTAGTAATCGCGCTCGCCCTCGGGGATCTGGTCGGCGGGACGGTTGTCGTCGAAGCCCTTCGGCACCCAGATGCGGCCGTCGTTGCGGAGCGACTCCGACATGAGCGTGAGCTTGCTCTGGAACTCGTCGGACGCCGGGATACAGGTGGGGTGGATCTGGGTGTAGCAGGGGTTGGCGAACGCCGCCCCCTTGCGGTGGGCCCGCCACGCCGCCGTGACATTGCAGTTCATGGCGTTGGTGGACAGGTAGAAGGCATTGGAGTAGCCGCCGGTGCAGAGCAGCACGGCATGGCCGTTGAACGACCGGACCTCGCCGGTGGAGAGGTCGCGGGTGACGATGCCGCAGCACACGCCGTCCTTGACCACCACGTCGAGGAGCTCGGTCTTGGTGTAGAGCTCGACCGTGCCCTTGCTCACCTGCTCCATGAGGGCGTGGTAGGCGCCGATCAGGAGCTGCTGGCCTGTCTGGCCCCGGGCGTAGAAGGTGCGGGACACCTGGGCGCCGCCGAAGGAGCGGTTGTCGAGCAGGCCGCCGTACTCGCGGGCGAAGGGCACGCCCTGGGCCACGCACTGGTCGATGATGTTCACCGACACCTGGGCCAGGCGGTACACGTTGGACTCGCGGGCGCGGAAGTCGCCGCCCTTCACCGTGTCGTAGAACAGCCGGTAGATCGAGTCGCCGTCGTTCTTGTAGTTCTTCGCCGCGTTGATGCCGCCCTGGGCCGCGATGGAGTGGGCCCGGCGGGGGGAGTCGTGGAAGGTGAAGGCCTTCACCTTGTAGCCGAGCTGGGCCAGCGACGCGGCCGCGGCGGCACCGGCGAGGCCGGTGCCGACGACGAGCACGTCGAACTTGCGCTTGTTGTTGGGGTTCACCAGCTTCATGTCGAAGCGGTGGTTGTCCCAGCGGTCCTTGATGTCGCCCTTGGGGGACTTGGAGTCGAGCTCGAGCACCATGTGCGGTTGCCTCCTAGAGCTTCACGATCCCGGCGAGCACCGCCACCGGGAACGTCAGGTTGAGGCCGCAGACCAGCGCGGTGAAGCCGTAGGCGAAGCCCTTGCGCAGGCCGTTGTAGCGGGGGTTGTTGATGCCGAGGCTCTGGAAGATCGACCAGGCGCCGTGGAAGAGGTGGGAAGCGAGCGCCAGCTGCCCGACGATGTAGAGGGCGGCGACGAGGGGCTGCTCGAGGCTGTGGATGACGTTGGCGTAGACCTCGCCCTCGACGAAGCCCTTGCCGGTGAGCACCTTGCCCCAGGTGAGGTTGGCCAGGTGCATGAGGAGGAAGGCGGCGAGCAGGATGCCGCTGACCCGCATGGTGCGGCTGGCGTAGTTGGCGGCGACGTAGTCCTGCCGGGAGTAGCGCTGCGGCTTGCTGCGCCGGTTCATCAACGTGAGCGTGTAGGCGCTGTGGATGTGGAAGGCGAACATGCCGATCATCCCGAAGCGCATGACCCACAGCACCACGTGCTTGGGCATGATCGGGTGGAGCAGCTCCCGCAGGCTCTCGGCGTAGGTGTTGTACTCCTCCGCCCCGAGGTACATCTTCAGGTTGCCGATCATGTGGGCGAAGACGAAGCCCATGATCCCGATGCCGGTGAGCGCCATCACCCACTTCTTGCCCACCGCCGTCTGGTACAGGCTGAGCGGGAAGGGCAGCGGCTTCTTGGGCTTGTTGATGGGCCTGACGTCGATGTTCTTGGTCAGGCCGGGCGCTTCTTGCGTAGCCGTCACGGGCGGGCCTCCGGCGAGCTGAGCTGTATCGGGTGGGCGGGTTGGACCCGCGCAGACGTTAGGTGCTCCATCGGAGCCCGACCTAACTCTGCGTCAGGTCCAGTGGTGTTCGGCGGGGGCGTTCCCTCGTGGGTGCGAATTGTTCGCGACCGCGAACAATTCGCACCCACGAGAATCCGGCCGTCAGCGGTGGGAGCCGGACGGGCAGGCGTAGCGGTTGGTGACGGCGAGGGGGGAGCCGTCGGGGAGGGTGCCGGTGAGGGCGAGGTCGAGCGAGGCCGAGGTGGCGCCGGCGGGGACGACCACGTCGAGCGTGCCGACGAGGACGACGGTGTCGGCCGGCAGCGTCCCCTCCCAGCGACGTACGAGCGGTGGCGCACCCTCGACTCCTCCTGATCCCCATTGCAGATGGGCTGAGGCCAGCATATCGCTCAGGGCGATCGGTCGATCGTTGACGGCGTGGACGTCGAGCCGGAGGCGCCGCCCGGTCTCGAGCACGGCCGGGAGGGGGTCGGCGGTGATGATCGTGGGCCGGCAGGCCTCCTGCACGGCGGCGTAGGCCGCCTTGGGCCGGCGCTCGTCGTCCACGATCGACCAGGTCACGCCGGGGGCGCTGTCGGCGAAGCAGAACAGGGCGAACCCGCCGGTGGGCCGGTACTTGATCCGCCGCAGCGTCTCGATGTGGAACCGCAGCAGCTCGGCCTGGTAGCGCTGGGTCGCCTCGGCCCACGCCTCGAACGTGGGGAACCCGGCCGGCGGGACGTGCCGGTCGAAGAAGGTCTTCTGGAGGGCGAAGGTCTGGGCCAGGGCCGGCCAGTCGAGGTCGGGCCATCGCTCGGGCTCCACCCAGGGGGCGGGCAGGGGCACGGCCTGCGCCCCGAACTCGCTCATGAACCGGGCCGTGCTGGGCATGAGCCGCACCATGCGGGCCACGTCGACCGTCTCGCCGTGGTACCACCCGAAGTACCAGTGCGAGTCGGTGCCGTCGAGCAGCGGGGGGTGGGGGAGCACTCCCGAGTGGGGGACCACCGGCCGGGACCCGTCGCAGGCCTCGAGCACCCGCTTCACCGACCGGTCGAGCACGCTCTTGTTCCAGGTGGGGAGCATCTGCTGGGCCAGCCCGCGGAGCCCGAGGACGACCCGGCGCTTCGGGTCGGCCAGGGCGGTGGGTTCGATGTCGATGGCCATCGGTTCGTTGTGGCCGCACCACAGGAACACCGACGGGTGGTGGGCCAGCACGTCGACGGCGAGGCGGGCCTGCCGCCGGGCCTGCTTGCGCACCGACCGGTGGTAGCCCCACTGGAGGGGGAGGTCCTGCCAGAGCAGCAGGCCGGCGGCGTCGGCCGCGTCGTAGACCTCGGGCCGGCTGATGTGGGCGTGGAGGCGGAGCATGTCGAGCCCCGCGTCCTTGGCCAGGGCGATGTCGGCGGCCATGCGCTCCGGCTCGGCGTCGGCCAAAGCGAAGCGGCTCGGCCCCTGGTTGGCCCCCTTGAGGAACAGGCGCTCGCCGTTGATCGAGAACACCCAGTCGTCGACGCTGACGGACCGGAGCCCGATGGTCCGGGTGACCGTGTCGCTGGCCCCGCCCTCGGCCGGGCCGCCCGGGGCCCCGGCCCCGCCGGCGTCGGGTCCACCGTCGGCCCCGTCGCCGAGGTGCACCGCGACCTCCACGTCGTAGCGGGGCTGCTCGCCCCGGGACCACGGCCACCACAGGTCGGGCTCCTCCACCACGAAGGTGAGCTCCACCTGGTTCTCGCCGGCGGCGAGGGGCTGTTCGTGCCGGTGCTCGGTGACCTCGCCGCCGTCGGCATGGCGCCGCACCCGACTCACGATGGTGGTGGTGCACGCCTCCGGTGCGTCGAGCACGAGCCGCACGAAGACGGTGGCGGCCTCGGCGGTGGCGTCCCGGCACAGCACCCGCGAATGCAGGATGCGGACGGGACCGGTGCGCAGGATCCGGGTGGGGCGCCAGATCCCCCCGGGGTTCCACGCCTGGTCGATCAGGTCCCAGTGCTGGAACACCCCGGTGAGGTTCCGTTTGTGGGCCCGGTCCCGCTGGGGCGTGCAGGCCACCTCGAGGGCGAGGACGTGCTCCGACCGGTCGGCCACGGCGTCGGTGATCTCGAACTCGTGGGGGAAGAAGTAGCCCTCGGTGTCGCCGAGGTAGGCACCGTCGAACCAGACGTCGCTCGTGTAGAAGATGCCGTCGAGCACGAGCCAGGTCCGGTCGCCGGGCCCGACGGCGCCGCTCCCGACGGCGCCCCCGGCCCCGCTCCCGACGGCGCCCCTGGCCCCGCTCTCGCCCTCGCCCCGGAGGTCACCGAGAGTGGCCCGGTAGAGCAGCGGACCGTCGCTGGCGGCGAAGGGATCGAGCGTCCGCCAGTGCGCCGTGGCTGGCACCGGCGCCCAGGCGTCGTCGTCGCAGCCGGGCTCGGCGTAGGTGCGTCGGAGGGCGTCGTCCGCGACGGCGGCTCGCCAGCCGCCGACGGTGTGGACGGTGCGGGCCCCCGGCATCGGCGCACGCTATCCGGCGCGGTCGATGGAGACCGGCGAACGGTCCGCCCCGGGCCTTGTACGCTGCCGTCGTGCGTACGGTGGTCGCAGGCTGACGGTGAGCGTCGATCCGAAGTTCCTCGACGAGATGCTCGGTGGGATCACCGAGGTCGTCGCCGCGATCGACGAGCAGGGGGTGATCCGGTACATCAACCCCGTGGCCCGACGCGTGTTCGGGATCGACCCGGCCGTCGTCGTCGGCCGGCACTTCAGCGACTACCTCCACCACGACGACGCCCGGCGGGCCCTGAGCCAGATCGCCCGCCGGCGCAGCGCCACCGGCGCCAGCGTCGAGGTGCGGGTGCGCGACGCCGAGGGCAGCTGGCGGCACATGGTGATCACGGGGTACCGGGGCTCCACCCTGGAGGCCGAGGGCCTCTTCGTCATCGTGATCCACGACGTCTCGGAGCGGCGCAACACCCTCGACGCGCTGCGCCAGCGCCTGGCCTTCGAGGATCTCCTCACCCGGATCTCGGCCTCGTTCATCGAACGGCCGTCGGTCGAGCTGTCGGCCTGCCTCGACGACGCGCTGGCCGAGGTCGGCGAGTTCGCCAAGGTCGACCGCGCGTCGGTGTGCCTGATCCACGAGGAGCGGCACCTGGTCGAGGTGGCCAACGAGTGGTCGGGCCCGGACGTCGTGTCGCGGCTGGAGGGGAACCGCACGACGTCGCTCGACCGCCTGCCGCAGTGGCTGGCGATCCTCCGCAAGCCCGACGTGATCTACATCCCCCGCCTCGCCGACCTCGGCCCGGCGTGGGACGCCGACCGGGAGTACCTCGGCGCGCTCGACAGCCACTCGATCCTGGCCGCGCCCATCATGCAGGAGCGAGGGCTGTTGGGGTGGGTGGCCTTCGAGTCGCTCCACGCCGAGCGGATGTGGAGCGACGACCACATCTCGGTCCTCACCAGCCTCGCCTCCATCGTGAGCCAGGCGCTGTCGCGCAGCGACGCCGAGCTGCGCTTCGGGCTGGCCTTCACCAACGCGCCGCTCGGCATGGCGCTGCACCGTCCCGACGGCGTCCACCTCCAGGTGAACCCGGCCTACTGCGAGCTCCTCGGTCGGACCGAGGAGGCGATCCTCGGGCGCCGGCTGCTCGAGTTCGTGCACCCCGACGATCACGAGCAGGTCAAGGTGCAGAACCGCCTGCTCCTCAAGGGCGAGGCGGCGCGCCTGTTGGCCGAGGTGCGCATCCTCCGGCCCGACGGCTCGGTGGTCTGGGGCAGCCTGCACGCCGCCCCGGTGCGCTCCGGCGACGGCAGCACCCGGTACACCGTCACCCACGTCGAGGACGTCACCGACCGGCACCAGCGGGAGGAGGACCTCCGCATCAGCGAGGAGCGCTACCGCACGCTGGTGGAGAACTCGCCCAACGTCGTCATGCGCTTCGACCGCGACCTCGAGGCCGTGTACGTGAGCCACGCCATCGAGGAGGTGGTGGGCTTGTCCCCCGACGTCGTGCTCGGCCACACCGAGGAGCTGTTCGCGCTGGGGGAGGAGGGTCAGGCGTGGCGCCAGGCGCTGGAGATGGTCTTCCGCACCGGCCGCCGCCTCGATCGGGAGTGGGAGCTGTCGATCGACGGCGTGCACTTCTGGTTCCAGTCCCGCGCCGTGCCCGAGTTCGACGCCGACGGGCAGGTCGAGCACGTCCTCGTGGTCAACAGCGACATCACGGCCCTGAAGCGGAGCGAGGCCGAGCTGGCCCACCAGGCCCTGCACGATCCGCTCACCGGCCTGGCCAACCGGGCGCTGCTGCTCGACCACCTCCAGGGCGCGCTGGCCCGCAGCGAGCGCCGGCCGGGGTCGCTGCACCTTCTGTTCCTCGACCTCGACCGGTTCAAGCTCGTGAACGACTCGCTCGGGCACCGGGTCGGCGACGAGCTGCTTGTGGGTGTGGCCGAGCGCCTCAAGCGGGCCGTACGGCCCGGCGACACGGTGGCCCGGCTCGGCGGCGACGAGTTCGTGGTGCTGCTGGAAGGGGTGGTGTCCCCGGACGAGACGGTCGAGGTCGCCCACCGCATCAAGCGCGTCATGGCCGACCCGTTCCAGATCGGCAGCTCCGAGGTGTTCACGACGGCGTCGATCGGCATCGCCATGGCCGATCGGGGCAGCGACGCCGAGGGGCTGCTCCGCGACGCCGACTCGGCGATGTACCTGGCCAAGGCCCGGGGGCGGAACCGCTACGAGGTGTTCGACGAGACCCTCCGCACGGAGGCCACCGAGAAGCTGCAGATGGAGAGCTCGCTCCGCCGGGCCATCGACGTCGTCTCGGGCGTCAACGGCACCGACGACACCGGCGGCCTCCTCGTGTACTTCCAGCCCGAGATCGACCTCACCACCGGCGAGGTCACCGGCGCCGAGGCGCTGGCCCGGTGGAACCACCCGGTGGAGGGCCTGCTCGACGCCGGCGCCTTCATCGAGCTGGCCGAGGAGAGCGGGCTCATCATCGACCTCGGTGCCTGGGTCCTGCGGGAGGCCTGCAGCATCGCCGGGCGGTGGCACCAAGTGCTCCCCGCCGCCGAGCACTTCACGTTGCGGGTGAACCTCTCGGCCCGCCAGATCGCCCAGGCCGACGTGGTCGACACCGTGATCGACGCCCTCGCCGCCGCCGGGTTCCCCGCCGAGCGGCTCTGCCTGGAGATCACCGAGACCGCGCTCATGCAGGATCCGGCTTCGGCCCTGCGGGTGCTCACCGAGCTCCGCGCCCTCGGGGTCGAGCTGGCCGTCGACGACTTCGGGACCGGCTACTCCTCGCTGGCCTACCTCAAGCGCTTCCCCGTCGACGTGCTGAAGATCGACCGGTCCTTCGTCGACGGGCTCGGGGAGGACGCCGAGGACACGGCGATCGTGGCCGCCATCGTGGGGATGGCCCGGGCCCTCGGCCTGGCCCTCGTGGCCGAGGGGGTCGAGACCCAGCGCCACCTCGACGAGCTGCGCCGCCTCGGGTGCGAGCGGGCCCAGGGCTTCCTCTTCAGCCGGCCGGTGCCGGTCGACGCCTTCCTGGCGCTGGCCTCGCCCTTCGATCTGCAGCCGGCGGGCTGAGGCGCCTCGCCCCGGCCTTCGGGGGCCGGGTCGCGATGTCGAGGGGCCGCGATAGCCTCGCCGGGTCACCAGATCCGCGAAGGGGCGAAGCATGGCTGAACGACCGACGACCTTGGGACAGCTGCGAGCGTCGGGGTGGGTGTCGCGCTCGGTCAAGGACGAGGTGCGTCAGAACGCGGTGGTCAAGATCCGCAACGGCGAGCCGCTGTTCGAGGGGGTGCTCGGCTACGAGGACACGGTCCTGCCCCAGCTCGAGAACGCCCTCCTCGCCGGGCACGACGTCATCTTCCTGGGCGAGCGGGGCCAGGCCAAGACCCGCATGATCCGGTCGCTGGTGGGCCTGCTCGACGAGTGGATGCCCGTCGTCGCCGGCTCGGAGATCAACGACGACCCGTACCACCCCATCTCCGCCGCGGCCAAGGCGCTCGTGGCCGAGCAGGGCGACGACACCCCCATCGACTGGGTGCACCGCGACGCCCGCTACGCCGAGAAGCTGGCCACCCCCGACACCTCGATCGCCGACCTGATCGGCGAGGTCGATCCGATCAAGGTGGCCGAGGGTCGCTACCTCTCCGACGAGCTCACCCTGCACTACGGCCTCGTGCCCCGCACCAACCGGGGCATCTTCGCCCTGAACGAGCTGCCCGACCTCGCCGAGCGGATCCAGGTGGGTCTGCTCAACGTGCTCGAGGAGCGCGACGTCCAGATCCGGGGCTACAAGATCCGCCTCCCGCTCGACGTGATGCTGATGGCGTCGGCCAACCCGGAGGACTACACCAACCGCGGGCGCATCATCACGCCGCTGAAGGACCGGTTCGGGTCGCAGATCCGCACCCACTACCCGCTCGAGGTCAGCACGGAGGTCGACATCGCCCTCCAGGAGATGCGCCCCCTCGAGGCCGCCGGCGTGCGGGTGTCGGTGCCCCGCTACATGGCCGAGGTGGTGGCGACGCTCTCCCACCTCGCCCGGCAGAGCCCCCACATCAACCAGCGGTCGGGGGTGTCGGTCCGGCTCACCGTGGCCAACATGGAGGTGCTGGTGGCCAACGCGGCCCGCCGGGCGCTGCTCAACGGCGAGTCCGACATCGTGCCCCGCATCTGCGACCTCGAAGCCCTGGCGTCCTCCACCATGGGCAAGGTCGAGATCGAGTCGATCGAGGAGGGCCGCGACGGGCAGATCGTGGAGCACCTGCTCAAGTCGGCCGTCCTCACCGTGTTCCGCGACCACGACCTCGCCGACCGGGCCCGCCCGGTGCTCGACGCCTTCGAGGGGTCGTTGATCGTGCAGGCCGGCGAGGATGTCGCCGTCGCCGACTACGACCAGATGCTCGGCGACCTGCCGGCGCTCCGCGAGGTGGCCGCCTCCCTGGCCGAGGGCGACAGCTCCGCCGCACTGGCGAGCGCGTCCGAGTTCGTGCTCGAGGGCCTGCACCTGTCGAAGCGCCTCAACAAGGACGCGGTCGGCGGGCGGGCCCAGTACCGGGGACGCTGAGCCGCCCCTCGCCCGACCGAGTCTCGCCCGACCACGGCGTGGCTCTCGGGGGGGCGATTTGTACGCGACCGCGCAAAATACGCACCCACGAGAGACGGCGTGTCAGTCGGGGCCGAACCGGGTGAGCACCTCGACCCCGTTCGGGTCGGCCACCACCACCCGTTCCACCAGGTTGCCGGGGAAGATCCCGTGCTCGACCAGCCCGGTGATCCGCTTGAGCTGCTGGCCCAGCCAGACCGGGTCCTCGATGACGCCGAAGTGGGCGTCCATGATCAGGTTCCCGTTGTCGCTCCGCGCCTCGCGGGTGTCGACGTGGGCGGCGCCGAGAGAGCGGACCTTGTCGGCCACGAGGCCGGGGGCGAAGTCGAGCACCTCCAGCGGGGTCCCGAACGGGCCGAGGTGATCGACCATCTTCGAGCGGTCGACCACGACGATGAACCGCGGCGCCATCTCGGCCACGATCTTCTCCCGCGTGTGGGCGCCGCCGCCGCCCTTGGTCAGGTTGAAGTCGCGGTCGACCTCGTCGGCGCCGTCGATGGCGATGTCGAGCCCACCGAGCTGGTCGGGGGGCACCACCCGCAGGCCGAGCGAGGACGCCAGGTCGTGGGTCTGCTGCGAGGTGGCGGTGCACACGATGTCGAGGCCGGCCTTGGCCCGCTCGCCCAGCTCGAGGATCGTGTACCGGACGGTGGAGCCGGTGCCGAGCCCCACCCGCATGTCGTCGCTGACGTAGCCGGCGGCGTGGCGCCCGGCCTGCTCCTTGGCCCGTTCGGGATCCTGGCTCATGGGCGTCACTCTCCCATGCCGGCGACGCTCATCGCTCGCCCATGGCGTAGGCCCGGGCCAGCTCGGCCGATTCCTTGGGGTTGCGGTCGCGGTCGAACAGCCCGAACCGGACGTCGTAGCCGTGGTCCCACTCGTAGTTGTCGACGGCGGTCCAGTGGAAGAACCCCTCCACCGGGACGCGGTCGTCGATGGCCCGGCGCACCTCCTCGATCGAGTCGCGGAGAAGATCCGTGCGCCACCGGTCGTCGTCGGTACCGAAGCCGCACTCGGCGACGAGGAGGGGCTTGCCCGGCAGCTCGTCGGCCAGCCGCCGCAGGACGATGCCCAACCCCTCGGGCCACGGCGCGTAGCCCATCGGTCCGACGCGGGCGTCGAGGGGATAGGGGCCCGTGGTGAGGTCGGCGTAGATGGCGTTGGCGTTGTAATACGAGAACCCCACGTAGTCGAAGGAGCCGGCCATGCCCTCCACCTCGAGGTCGGGGAGGGTGGGCAGGCTGAGCACGCCCTCGCGGAGCGCCTTGATCCAGGAGCCGAAGAGCACGTGGTCGAACAGTTCGGCGTTGCGGTTCGCCGCGTCCCGTTCGGTGGGCTCCCGGCCGCGGGTCGCCGGGTAGGTGGGCTGGAGGTTCATGATCGTGGCCACCGGCTGGGCGCCGCTGCGCAGCAGGCGCCAGGCGTCGTGGTTGGCGAGGTGGGTGGCCTGCAGGGCCTTGAAGAACCGGGCCATGTCGGCCTCGCCGGGCGGGTTGACGCCGAAGAGGTAGCCGGCGGCGGCGTAGGCCACGGGCTCGTTGATGGGCTTCCACCCGTGGACGAGGTCGCCGAAGGTCTCGGCCACCCAGTCCACGTGCCGGGCCCAGTGGTAGGACCGGGCGCGCTCGTCGAGGAACCCGCCCATGTCGTCCCCGAACCAGCCGGGGAGGGTGAAGTGGTGGAGGCACACCCACACGGCGATCCCGTGGTCGCGGGCCGACTGGAGCACGGCGCGGTAGTGGTCGACGGCGTCCTGGTCGTGCTTGCCCTCGTAGGGCTCGAGGCGGGCCCATTCGAGCGACAGCCGGTGGTGGGTGAGGCCGTACTCCGCCAGCATCGAGAAGTCGCGGGCGTAGTTGGTGGTGAAGCCGTTGCCCTCGCCGGAGGGGGGCACCTTGCCCAGCTGCTCCCACCGGGCCCAGTCACTGCGGGGCGCCGCCCCCTCGGTCTGGGTCGACGATGCGGCCGACCCCCAGATGAAGCCGTCGGGGAAGGTCATGGCCGCATTCGAGCACATCGCTGCGTACGGTGTGGCCGTGGCGTTCAACTCGCTGCAGTACGCGCTCTTCCTGCCCCTGGCGGTGTGCGTGTTCTGGCTCCTCCGGCCGCGGGCGGCGCGACAGGCGTGGCTGCTCGCCGTCTCCTACGTGTTCTACGCCTGGTTCGACTGGCGCTTCCTGCTCCTCCTGCTCTTCACCACCGGCGTCGACTACGCCGTGGGCCGGGCGCTCGAACCCGACCGACCCGGTCGCACCCGCAAGGCCATCCTGACGGTCAGCCTGGCCGTGAACCTCGTCGTGCTGGGCTTCTTCAAGTACGCCGGGTTCTTCGTCACCCAGGGGGCCGAGCTGTTGGGGCGCTTCGGCCTCTCCACGTCGGCCCCGACCCTCCAGATCCTCCTGCCCTACGGGATCTCCTTCTACACGTTCCAGTCGATGGCCTACACGATCGACGTGTACCGCCGCCGGGTGCCCCCGTCCCGTCGGCTGCTCGACTTCGCCACCTTCGTCGCCTTCTTCCCGCAGCTGATCGCCGGCCCGATCTCCCGGCCCATCCGCCTGCTGCCCCAGATCGAGGCCGATCGCCCCCGGCCCTCGTCCCGGCGGGTGGGGTCGGCGCTCCTCCTGATCGTCAGCGGCCTGGCCAAGAAGGTCGTCATCGCCGACCCCGTCGCCAAGGTCGCCGACGCCGCCTTCGCCGACGCCCGCCCCGGCACGCTGCTCTCGCTGGCCGGGATCCTCGCCTTCTCGGTGCAGATCTACGCCGACTTCTCCGGCTACACCGACATCGCCCGTGGCAGCGCCCGCCTGTTCTCCGTGGACCTGGTGCACAACTTCACCCAGCCCTACCTGTCGCGGTCGGTCAGCGAGTTCTGGCGGCGGTGGCACATCTCGCTGTCGACCTGGCTCCGCGACTACCTCTACATCCCGCTCGGCGGCAACCGCACCGGTCGGGCCCGCACCTACCGGAACCTGATGATCACGATGCTCCTCGGGGGGCTGTGGCACGGGGCGGCGTGGACGTTCGTGATGTGGGGCGGGCTGCACGGCGCGTACCTGGTGGTCGAACGACTGTGGCGGCGGGGCCGCCCCGAGCGGGCGGCGGACGACACCGTCGGCCTGGCCCAGCTGCCTCAGATGGTCGGCACCTTCGTCCTCGTCGCCGTGGCGTGGGTGTTCTTCCGGGCCCGGTCGTTCGCGGAAGCGGTCACGGTCCTGCGGGGCGTGTTCGACCCCGGAGGCAGCCCCCTTCCCGGCGGCTTCGGCGCCCAGGTCGTGATCTGGGCCGCCGCCGTCGTGGGCATCGACCTGCTCGGCCGCCGGTCCGCCAGCCCCTTCCAGCTGGCGCTCCGCCGCCCCCTGCTGGCCGGCGCCGCGGCCGGGGCCGCGCTCGCCGGCATCGTGCTCTTCAGCGGCCAGCCCACGGTCACCTTCATCTACTTCCAGTTCTGACCGCCGTCCTCCCCGGCCCTTGGGTGCGTAAGGGCGCGCATAGCGCACCCTTACGCACCCAAGGGCGGGGCGCATCGTCGGCTGGCGGCGGTACCCTGGCCAGATGCCTCGGGGGACTGCACGCAAGCGCTTCACCTACTCCCGGTGGGACGGTTCGCAGTCGGGGTTCGAGCTCGACGCCTACGACGTCTTCGCCGAGCTCAACGACGACCTCCTCTACCACGGCGATCTCAACGCCGCCCTGCGGCGGATGCTCCAGCAGGGCTTCCACGATCGCAATGGCGAGGAGCTCCAGGGCCTCAAGGAGATGCTCGAGAACCTGCGCCGTCGTCGCCGCGACCGGATGGAGCAGTACAACCTCGGCGGGGTGTACGACGACATCGCCCAGGAGCTCCGCGACGTGATCGACCTCGAGCGGAGCTCGCTCGACGAGATGCGGGAGGAGGCCCGCCAGTCCGGTGACGCCCGGCGCCAGGAGATCACCGAGCAGGTCGCCGACGAGAAGCAGCTCCAGCTCGACATGCTCAGCCCCGACCTCGCGGGGATGGTCCGGGACCTGCAGAACTACGACTTCACCTCCAGCGAGGCCCGCGAGAAGTTCGACGAGCTCCTCGACCAGCTGCGCCAGCAGCTGATGCAAAACTACGTCAACCAGATGTCCGGGGCGATGCAGAACCTGAGCCCCGAGGACCTCCAGCGGATGAAGGACATGTTCTCCTCGCTCAACGAGATGCTGGAGCAGCGCCAGCGGGGCGAGGAGCCCGACTTCGAGGGGTTCATGGATCGCTTCGGCGACTTCTTCCCCGAGAACCCGCAGAACCTCGACGAGCTGCTGGAGGTGATGGCGCAGCGGATGCAGGCGATGCAGGCCATGCTCAACTCGATGACGCCGGAGCAGCGGGCGCAGCTCCAGGGCCTGTCCGAACAGCTGCTGGAGGACATGGACCTGCGCTGGCAGGTCGACCAGCTGGGCCAGAACCTGCGCCAGATGTTCCCCGACATGGGCTGGAACCGCCGCTACGACTTCTACGGCGAGGACCCGCTGAACTTCGCCGACGCCGCGGCGATGATGCGCGAGCTCGGCGACCTCGACCAGCTCGAGAACCTGCTCCGCGGGGCCACCAACCCCGGCGCCCTGGCCGAGGTCGACCTCGACCGGGCCCGCGAGCTGCTCGGCGACCAGGCGGCCCAGAGCCTCGAGCGGATGGCCGAGCTCACCAAGATGCTGGAGGAGGCCGGCCTGATCGAGCAGAAGGAGGGCCGCTTCGAGCTCACCCCGCGCGGCATCCGCCGCATCGGGCAGAACGCGCTGGCCGACCTGTTCAAGAAGCTGGCCAACGACCGGGTGGCCAAGCACGAGCTCCAGCGGGTCGGCGTGGGCCACGAGCGGGAGTACTCCACCAAGCCCTACGAGTGGGGCGACCCGTTCAACCTCCACATCGAGCGCACCGTGCGCAACGCCGTACGTCGCACCGGGGGCGGCACGCCGGTGCACCTCACGCCCGACGACTTCGAGATCGAGCGTACCGAACAGCTCGTGCGCACCTCCACGGTGCTCATGCTCGACCTCTCGCTGTCGATGCCGATGCGCGACAACTTCCTGCCGGCCAAGAAGGTGGCGATGGCGTTGCACGCGCTCATCTCCTCGCAGTACCCGCGTGACTACCTCGGCATCGTGGGGTTCTCGGAGGTGGCACGGGAGCTCAAGCCCGAGCAGCTCCCGGAGGTGTCCTGGGACTTCGTCTACGGCACCAACATGCAGCACGGCTTCCAGATCGCCCGCCGCCTGCTGGCCAAGCAGAGCGGCACCAAGCAGATCATCATGATCACCGACGGTGAACCGACGGCCCATCTCGACGCCCACGGCGAACCGTTCTTCCACTACCCGCCCGTGCGGGAAACGGTCGACGCCACGCTCAAGGAGGTGATGCACTGCACCCGGGAGGGCATCCGCATCAACACCTTCATGCTCGATCCCACCCAGCACCTCAAGGCGTTCGTGGAGAAGCTCACGGAGCTCAACAAGGGCCGGGCCTTCTTCACCACCCCCCAGACCCTCGGCGATTACGTCCTCGTCGACTTCATCGAGCAGCGCCGCACCCTCCTCAAGGGCCGCCGCGCCGGCTGATCCCGCCTGGCGTTCCTCTGTGGGTGCGCAATGCATCGCGGAGCGATGCATTGCGCACCCACAGAGACCCGTCGTCGCTCAGTCGCGGCGGAACACGCTGAGCAGGTTGGCGTACTGGTCGGTCCAGACGCTGACGGCGTCGCCGCCGGTGAGCGGCCGCCACCGTGGCGCCGCGGCCAGGCGGTCGAGTCGGCTGTCGTCGGCGGCCAGGACCACCCACGTAGCCGCGAACTTGCCCTCGGCGGCTTCGGCCTCGGTGGCGCCGTCGGCCTGGATGCGCGCCGCCAGCCCGAGCTCGCGGGCCAGTCGGTCGAGTACGGGCTCGAAGTCGAAGAAGCGGTTCGAGATGTGGAAGGCGATCACGCCGCCGCCGGCCAGCCGGTGCCGGTAGAGGTCCACCGCCTCTTTCGAGAGCAGGTGGAGGGGGATGGCGTCCGAGCTGAAGGCGTCGAGGACCAGGAGGTCGAAACGGTCGGTGCCCCGGTCCTCGAGCAGCAACCGCCCGTCGCCGACGAAGAAGCGCACGTCGGCCGCCGACCGGCTCACGAACGTGAAGAGCCCGGGGTCGCGGGCGATGTCGACGACGACGGGGTCGATCTCGAAGTAGTCGTAGGTGTCCCCGGCCCGCCCGTACCAGGACAGCGCGCCGGTGCCGAGTCCGACGACGCCGACGTGGAGGGGCCGTGCCTCGGCCCGCAGCGCGGTGAGCAGCTGTCCCGCCGGCCCGGTGCGGTGGTAGTAGGTCTCGGGTTCGAACGCGTGCGGCCCCGCCCGGTTCTCGATGCCGTGGACCGTCTGGCCGTTGACGAGGACGTGCCGGTCGTCGTTCTCGGGCTCGGCGTACACGCGGTGCACTCCGAAGAAGGTGCGCCGCTGGTCGAGGGTGGGTCGGCTGGGGACCAGGACGACCGACAGGAGGACGGCCGCGGCCACCGCCGCGAATCCCACGGCGCGCCGGGCCAGCACGTAGGCACCGCCCAGGGCCACGCCGCACAGCGCCACCGCCGCGGTGAGGCCCTCCTGGCTGCCTCGGGACCGGGCCACGGTGGCGCCCACGATGATGGCGGCGGCGAGGGCGCCGCCGATCAACGGGGCAGCGCGGCGCCGGCCGTCGCCCGGGCCATGGCGGGGCGCGGGGAAGGCGGAGGCCGGCAGCACCAGCAGGCCCCCGACGATGGCGATCGGGTACTCCAGCACGGTGGTGAAGAGGACCGGGGCGATGAGGGCGGCCAGGATCCCGCCCGTCGCACCCCCGACCGACAGCCAGAGGTAGAAGTCGGTCAGTTGCTCGGCCGGAGGCCGGTCGGCCGCCAGCTGGCCGTGGGCGACGATGGCCAGCGCCACGAAGGCGCCGAGGTGGACGACGAGGTCGAACCACAGCGAGCTCACGATGCCGAGGAAGCTCAGCACCACCGGAACGGCGAGCAGCTTCGCCACCCGCGACGCGCCGCGCACCGTCCGTGCCGGGGAGCTCCCGAAGGCGACGATGAAGCTCACGAGGTAGAGGGCGAGGGGCACCACCCACAGGAGGGGGATGGCGGCGATGTCGGTGGAGGCATGGTGGGTGAGGCCGAGCATCGCCGCCGACGGCGCGGCGGAGAGCGCCACCCAGCGGAGGCGCCGCTGGGCGGTCAGCGGGGGGGCGGGTGCTCCTTCGCTCCGCTCGACCGCGCCGCCGTTGCCCACGGCCCGCGCGGTCATGCGGTGGAGCCCGCCGCACGCGACGAGGGTGGCGACGAACAGCAGGTAGCCGACCGCCCAGCCGACGGCCTGGCGGTCGAGGGGGAAGAGTGGTTCGAGGACGAAGGGGTAGGCGATGAGTCCGAGCAGGCTCCCGGTGTTGCCGGCGGCGTAGAGGAAGTAGGGGTCGTTCGCCTGGGGATGGCCCGTGGTCGAGAACCACCGCTGGATCGTGGGGGTGATGGTCGACAGGGCGAAGAACGGGAGCCCGACGGCGAGGGCGAGGGCGCCGACCGTCCACACCACCGGTTGGGTCCCGGCGTCGGGCCGCCACTCCTCGGGGAGGTGGACGGGGAGCACGAGGACGGCGGCGACCGTGACGCCCACCTGCGCGCCGACCTGCAGGGCACGGGGCACGACGCGAGGGACGATGTGCGCGAACCAGTAGCCCGCGAGCAGCACGAGCTGGAAGAACATGGCCGCCGTGTTCCAGACGGCGGGGGAGCCGCCCAGCCGAGGGAGCAGCATCTTCGCCACCAGCGGCTCGACCACGAAGAGCAGGAACGAGGCCAGGAACGTCGCCGTCGCGAACACGGAGAGGGTGGCGCGTTGGTGCCGATCCGGCCATGCCGTTTCGCCTGTCGACGGCACCGTCTCACCGTCATGGCGTGCCTTCCATCGCGTGTCCGCCGCGCACACGGTCCAGATCGTTGCACAGCGCGCATGGCTCGGGTAGGCGGTGGGCTGGGTCGACTGTGCGCGGAAAACCTCAGGATTTCTCAAGTTCCCCTTGCGTTCACCGAGGACCGTGGGTCATGATCACACCGTTGTAATTACAGATGTGGTATGCGCAACACTGCCTGAGGGTTCCACACAGGGTCAGGAAGACTCGCCCGTCCACCGGGGTACACAAACGGACGGTGTCGAGCTTCTCCCTCGAGGAGCGGAGTAACGGCCTCGCAGGCGGTGCGCGCTACCGGCGGGGGTCCTTTGAAGGAGGCCGTCCATGCACGACACCAACACGATCGAGAGGCCGTTGGACAAGTCCTGGCAGGACTACTCGAACTGCCTCGGCGTCGATCCCGACCTGTTCTTCCCCGAGCGCGGGGCCTCCACCAAGGAGGCCAAGGAGGTGTGCCGGGGCTGCGTCGTACGCGAGGAGTGCCTCGAGTACGCCCTCGCCAACGGCGAGAAGTTCGGCATCTGGGGTGGGATGAGCGAGCGCGAGCGTCGCCGCATCCGTCGCCAACGGGCCCTCGCCCGGGCGGCGGCCGCCGCCACACCGGCGGCCAGCGGCGCATCCGCCTGAATCCATCGCATCGTTCTCCAGCCGAGAACCATCGGAGCGGCCCCCGTCACGGGGGCTGCGCCGCGTCCGGGCTGCCGTCGATCAGACGAGGGGGAGCCCGGCGGCGCGCACGCGGGCTTCGATGGTGCGGTCGGCGCTGAGGTCGAGCTCGGTCCACCGGGCCTGGGGCACGGTGTCGAGCACGGCCTCGGGGACGAGCCCGACGAGCTCGCAGCGGGCCACCGATGCGTGGGCGGCGATGGTGTCGACCACGTCGAGCGGCCCCGTGATCAGCGGATCGACGAGGTTCATCGACACCTGGACCTCGGCACCGACGGCGAGGCCCAGCGCCCGCACGGATCGGCTCCGCAGCGAGCGGGCCAGCGAGCGGGCCAGCTCGAGATCGGGGTCGGTCAGCCACACGTTGTAGGCGACGAGCGGTGGGCGGGCCCCGACGGCGCAGGCGCCGGCGGTGGGGTGCGGTTCGGCGGGGCCGGTGTCGGGGGCGAGCGTGGTGAAGGCCCCGCGCCGCACATCGGGCAGCGAGCGCTCCGGCCCGTAGAGGAAGCAGGGCAGCTCGAAGGTGTCGGCCAGCCACTCGGCCATGCGGTTGCGGGCCTCGACGGCGTCGGCCATCGTCGCCTCGAAGAGGGGGATGAAGGGCACCACGTCGAGCACGCCGATCCGCGGGTGGGCGCCGGCGTGGTGTCGGAGGTCGAGGACGAGCACCGTGCCGGTGGCCACGGCGCGGGCCGCCGCCTCGCCGGCCACGGTGATCACGGATCGGTTGTGGTCCGGATCGGTGTGCACGTCGAGGAGCTCACGCCCGGCCGAGCGGGCGATGCGGTCGACGGTGTCGAGGTGCCGTCCCTCGCTCACGTTGATGACGCACTCCAGCACCGGTGCCTCCTCCGCACGAAGTGCCCGGAGGCTACCGCCGCTCGTGCAGGGCCCGACCCCTTGTTCTCGCCCCGATGGGGGTATGGTGGCAGACGTGAACCTCGGCGCTCCCGAACTCATCATCCTCCTGGTCCTGGTCCTGTTGCTCTTCGGCGGCGCCAAGCTCCCCAAGCTCGCCCGTTCGCTCGGCCAAGCCCAGGGCGAGTTCAAGAAGGGCATCGACGAAGGGGCCAAGAAGGCCGACGCCGATTCGTCCAAGGACGACGAGGCCTGACCCGCTCCGGGCCGGGAACTCCCCGGCCCGGCTGACCGTTGCGCGGGTGCATGCTCGCGCTGGCTCCACCCCCGGTTGCCCTCGACGTGATCGACCCCGGTGACGCCCCTGTCCCGACGTGGGAGGAGGTCGCCCGCGATCACGGTCGTTTCATCTACACCGTCGCGTACCGCCTGACCGGTCGTCACGACGAGGCCCAAGACCTCGTCCAGGAGGTGTTGCTGCGGGTGCGGCGCGGGCTGGAGACCTACCAGCCGGGGTCGCTGCGCGGGTGGCTGAGCCGGATCGCCACGAACGCGTTCCTCGACGAGGTGCGCCGGCAGAAGCGGCGGCCGGCCGACCCGCTGCCCGACGACGCCGAGCGGGTGATCCCGGGCGGGCTGTCGGCTTCCGATGCGCTCGACGCCGCCGATCTGCCCGACTACCTGCAGGCCGCGCTGCGCGGGCTGGCCGAGGAGTTCCGGGTGGCGGTGGTCCTGTGCGACGTGGTCGGGATGGGCTACCAGGAGATCGCCGACCTGGTCGGGGTGCCGGTGGGCACGGTCCGCAGCCGCATCCATCGGGGCCGGTCCCAGCTCCGGGAGGCGCTCCGATGACCGCGCCATCGCCCCGAGACGACGAGCGCCTCACCGCCTACCTCGACGGTGAGGTCGATCCGGCCGAGCGGGCCGAGGTCGAGGCGCTGCTGGCCGGCGATCCCGAGGCGGCGACGGTGCTCGAGGAGCTCGGCGCCGTGCGGGCGGCGCTGCGGGCCCTTCCCGACGTCGAACCCCCGGCCGGTTTCCTCGACGGGCTGATCGCCGGCGGGGGGGCGGAGCCGTCGCCCGCGCCGTCGGCGGGGGGAGGGCCGATCGACGAGCTGGCCGTCCGGCGGGCCCGCCGGGAGGGTCGGGAGGGCCGACCGCGGTCGCGGTCGAGGTCGCTCGTCGGCAGTGTGGCGGCGATGGTGGCGATGGCGGCCATGGCCCTGGTCTTCGTCCCGGCGGCGGGGGCCACGGTGCCGCCCGTGCACGACTTCATGGTGCGCCACGAGGCGATGGCCTCGGGCGGTCCGACCCCCGCGTCCACGATGCCGATGGAGCCGATGCCCATGGACCAGGCCGACGCCATGGGGGGCATCGCCGGCATGCCCGAGCTCGACGGGATGGCGCGGGCTCACGTGTACACCGCCGGGCCCACCGTGCACGTCGTCTACGAGCACGACGGGAAGATGGTCTCGGTCTACCGCCAGCGCGGTGCCGTGGCCTGGAACCGCTTGCCGGCCGGCGGGACCACCATGCGGGTGGGCGACGATCCGGCGTGGGAGCTGCAGGACGGCGGCGCCTCGGCGATCGTCGTCGAGCGGGGGGCCGAGGTCTTCACGGTGGTCGGCGCCGGGTCGCCGGACATGGTGATGGGGGCGGCCGAGGCGCTCCCCGACAGCGACCCGACGTTGGCCGACCGCGTGCGCCGGGTGCTCGATGTGGCGGCCCGTCCGTTCTCGCTCTGACCGGTGACCGTCAGCGGAGGCCCCAGCCGCCACGACGGGGGAGGGGGCCGGCCCTCAGGCCTGGACGAAGGCGTCGACGCGACGCTTCTTCAGGATGCGCCGGCGCTGGCGCTCGGAGGTGCCACCCCACACGCCGTGATCGATCCGGTGCTCCAGCGCGTACTCGAGGCACTGGGCCTTGACCTTGCAGTCGGCGCAGATCCGCTTGGCGATCTCCACGCCCACACCGTCGCTGGGGAAGAAGGTCGACGGGGGCTCGAATCGGCACTCGCCGTTTGCCATCCAGTCGTGATCATCCATGAGGGGTCCTCCGTTGTGCCACCGCTACGACGCCGTAGGGGCGGGCATGGTTCCCAGGAAACCGGGAGGTGCCGCAAGCGGAGGTAAAGGCCTCACCCGGGCACCGTTCGACCATACGACCGAGAGGGCCACGGGTTGCCGGGGTCAACCATCCCTTAGCCTGCATTTGATGTGAAGCGACCATGGTTGACAGGTTGTTTCGGGTCATCTCCAATGACACTGAGTCATATCGGACGGGGTGCCAGCAGTTCCCGCAGGCTCTCGACCCAGGCGTCGTCTCCTCTGGCTAGCAGGCTTCTTTCGCGTGTTGCTGGCGCTCCGCGTTCGATCACGCTCCCGTGACTGGTGGGTCATCGCGGATCATGTTCGAGCGGTCTCGCTTGGCGGACCGGTGTCCGAAGGAGCCGTTGCCACTGGAGGATGCCAGCACCTCGCGATGGCTCGAGCGAGCTGATCGGGGTGGCTCACCATGACGTCATGGCATGAGTCGATGTCGATGACGCGGCCGACGGCGCCAAGGTTGGCCATGTTCCGCTTCTGCCGCGCCGGTGAGACTGCTCGGTCGCGAGTCGTGAGCACCCACGTGCGTTCTATGCCCGGCGGAAGGCTCTTGGTGGCGACTGGTTCGGTCAGGAGCCAGGGTGCATCGGGGCACAGGTTGTCGAGGACGAAGGCGCGTTGGTCGGGGGTCATGCCATTGCAGAACGAACGTCGTGCGGTCCAGCGGGGGTTGTTCGCCAGCCTTCGCCTTCGGGCGACAAATGGAACGGTGAGTCGTAGCGGCAGGCCGAACGTGTCGAGCACCGTGTGCCCGTCGGGCGGAATGGTGGCCGCGATGAACACGAGGTGGTTCACCCGGGCCGGTCCGAGTCTGGCTGCCGCTCCCGCGATCGTGACGCCCCCGAGCGAGTGTCCGACCAGGACGACTCTGTCGATAGCTCGGTCCTCGATGTCACGCACGAGGCTGTCGACACAAGCACCAATCGAGATGTGCTCTGGTTCGATGTGATTCGATCCGCGACCCGGAAGGTCGACGGCGAGTATGGAGCCGTCCGGCACGATCCGTCGCAACGCATCGACCGTTGGATCCCAACATGTCCGTTGATGGTTGGCACCATGCACCAAGACCAACACCGGCCGGGCCTTCGCTCCAGAGCTCGTGTCCGATCGAACCCGGTCGTGGAACGGGCCGGTTCCTTCGTCTCTGGACACGATATAAGTATTCGTTGTTGTTGCTAACGTTGTCAACTGTTGGTCTACGCTGGCGGTATGAGCACCCGCGACCAGATCATCGAGTCGGCGATGCGTCTGTTCTCTCGTCAGGGCTACCGCGCGACGACAGTCGCCCAGATCGAAGAGGCGGCCGGACTCTCACCCGGATCAGGCGGCATGTATCGGCACTTCCCGTCGAAGCAAGCCGTGCTCGAGGCCACGTTCGAATGGGCTGAGTTTCGCCTGGCTGGTCCCGCCGCACTCGATGACCGCCTGTTCAAGATCGATGAACCCTCGGTCGCTCTCCGTGCGATTGCCGAAATCAGCCTGGCCGCGGTGCGCAACGCATCGGACTTCTACCTCATGTGGTTCCGACTCGCTGATGACGCTCCGAACGACCACAAGAACACGATCCGCCGGTTGTCCACGGCGGGACACGACCGCCTCGCGAGTTGGCTCGAGATGGTCGCTCGAACGGGGACCTTCCGACCCCTCGACGACTACCCGGCCGCGGCAGCAGTCATGCTCGCCCCGCTCAGTTGGTTTCACTACAGCCGCACCCTCACCGGCGCCACGCCGGGCGGCGTGGAGGAGACAGCGTTCTTGGATACATGGGTCGACACGCAACTTCGGTACCTTGCACCCGACCGCACCTAGACCAAGCCGGCTCACGGCCAGCTGTCCGTCGAGGAGATCCTGTCACGGCGCAGTGCCTTCGACGCACGAGACAGTGCGAGCAGATCGCGAGAATCAGCGCTCACCATGAAACGCGCCGAACGCGGTCATGTGCCTGGTCCCTTCGGGCAGCTGACGATCGCCGCATCGGTCCGGCCGTCACGCTCCGAGTGCCGCCGGCCCGGCGATCGGTCAGCCGGTCGTGGCTTCCCGCGGCGGCGGCATGCGTGGCGCAGGTGCCGTTCGGTAGAGTGTTCGGTCCCGCCCGACCGAGCCCTGGAGCAGGTGCCCCGATGACCGAAGAGCAGACCAACGAGCCGCCCCGCGGTCAC
>JAKOVR010000080.1 GCA_029782025.1 Actinomycetes bacterium | reverse complement strand
AGGCCGTTGCGTTCGACCAGCGGGTAGGAACCGATGGTGCAGGACCGGTTGGTGCGGTCGCTGTAGGGGATCTTGGTGTTGTGGCCATCGGCGTCGAACTGCCAGCCGTGGAACGGGCAGGCGATCGACGTGCCCACCACCGTGCCGCCGTGGCCGAGATGGGCGCCGAGGTGGGGGCAGAAGGCGTCGTGCAGGTGGGCGGCGCCGGCCTCGTCGCGCCAGAGCACCAGGTGGCGGCCGAAGTAGAAGAGCGGCCGCACCGCGCCGGGGGGCACGTCGGCGGGCGAACCCACCTGGAACCAGCCGAACGGGACGGGAAGCGCGCTCATCCGCGGCTGGGCTCCATCGCCGCAGGATAGGACCTCGCCCTCGGGCGCGACGGCGGGCAGGACCCACGCGAAGCCGGGTGCGGCGCGGGGCGGCGTCAGCGCGCGAGTTCGCTGTGGCGCAGCGGTCGCTGTGGCGCAGCGGTGCCGGTGGTGCCGGTGGTGCCGAGGGGCTCAGGCGGGGAGGAGGAGCTCGGCGTTGCCGACGAAGAAGGCCTCGACGGCGGCATCACCGAGGAGGGCGATGTCGGCGGCCATGCGGCCGATCGGATCGGTCCCGCCTTCGGGATGGGGGAAGTCGGTCGAGAACGCGTACACCTCGGGCATGCCGTACCGCTCGATCTGCCGAGCCGTCCGCTCCCAGTAGAAGGGCGTCACCCGGATCTGGTCGACGAACACCTCGGTGGGGCGCCGCTGCAGGCCGTCACGGAGCCGACGCGACATCTGGAGGCGGTCTTCGAGCAGGTCGACGAAGGGCCCGATCCACATGGCGCCGAGCTCGATCACGCCCACCCGCAGGTCGGGGTGCCGGTCGAACACGCCGCCGTAGAGCATGGCGGCGAGGTAGTTCTGCGCGGCGAGGTGCATGGTGGCCAGCATGTGGGGGCCGACCGGCTCGCCGGTCGAGAAGCTGCCGGGCCGCAGGAGGTCGGCGTCCGGCCAGGCGACGCTGCCGAAGAAGCCGTCCTGACCGCCGATGTGCAGGGTCACCGGGACGCCGGCCTGGGCCAGGAGGTGCCACAACGGGTCGACCTCGGGGGCGGCGGGGGAACGGCCCCCGGGGGCGATCCCGTCCTGGATGAACACGGCGCGGGCCCCGCCCGCCACCACCCGTTCGGCCTCGGCCAGTGCCCCGTCGATGGTGGTGAGGTTGAGCAGGGCGGTGGGACGCAGCCGGCCTCGCCCCTCGGCCGTCCACCGGAGCACGGCGTCGTTGTACTCGCGGAGGACGGCCAGGGCGTGCGGGTGATCCGACCACGCGGGCGCCGCCAGTACGACCTGGGGAAAGATCAGCTGGCGTTCGATCCCCATGAGGTCCATCGCCGCCAGGCGGCCCTCGGGAGTGGAGGCGCCGGGCGCGGCCGACCCCTTCGTGTGCCACACCGAATCGACGGTGAGCTCGGGTTCGTCGGTGGCGTCGAACAGCGCGATGCCGGCGAACCGCTCGCCGAACCGGGCGGTGGCGTCGCCGAACACCTCCCCCCATCGCGAGACCGGCACCTGGAGGTGGCTGTCGAGATCGTTGATTCGGCCGTGCACGGCCGTGAGCGAAGGCGCCATGCGGAAATCGTACGCACGAGTTCGCAATTTGGTCAAGTCCTTGCCCGCCCGCCTTGTTACGCTGCCGATGTGGCGAACCTGTCAGTTCGGAATGGAGTGGGGGCGGCATGAGCGTGGCCCGGGGCCGACCCCCGAAGCTGCCGGCCCACCTCCGCCGATCGGTCGTGCTCGACGAGGCCACTCGTCAGTTCGCCGCCCGAGGTCGGGCTGGCACCGCGATCGACGACATCGCCGCCGAGACCGGGGTGCGCAAGCCGGCCATCTACGACCTGTTCGGCTCCAAGGACGACCTCTTCCGGGCCTGCGTCGACGAGGCGATCCGAGCCCTGCGCGACCACTTCCTGGTGGTCAACGCCGAGACCGCCGAGCTCGAACGACCCGAGCGCACCCGCCGCCGCGTTGCCGCGGCCATCGACTACGCCGAGCGGCACCCGGACTCGTTCCGGTTGCTCATTCGAGCCCCCTTCTCGTGGCCCGACGACGACCCGTCCGCACCCCGACGGCACCGGGAAAGCCTGGTCGAGGTGTTGGCCACCAACTACCGCCGTGAGGCGCGGGTGGCAGGCACCCCCATCGACGCCGCCGCCGATCTCCTCGCCCGCCTCTTCTTCGCCATGACCGAGGAGGTCATCCTGCTCCACCTCGACGATCCCAGTTGGGGTCGTGATGCGCTCATCGACTTCCTGGCCGACTTCATCGAGGGCGGGATGGCGGGGGTGCGGCCCGAGGCCTGGCTCGGCGTGGAGCGGGCACGCGACACGATCGGTCGCCGTCGATCGGCTCCCAACTGATCTCGGATCGTTGCGGTGGACTCGTGGGGGCCGGCGCGGCCGCGTTCGACACGACGCGCGGTCCCGCCGGCACCGGTGCCGTCCGGCCACCGGGGCTAGCGTCGGGCCGAAGCGCGCCATCGGGGGATGGTGACGTCGCAACCCACGAGGTGTCCATGACCGCGGAACTCGAAGCCGACCCGTCCGACGTCGGGCTCGACGCCGACCGCCTGCAGCGGATCGACACCCACTTCCAGCGCTACGTCGACGACGGCCGCCTCCCCGGCTACCAGGTGCTGGTGGCCCGCCGGGGCAAGATCGCCCACCTGTCGAGCGGCGGG
>JAKOVR010000057.1 GCA_029782025.1 Actinomycetes bacterium | reverse complement strand
GGGCTGACCCAGCTCGGCGCACGTCTGCCAGATCGGCTCGTAGGCCGGTGAGAAGAGCGGGTCGAGGGTGTTGGGGGCCACGCCGGGCAGCAGCACCCCGCGCATGCCGTGCTCGGCGCCCCACCGGATCTCGGCCACGGCATCGTCGACGTCGTTGAGCAGGATCTGGGTGAGCCCGATGCGGCGGTGGGGGAAGGCGGCAACGAAGTCGGCCAGCCAGCGGTTGTGGGCCCGGATGCCGGCCTGGCGCAGCTCGTAGTCCTCCCGGGTGGTGGGCGCCGGGGCGATCACCACCCCGGTCGGGAAGAACGGGGGCACGGTATTGGGGAAGAGCACCTCAGCCGCCACCCCGTCGGCGTCGAGGTCGCCGTTGCGGCGGGCGTCGTCCCAGTTGCGCGACCGGGTGTCGTCCTGCAGGTCACGGAACGGGTTCTTGTAGCGGCCCCGCCACTCGTCGAACCGGCCGCGGAAGGCCGGGTCGAGGTACTCGCGGTACTGCTCGTGGTTGCCGCCGGCGTGGCAGTCCGACGAGATCACGGTGACGTGGTCGCTCATAGAACCTGTTCTAGTTCATCGTCCCCCGTCGTGCGACCGAGGAGCTTGGCCGCCAGGGCCACGGCCTTCACCACCACCACGCCGGCGATCTGGAGCACCAGGGCCACGAAGAACAGGAGGACCCCGAGCGGCCGGTAGGCGTCCCGCCCGATCAGCTCGGTGCTCAGCCGCCCGACGACCAGCGCCGGCACGACGGCCACCACGCTCAGCACCACGGTGACGACCCCGAGGGTGGCCCGCTGCCCGAGGGAGAGGCCGTGCACCGTCAGCCCCACCAACCGGGCCGGCACGCCGACGAAGAGGACGAGCTCGAGCGTCACGACGGCGGTGATCTGGACCAGCACGGCCCACCGGTCCGAAGGGAGGGGGACGACGAGATCGATCATGCGCAACAGCCCGGCGACCGCGCCCCAGGCCAGCGCGGCGGCGACGGTGCGGGGCGACCGACGTACGGCATGGGCGGCCCGCACCACCTCGGGCCCCTCCGGGTCGACGGCGGCCCGGGCGAAGACCGTGTTGCAGAGGAACACCAGGCTGCCGCCGAGGGCGAAGCCACCGACGGTCACGACGTCGTCGAGACCGAACGTGTGCAGCGAGATGCGCTCGCCCCGCACGACCACCCCCTGCTCCCAGCGCTGCAGCGCGGCCACGGCGGCGCCGACCACGGCGGTGATCCACAGCGCCGGGACCAGTTCGAGCACGGCGAGGCGCCAGTTGGAGACCAGCAACCGCACGCCGGCGACGAGAGCGCCGGCCACCCCGCCGGCCAGCTCCCGGACCGCGCCCGGCCGGTCAGCCACGGAGGACGAGCCCTCGGTAGCCGTCGACGAAGCCCGCGGCCCGGAGGGCGGCGGTGACCTCGCCGTCGGCCTCGGCCACGGTCGTGCCGTCGATGCGGCCGAGCTCGATCTTGCCGACCCGACGGTCGGCGACGAGGCCGGCCAGGGCACCGGCCCACCGCTCGGCCGGGGCGGCACCGACGAAGGTGAGGAGGCGCTTGGCCCCCCGCTCGAGGTAGGCCGCCGGCCGGCCGTCGACCAGCACGACGAACGCGCCGGCGGCCCGGGCCGGACGGCCGGCCCCGTCCGGCGTGTCGGGCCAGGCCACGGCGGCGCCGTAGGGCTGGGCCGGGTCCGTGGTGGCGAGGACCACCGCCCGGACCTGGTCGGGCTCGGCCGGATCGCGGAACGAGCGCAGCCGGTCGAGCGCGCCGGGCAGGGCGAACTGGGCGGCCCCGAGCCCGGCCACGAAGTAGCCGCGCCGCACCTTGCCCTGCTCCTCGAGGGCCCGCAGCACCGGGTAGATCCCGGAGAACCCTCCTTCGATGCCTTCGGCCAGGGTGCCCTCCCGCGTGACCACGCCGTGGCGCTCGAGCAGGGCGAGGGCGGTGGCGTGCAGGCGTTCGGTGGCGGTCGGGGGCGGCACCAGCAACGACGACACGAGCGACCAGCGGCCCGCGGCCGAGGGCGGGCGGGTCGACGGGCGCCGGCCCACGGCCTTCTTCCGCCCCCGGGCCGACCGGGCGCCGTAGGCCCGCACCGGGGCCAGCGTGTCGTTGGTGACCTCGCCCGCCCACACCAGGTCCCAGAGCGCGGCCAGCACCGTGGTGTCGTCGTAGGGCAGCCCGGCGGCGTGGGCCGCCGCCACCAGATCAGGCCAGAACACGGCGCCCCGCTGGGTCAGGCAGGCACGGAGCGCGTCGTGGACCGGGTCGGACGCCGGCCCCGGGTCGTCGCCGACGGCCGGCCGGTGCAGCAGCGCGATCTGGTCGCGGAAGTAGAGCCGGATGCGGCCGTCGTCGCTGCCGATCCCCCCCGCCCCGACCCACACCAGGTCGCCGCTGCTGCACAGGGCGTCGAGGTGCGACGGCGCGAACCCGTCGACCCGCACGGGCAGCACGTCGGTCTCGAGCACCGAGGCCGGCACGGCCGCGCCCTGCAGCAGCGCCACCGCCTCGACCACGGCGTCGACCCCGCGCCGCGCCGGCTGGCCGATCCCGTGCCACGCCGGCAGGAAGCGGCCCAGGGCCTCGGGGTCGACCGGCTCCACCTCTCGGCGGAAGGCGGCCAGGGACCGGCGCCGGAGCTGGCGCAGCACGTCGGGGTCGCACCACTCCCGCTCCACCCCGCCGGGGCGGAACTCGCCGCGGGTGAGCCGACCGTCGGCCTCCAACCGCTCGAGCGCGGCGAGCACCCGCGCCGGGGCCACGCCGTAGCGAGCCGCGACCTGCTGGGCGTGGAAAGGGCCGTGGGTACGGGCGAAGCGGGCGACGAGGTCGCCCATCGGATCGGCCACCGGGGTGGTGAAGGCGGCGGGCAGGCCGGGCGGGAGGGCGACCCCGAGGGCGTCGCGCAGGCGGGCCGCGTCCTCGGCCACGGCGATGCGCTCCTCCCCCGCGATCGCCACCACGATGGCCCGCCGGGCCGCCACCAGCTCGTCGACCCAGCCGGCCGGCCCGGCGGCCTGGTCGGGCTCGCACCGGGCGTCGATCTCCCACCGGGTCAGCGGACCGAGGATGCGCAGGGTGTCGTGGAGCTCGTCGGCGTCGCGGGCCCGACGGCTGTCGGTGAGGCGCTGCAGCTCCAGCTCGAGGTCGGCGAGAACGTCGGGGTCGATCAGCTCGCGGAGCTCGTCGGCGCCGAGCAGCTCCCGCAGGAGGTCGCGGTCGAGGGCGAGCGCGGTGGCCCGACGCTCGGCCAGCGGCGCGTCGTAGGCGTACATGTAGACGGCGATCCAGCCGAACAGCAGCGACTGGGCGAAGGGCGAGGCCCGCGGGGTGTCGACGGGCACGACCCGGATGGAACGGTCGGCCAGCCCCGACAGCACGGTGCGCAGGGCCGGGAGGTCGAACACGTCGTTGATGCACTCGCGGGTGGTCTCGAGGAGCAGCGGGAAGTCCGGGTAGCGCACGGCCACGGCGAGCAGGTCGGCGGCCCGCTGGCGCTGCTGCCACAGCGGGGTGCGCCGGTCGGGGCTGCGCCGCGGCAGCAGGAGGGCCCGGGCCGCAGCCTCCCGGAACCGGGAGGTGAACATCGCCGTCTGGTGGAGGTGACCGACCACCAGCTCCTCCATCTCGTCGGGGGCGAGGAGGAGGGCGTCGAGGGGCAAGGAGTCGACCCCGTCGGGGAGGCGCAGCACGATCCCGTCGTCGCTCCAGATCATCTCCGGCTCGGCCCCGTAGAGCTCGGCCAGCTTCACCCGCAGGGCGATGGCCCAGGGGGCGTGGACCTGGGCGCCGAAGGGGCTGAGCACGCACACCCGCCAGTCGCCGATCTCGTCCTTGAACCGCTCCACCACCACCGTGCGGTCGTCGGGGACGGCGCCGCCGGTGGCCTCGGCCTCGTCCCGCAGGTATTGCACCAGGTTGCGGGCCGCGAGCTCGTCGAGGCCGTGGCCGCCCTGGAGGCGCTCGAGGGCGTCGGCCTCGGGCAGCTGGCGGACCTCGCGCACGAAGGCCCCGACCGCCTGCCCGAGCTCGAGGGGCCGGCCCAGCTGGTCGCCGTGCCAGAACGGCATCTTGCCGGGCAGGCCGGGGGCGGGCGTGACGATCACCCGGTCGGGGGTGATGTCCTCGATGCGCCAGGTGCTGGCCCCGAGCAGGAAGGTCTCGCCCGGACGGCTCTCGTACACCATCTCCTCGTCGAGCTCCCCCACCCGGCCGCCCCCGGGGAGGAACACCCCGTAGAGGCCGCGGTCGGGGATGGTGCCCCCGCTGGTGACGGCCAGGCGCTGCGCCCCGGCCCGGGCCCGCAGCACGTCGTCGGTGCGGTCCCACACCAGGCGGGGCCGCAGCTCGGCGAACTCGTCGCTCGGGTAGCGGCCGGCCAGCAGGTCGAGGACGTTGTGGAGCACCTCGTCGGACAGCTCGGCGAAGGGGGCGCTGGCCCGCACGAGGGCGGCGAGCTCCCCGACCGGCCAGTCCTCCATGGCGCACATGGCCACGATCTGCTGGGCCAGCACGTCGAGCGGGTTGCGCAGGTAGCGGGTGTGCTCGATGAGCCCGTCCCGCATCCGCTGCACCACGACCGCGGCCTCCACGAGGTCGGCCCGGTGCTTGGGGAAGAGCTTGCCCCGGCTCGGCTCACCGACCTGGTGGCCGGCCCGACCCACCCGCTGCAGCCCGCTCGACACGCGGTGGGGCGACTCCACCTGGATCACGAGGTCGACCGCGCCCATGTCGATGCCGAGCTCGAGGCTGCTCGTGCACACCAGGCCCCGCAGCTCGCCCCGCTTGAGCTCGTCCTCGATCTGGAGGCGCTGCTCGCGTGACAGCGACCCGTGGTGGGCCTTGACCAGCACCTCGGCCTCGGGGTGGCCGCCCTCGACCGCCAGCTCGTTGAGGCGCGCCGCGAGGCGTTCGGCCAGGCGCCGGGCGTTGACGAAGATGAGGGTGGACCGGTGCTGCTGCACCAGCTCCAGCAGCTTGGGGTGGATCGAGGGCCAGATGCTCCGGTCGGCGAGGTTGCCCATGTCGTCGACGGGCACGACCACCTCGAGGTCGAGGGGCTTGCGTACCCCGGCGTCGACGATGGTGACCGGTCGCTCCCGACCGCCCAGGAACCGGGCCACCTCCTCCAGCGGGCGCTGCGTGGCCGACAGGCCGATGCGCTGCACCGGACGCTCGGTGATGGCGTCGAGCCGCTCCAGTGACAGGGCGAGGTGGGCGCCCCGCTTGGTGGGCGCCAGCGCGTGGATCTCGTCGACGATCACCGCCTCGACCCCCCGGAGGGTGTCGCGCGCCTGGGATGTGAGCATGAGGTACAGCGACTCGGGGGTGGTGATCAGCAGGTCGGGCGGGTGCCGCAGCAGGCGGCGGCGGTCCTGGGCGCTGGTGTCGCCGGTGCGCATCCCCACCGTGGGCGGGTGGAACGGCAGGTCCAGGCGCTCGGCCGCCAGGCCGATCCCGGCCAGCGGCGCCCGCAGGTTCTTCTCGACGTCGACGGCCAGCGCCCGCAGCGGGGACAGGTAGAGCAGGCGGGTGCGGGCCTCCCGGTCGCCCGGCGGCGGGTGGCTCACCAGCCGGTCGAGCCCCCACAGGAACGAGGCGAGGGTCTTGCCCGACCCGGTCGGCGCCAGGATCAGGGTGTGGTCACCGGACGCGATCGCCGGCCAGCCCTGGGCCTGGGCCGGGGTCGGCGCGCCGAAGGTGGTGCGGAACCACTCGGCCACGGCCGGTGAGAACGGGGCCAGGGGATCGTCGGCCCGGGGATCGTCGGCCATGGGGGGACGAGGCTACCGGGGAGGCAGGGCGACCAGCTCCGCCGTGGGGGCCTCGGGGAACGACTCGGCCAGCAGCCACCGGCAGAACACGATGCCGGTGCGGTGCCCGACGGTATCGATCCAGTTGGGGTGGCCGGGGTCGCGGCCGGCCACCCACACCTCCCAACCCCCGTCGGCGCCCAGCGTCACCTGGGCCGCGTTGATCGACACGCGGTGGTGCACGCCATCGAGGCTCTGCATCATCGAGTTCCACAGCTGCAGGCCCCAGTACGCGGCGGCGGGCGACCGGCCCCGCAGCACCAGCGCCTCGTCGGGGCCGAGGTCGAAGCAGCCGAGGGCGTAGATGTTGTCGGGGGTGCCCCAGCCGGGCGAGCCCTCGAGGAAGGCGAAGGGCGGGAGCAGCGAGTTGGCCGGCGGGAGGCCGAGCGGCACCACGGCCACGCTGTCGTCGAGGAAGTGGGCGGCCGCAGCCAGCTTGGCCGCGATGGCCGCGGGCGTGAGCGGCGGGGGTGGGCCCACGGGCTCGCCCACCAGCTCGACGGCCAAGGTGGCGGGCCGGGCGTGGGCCGGGTCCCAGAAGTACTGGCGGCAGATCACGGTGGTGGCGTCGGCGGGGAGCTGGATCCAGCGGCGGGGCGGCCCGCCGCGACCGCCCGCCGGCTCGGGGTCGGGGTCGGGGTCGGGGTCGGGCGAGAGCACCAGCTCGAAGCGCTCGCCTGGCGCCACCCCGAGATCGCGGTGGTGGACGTTGGCGGCGATCCCGGTGGACCAGTGCCCGTCGTCGGGGCCGCGGTACACGCAGAAGGCCAGATAGCAGTCGTCGCCCCGGACGCCGGTGATCCGGTAGGTGCGGGTCGGGTCGATCTGCACCAGGTCGTACCGCGAGTCGGTGTTGTCGCCCAGGTACTTGCGGGTCGGCGTCACCATCCGCCACCAGGCCGGGCGGAGTGGATCGGCGGTGACGTACACCTCGAGGGCGGCGGCGAGGAGTGCGGTCAAGCCCTGGTAGCCCTCGGCCCGGTCGACCGGATCCTCGCTCCCCCGGGCCGGGTCCCGGAGGCCGGCGTCGGCGGCGGCGAGGCTGGCCACGAGCTGGGCCCAGGCGGCGGCGGGGGTGGCGGTCATCCCGGTACCGTACGGCGATGGCCCCGCTCTCCGCCGACCGACTCGTCGAGCTCGCGGCCACCCAGGCCGGCACCGACGACGGCGGGGCACCGACCTGGCGGGAGGGGCTGGAGGTGCTCGTCGACTCGCTCAACCGCGAGGCCCGGCTCTCCGAGCTCGGCCAGACCGCGATCGAGCTGCAGCTGACCGGCTCCCTCGCCGCCCGGTTCGCCATCGCCGGCTGGCGGCGCGACCACCCCGAGCTCGACGCCGAGCGGATCGCGCGGCCGATCGTGGTGGCGGGCCTTCCCCGCACCGGCACGACGCTGCTCAGCTACCTCCTCGACTGCGACCCGGCCAACCGGTCGCTGCTGCACTGGGAGGCCCGCAACTGCGTGCCCCCGCCCACCTCGGCCACCCTGCGCACCGACCCCCGCATCGAGGACCTGCGCGTCGCCCAGGAGATGCTCTACACGCTGGCGCCCGGGTTCAAGGCCCAGCACCACGAGGAGGTCACCGGACCGACCGAATGCGTCCAGCTCCTCAGCGAGGACTGCAAGAGCCTCATGTACGAGACCCTGGCCTACGTGCCGTCCTACTCGCGCTGGCTGGTGGAGGGTGACTACGCCAGCGCCTACGACTGGCACCACCGGGCCCTCCAGCACCTGCAGTCGGCCGCGCCCGGACGGTGGTCGCTCAAGTCACCCGAGCACTGCCGCAACTTCGGTCTGGTGACGCAGCACTACCCCGACGCCCGGCTGGTGATGACCCACCGCGATCCCGTGGCCGTGTGCGCCTCGCTCACCAGCCTGGTCACCACCCTCAACGGCGTGTTCTGCGACGACGTCGACCCGGTCGCCCTCGGGCGCCAGTGGGTGCCGCTCCTCGCCGGCCTGCTCCACGCCCAGGCGGACTGGCGGGCCGACCACCCCGAGACGCTCGTGTTCGACCTCGACTACGCCGACCTGGTGCGCGATCCGGTGGGCTCGGTGCGGGCGCTGTACCGCTTCTTCGGGGAGGAGCTCTCGGTCGAGGCGGCGCAACGCATGCAGGCCCACATCGACGCCCACCCGCAGCACGAGCACGGCCCCCACCGCTACCGCATCGAGGACTACGGCGTGACCGAGGCCGAAGTGCGCGACGCCTTTCAGCGGTAGTAGCCCACCACGTCGACGAGGACGTCGACGGCACCCTTGTTGTTGAAGACGGCGAGCTTGCCCTGGGTGCCGAGCGGCACCATCACCAGGTTGGGCACCACCCGTCCGGCCGGGAAGTTGATGTTCGACGCCGTGGGCTGCGCCTGGCCCGCGGGCCACACGGTGAGGAACGACTCGGCCGAACCGTTCACCGTGGTGACGTTGAGGACCACGCCGGCCGCGTCGGCGGGCACCCCGGTGGCCGCGCCCTGGTCGAGCCCCACGACCACCTCGCGGGTCTGGCCCACGCCCCACGGCGCGGCGATGGTGCCGATGTTCTCCGGCGCCGGCCGGCTGTCGACGATTCGGCGCGGGTTGATGGGGGTGAAGGCGGTGCCCGTGGGCGAGAAGTAGGCGACCACGTCGGCGATCACCTGGACCGACCCCGAGTTGTTGAAGATCTTGATGCCGCCCCCGGCCCCGATGGGGACGACGACGAGGTTGGCAATGGTCTGCCCGGCGGAGAAGTTGAGGTTCGACGCCGTGGGTCGGCTGGCGTCGTCGGGGAAGACGGTGAGGAACGAGGCTGCCGACGGGCCGGTGACGGTCATGTTGACCACCACGGCGGTGGCGTTGGCCGGGACCGGGCCCACGTTGCGCACCGGCAGCGTGCGGGTGACGCCGGCCCCCCACGCGGTGGCGAACGGCCCGACGTTCTCGGGCGGGGGGCGACTGTCGAGGATCCGGGTGGGCGTGACCCCCACGAACCGGGAGCCGGAGTTGTCGCCCCCGTCGAAGAACCCGACGATGTCGACCAGCACGTCGACGAAGCCGGAGTTGTTGAAGATCGACACCTTCCCCGCGGCACCGACCTTCACCGTGACGAGGTTGGGCACCACCTGGCCGGCGACGAAGTTGAGGTTCGACGCCGTGGGTCGGCCGTCGAGCGACGGCCAGATGGTGAGGAAGGACGGCGCCGTCGGGTTCACCACCGTGACGTTGAGGACCACGGCCGACGCCGATCCCGGCACGGTGACACCGTTGCTGGTGACACCCGTGACCGTGATGTCACGGGCTTCGGCCGGGCCCCACTTGGCGGAGAACGGTCCGACGTTGTCGGGCGGGGACCGGCTGTCGACCAGTCGGAGCGGGGTGAGGCCGTGGAAGGTGCGTTGGGGCTCGAGGACGACGGCGTTGGTGGGCCCGGCGGGCGTGCTGATGCCCACGCCGTTGAAGGCCTGGACGGTGAAGGTGTACGAGGTGCCGTTGGTGAGCCCCGGGAACACGGCGCTCGTACCCGGAGCGACGTCGACGAAGGTCCCGCCCGGTGACACCGTGAGGCGGTAGCCGGTGATGGCCGACCCGCCGTTGGACGCCGGTGGCGTCCACGAGACCGTGGCCTGGCCGTCTCCGGGGGCCGCGGCCGGGCTGGTCGGCGGGCCCGGCGCCGTCGCCACCGCCGCGGTCGGGATCACCGGGTTCGACGGCGACGACTCGGGCCCGCTCCCGCCGGCGGCGTTGGCATGGACGGTGAAGGTGTAGGTGGTGCCGTTGGTGAGCCCGCTGATGGTGGTGCTGGTGCCCCCGACCGTGGTGGTCACGCTGCCGGGCGACCGGGTGACCGTGTAGGACGTGATGCCGGTACAGGTCTGTTTCGTCGGCGGGAGCCAGCTGAGCGACACCTGTCCGTTGCCCGCGGTGGCCTGGAGCGAGAGCGGCGCGCTCGGGACGGTCTCGTCGAGGTTGTTCGTCAGGAAGGCGCTGCGGGCCGTGTTCCAGTGGGTGCAGAGGTAGGAGCCGGGGGCCGGGTTGGTGTTGAAGTAGTCGTCGCCGCCGCAGTCGTAGACGTAGCTGTAGACGAACTGGTCGGCACAGGCCGGATCGACCACCATCGCCAGCCCGTAGCACATGGGGTCGAAGCCCTGGGTGCAGTGGGCGGCGCTGTCGCTGTGGGGCGCGGTCGACTGGACGGCACCGAAGTTGTGCATGATCTCGTGGCCCGGCCCGAAGCCGATCCCGTCGAGCAGCGAGCACACCGAGTGCAGCGTGGTGGTGTTGGAGAGGTTGGTCTGGCCCGGCGAGTCGTCGGTCAGGAACTGGGCGGTGCACGGGTCGGCGTAGCCGGGGATGGTGGTGTCCTCCACCCACGTGAGGTACTTCCGGTCGGGCTGGTTGAAGCCGGCGTTCTTCACGGCGTTGACCACTTCACTGAAGTGCTGGAGCGAGGTGGGCACCTGCACGGGGTTGAGCACGATCGTGCACCCCGGGCTGCCGTTGTTGGTGCGCCAGCGGAGGTGGCGGACGCCGCCCGTGGCGGTGGCGCTCATGGTGAGCATGCGCTCGATGCGGGTGGCGTAGCCGTTGGCGGCCTGGAGCAGCTCGGCGTTGGGCGATGCCCCGCCGTAGGCGTAGATCAGCTCCACCCGCTTCCCGTCGGCCCCGGAGCCGAGGCACTGGGGGGTGAGCGTGTTGGTTGGCACGAAGTACGAGCCGGCGGTGAAGGGGCCGAGGCCCGACCCGTTGACGGCAGCCACCCGGAAGAACAGGTCGGACCACGGGGTGAGGTTGGCGAGCAGGGCCGAGAAGGTGGCGGCGGAGAAGAACTGCTGGGCCACGACCGTGCCCGTGGTCCCGGTGACCCGCACCAGGTAGGAGGTCACCGCGCTCCCGCCGTTGGACGACGGGGCGCCCCACGTGGCCCGCACCGACGACGGGAGCGGGCGGACGACGGGCGAGGCGGGCGCGGCGGGCAGACCCGACAGGGGGACGGTGACCTTCACGGTGGTCGACTGGGCGCCGAACCCGTCGGCGTTGGCCGCCCGCACCCGGTAGAAGTACGAGTTCCCCGGCGTCACCGACGTCCACTCGAACGACACGGTCGGTCCCACGCTGGCGAAGAAGAGGTTCTGGGTGAAGTTGACGTCGTCGGCCTGCTGCACCAGGTAGCCGGTGATCGGCTTGCCGCCGTCGGACGCCGGCGCGGTCCAGGTCTGGAGGACGGCCGCCGCCTCCGGGAGCACCGTGTGGTTCTGCGGGGCCGACGGCGCCGACTGGGCCGTGCCGCTGGCGCTCAGGCCGGCAGCCGAGCCGCCCAGCGAGGCGGCGGCGATCGGGGTGGGCTGGGGGGCCGGCGTCTCGGGCGGCACGACCACGCCCCGGTTCGGGGGGGCGAAGGGCATCTCCAACGGGACCGGCTCGGCCGCCGCCGGGGTCGGGGCCGGCGCCCCGGGGAGGAAGCCGGCCAGCGCGACGAGGAAGGCGATCGCCGCGAACGAGGCCGCGGTGATGGTCGTGATGATGACGGGGCGATCCGCCCCCTTCGGTTCCCGCACGGCACGAGTGTACGGCCGGGGCCGCCCCGAGGGGCCGCCAGGTAGCATCGGGGGGTGACCTACAAGGCCCCCGAGTACCACCCGGCGTTCGAGGAGTACTGCGAGGCCATCTTCGAGCTGCGGGAGGACCACCTCGACGTGATCCAGGCCCGGATCGCCGAACGGCTCGACGTGAGCCGACCCGCGGTGTCCGAGATGATCCGGCGCATGGAAGGCGAAGGGCTGGTCTCGATCGCCAAGGGGGCGATCCGGCTCACCGACGACGGCACACAACTGGCCGAACAGGTCGTGCGTCGTCACCGCCTGGCCGAGCGGTTCCTCACCGACATCCTCGGTCTCTCGTGGGCCGAGGCCCACGTCGAGGCCGGACGCTGGGAGCACGTGATCTCCGACGCGGTGGAGCAGGCCATGACCCGCGTCCTCGGCGACCCCACCACCTGCCCCCACGGCAACCCGATCCCGGGATCGCGCTACGAGCCGCCCGCCACCAGCACGCTCCAGGAGCTCGGGGTCGGCGACGAGTTCACCGTGGCCCGCATCCCCGAGGAGCTCGAGTTCACCCCTGGCCTGTTGG
>JAKOVR010000055.1 GCA_029782025.1 Actinomycetes bacterium | reverse complement strand
TATGCGCGCCCTTACGCACCCAAAGGATCCGGTCCTCTTGATCCGCGTCGGGCGGTCAGGGCAGGTAGGACAGCGGGTTGGCCTTGCCCCCGCCGATGCGCACCTCGAAGTGCAGGTGCGGCCCGGTGGAGTAGCCGGTGGTGCCCTCGTAGCCGATGAGCTGGCCCTGGGTGACCTCCTGGCCGACGGCCGCCACCACGTAGTTCTGGTGGGCGTAGGCGGTCACGAAGTCGCCATGATCGATGAGGACGAGGTTGCCGTAGCCGCCGTTGTTCCAACCGGCGAAGATCACCCGGCCGGCGCGGGCGGCGTAGATCGGGGTGTTGAGCGGCGCGGCGACGTCGATGCCGGGGTGCCCGCCGCGGCCGCCGAAGCCCTGGGTGAGCCGGCCGGCGATGGGCCAGATCAGGCCGCCGGGGCCGACGGGGCGGATCACGTTGGGATCGGCGCTGCCCACCAGCGACCCTTGCCGCGGGGGACCGTTGGCCTGGACCTGGGCGCGGTAGGTGAGGTCGTGGATGATGCGCTCGAGCTCGCCGTCCTGCTTGGCCAGCTCGAGGGCGTGGACCCGGTAGTCGGCGATGCGGGCGTCGATCTCGGCCTTGACCTTGCGCTGCTGCTCGTGGGCGGTGGCGAGGACCCGCAACTCGTCCTGGGCCTCGGCCTGCTTCTGGGACGCCTCGGCCGCTGCCGCCTCGGCCTCCACCCGGATGTCGGCGAGGCGCAGCCGCTCGGCGCGGAGCCGGTCGCGGGCGTCGGCGTCGGCCCCGTTGACCTGGTCGAGGAGCACGCGCTGGCGCTCGGCCTGGGTGAGGTCGCCGCTCTTCAGGATCAGCTCCTCGGGCGAGTTGCGCCCGCCGGGGTCGACGTAGGCGGCGATGGCCCGCTCCCGAACCTGCCGTTCGAGATCGGTGATGCCGACCTCGAGCGAGCGCACCTCCACGGCGAGGCTGTCGGCCCGGCGCTGGGCGTCGTCGGCGTCGGCCGTGGTCTCCGAGACCCGCTGCTGCTGGGCCTGGACGTGGGAGGTGATGATGGCGAGGGCCCGTTCCAGGTCGTCCTCGGTGGCTTCGAGGGGGACGAGCTTGGCCGCGATGTCGGCCTGCTCCCGCTTGATGCGGTCGCGCTGGTCGCGCGCCTCCTGGGGGGTGGAGATCTTCGGCGGATCGGCGGCGTGGGCGGCCGTGGTGACGAGGGGGGCGAGGGCGATCAATGCCAGCGCCAGCGGGCGACGGCGGGCGCGGCGGGGGGCGGCAGCGGTGGGGGGCAGGGGGGAGGTGCGCATCGTGGTGGAGGCGCCGCCGGGGATCGCAACCCGTCGGGGCGAAAACCGAAATGTAATCGCAAAGTTCGGGTGTGTCGAGCGTGGCCGGTGTGCTCGACGGGAGAAGAGTGCCTCGAGCGGGTGCCGTGGAGTGTGGTGGACATGACCGGCCTGATGCAATTGGTGGTGATGTTGCTCATGTTGTTGTTGCGGCATCCGCGACCCGGGACCGGATGCCGCCGGGCCCGGGCCCGGGCGCGGCCCCCAGGGCCGGGGCTAGCGTCGGCGCCGTGGCGCCCCCTGCCAACGCCGTCGTCGTCCTCCTCGACTCGCTCAACCGCCACCTGCTCGGCGCCTACGGCGGCACGGAGTTCGACACCCCGAACCTGGACCGGTTCGCGGCCCGGGCCACCCGGTTCACCCGCCACTACGCCGGCTCGCTGCCCTGCATGCCGGCCCGGCACGACCTGCTGTGCGGGGCCCTCGACTTCCTGTGGAAGCCGTGGGGGAGCGTGGAGCTCTGGGAGGACGCGGTCACCGTGCCCCTGCGGGCCGCGGGCGTGACCACGATGCTCGTGAGCGACCACCCCCACCTGTTCGAGACCGGTGGCGAGAACTTCCACACCGACTTCACGGCGTGGCAGTACGAGCGGGGGCACGAGAGCGACCCCTGGCGCACCCGCCCCGACCCGTCCTGGGTGGGCGCGCCGAGCCACGGCCGGACCTTCGCCTACGACAACAGCCGCGGCTGGTTCCGGGGCGAGCACGACTTCCCGGGCCCGCGCACCATGCGGGCGGCGGCGCGCTGGCTCGACGAGACCGCTGGCCACCACGACCGCTTCCTCCTCGTGGTCGACGAGTTCGACCCCCACGAGCCCTTCGACACGCCCGAGGCCTACGCCCGCCGCTACGACCCGACGTGGGAGGGCCCACACCTCATCTGGCCGCCCTACGCCCGGGCCGCCATCAAGCAGGGCGTGCTGTCCGAACGCGAGGCCCGGCAGGTGCGGGCGCAGTACGGCGGCAAGCTCACGATGATCGACCACTGGTTCGGCCGCGTGCTCGACGCCCTCGACCGGCACGGCCGATGGGCCGACACCGCGGTGATCGTCTGCACCGACCACGGCCACTACCTCGGCGAGCACGACTTCTTCGGCAAGCCCCCGGTGCCCGTCCACGAGGAGATGGGGCACATCCCCCTCCTCGTGTGGTGGCCCGACGGGGTCGGCAACGGGGGGACGTGCGATGCGCTGACCACCTCGGTCGACCTCTTCGCCACCCTGGCCGACCAGTTCGGCGTGGCCGGCGCCGTGCGCCAGCGCACCCACGGGCACAGCCTGGTGCCGTTGCTCGAGGGCACGGCTGGCGCGGTGCGGGACCACGTGCTCACCGGCGTGTGGGGACGCGAGGTCCACTACACCGACGGCACCCACACCTACGCCCGGGCGCCGGTGGAGGGCAACGGCCCGTTGGTGATGCTGTCGAACCGCTGGTCGACGATGCCGACGCACCTGCTGACGGCGGACCAGGCCCTCCCGCGGCCCGACGAGCGGGCGGTCCTCGGTCGCATGCCCGGCTCCGACATCCCCGTGATCCGCCAGGTGTGGGACCAGAGCGACCCGGTGCCGTTCTGGGCGTGGGGCGGGTTCCGCGGGCACCACCTCTGGAACGTGGTGGAGGACCCGGCCCAGGAGCACGACCGGGCCGCCTCGGCCGGCGGCGACCCGACCGCGGCGCCGGGCCCGCTCGAGCGCGAGCTGACCGACGCCCTGCGGGCCGCCCTCGAGGCCGTCGAGGCGCCACCCGAGCAACTCGCCCGCCTCGGCCTCGCCTGACCCTCGCCCGGCTCTTCCCGTGGGTGCGAATTTTTGGCGAACGCGAACACTTCGCACCCTCGGGAGTTGGGGAACGGACGTTCGACAGGCGGACAGGTGTTCGGTATGGTGGCGGCATGGGGTACTTCAACCCACCGGTGTCGTGGTCGGAGCTGGAGCGGCGGCTCTCGGACCGGCGCCCGGCCACCCGCCGGCCCCCCTCGCTCACCCCGGGCGACGGCGGCGACAGCCCGGCCTGGTCTCGCAAGCGGGCACCCTACGAACCGCCGCCGTCGTCGCCGTCGTCGCCGTCGGCGCCGGGAGGGTCGCTGTCGCCGGGAGGGTCGGGCCGGCGGCGGGGGAGCGTCCCCTACGCCGAGCTGCACTGCCACTCCCACTTCTCGTTCCTCGACGGCGCCTCGGCCCCCGAGGCGTTGGCCGAGGAGGCGTGCCGCCTCGGCCTCGAGGCCCTCGCCCTCACCGACCACGACGGCTTCTACGGGGTGGTGCGCTTCGCCGAGGCCGCCCGCGAGCTCGGCCTGCCCACCGTCTTCGGCAGCGAGCTCACCCTCGGCGGGCCGCCCGCCCCCCAGGAGCAGGAGGGCCCAGCCCCGGCGGTCCGCCCCCGCCCCACCCGGGGCCGGCGGGCCGGCGCCGTGGTGCTGGCCGAGCTCGATCCCGGGGCGGGGGAGGCGTGGCACAGCCGGCCCGATCTCGGTGCCGCCGTCGACGGGGTCACCCACCTCGTGGTCCTCGCCCGCGACCCGCGGGGCTACGGCCTGCTGGCCCGGGCGGTGAGCGAAGCCCAGCTGCGGGGGGAGAAGGGGGCGCCGATCGCCACGCTGCCCGACCTCGCCGCCGTCGGCGGTGCAGGGGCGCCGGTGGCCGACCGCGGGCACTGGCTGGTCCTCACCGGGTGCCGCAAGGGCTCGGTGCCCCGGGCCCTGGTCGAGCACGGCCCGGCCGCGGCCGAGGTGGAGCTGGCCCGGCTGGTCGAGGCCTTCGGTCGGGAGCACGTCGCCGTCGAGCTCTGGGACCACGGCCACCCGCTCGACTCGGCCCGCAACGACGCCCTCGCCGCCCTGGCCATCCGGGCCGGGGTGGAGCTGGTCGCCACCAACAACGTCCACTACGGCGCCCCGCGGGAGCGGCCGCTCGCCACCGCCGTCGCCGCCGTCGGAGCCCGGTGCAGCCTCGACGAGATCGACGGGTGGCTCCCGGCCGCGGCCAGCGCCCACCTGCGGTCCGGGGCCGAGCAGGCCCGCCGCTTCGAGCGCTACCCCGGCGTGGTGGAGCGGGCGGCCGAGCTGGGGCTGGCCTGCGCCTTCGACCTCGCCCTCGTCGCCCCGAACCTGCCCCCCTTCCCCTGTCCCGACGGGCTCGACGAGATGGCCTACCTGCGCCGGCTCACCGAGGAGGGCGCCACCCGCCGTTACGGGCCCCGGGGGGCGGAGCGGGTGGCGGGGGCCTACGCCCAGATCGACCACGAGCTCGCCCTCATCGAGCAGCTCGGGTTCCCGGGCTACTTCCTCGTGGTCTGGGACCTCGTCGACTTCTGCCGCCGGTCGAACATCTTCTGCCAGGGGCGGGGCTCGGCCGCCAACTCGGCCGTCTGCTTCGCCCTCGGCATCACCAACGCCGACGCCGTCGCCCTCGGCCTGCTCTTCGAGCGGTTCCTCTCCCCCGAGCGCGACGGCCCGCCCGACATCGACATCGACATCGAGTCCGACCGCCGCGAGGAGGTGATCCAGTACGTCTACGCCAAGCACGGCCGCCGCCACGCCGCCCAGGTGGCCAACGTGATCACCTACCGGGCCAAGTCGGCGGTGCGCGACATGGCCAAGGCCCTCGGCTACGCCGCCGGCCAGCAGGACGCCTGGTCCAAGCAGGTCGACCGCTGGTCGGCCGTGGGCGACCAGCTCACCGGCGAGGGCGGCACCACGGTCGGGGTGCCGTCGCCCGGGTCGCTCGGGTCGCCCGGGTCGCCCGGGTCGCTCGGTGGCCTCGACGGCATCCCCGCCCCGGTGATCGATCTCGCCCTCCAGCTCGAGCACGCCCCGCGCCACCTCGGCATCCACTCCGGCGGGATGGTGATCTGCGACCGGCCGGTGCTGGAGGTGTGCCCGGTGGAGTGGGCCCGCATGGAGGGGCGCAGCGTCCTGCAGTGGGACAAGGACGACTGCGCCGCCGCCGGGCTGGTGAAGTTCGACCTGCTCGGCCTCGGGATGCTGTCGGCGCTGCACTACACCGTCGACTTCGTGCGGGAGGCCCACGGCCTCGAGGCCGACCTCGCCACCCTCCCGCAGGACCCGGCCGTCTACGACATGCTCTGCGAGGCCGACACCATCGGCGTGTTCCAGATCGAGAGCCGGGCCCAGATGGCCACCCTGCCCCGGCTCAAGCCCCGTTGCTTCTACGACCTGGTGGTGGAGGTGGCGCTCATCCGACCCGGTCCGATCCAGGGCGGATCGGTCCATCCCTACATCCGGCGGCGCAACGGCACCGAGCCCGTCACCTATCTCCACCCGTTGCTCGAGCGGGCGCTGGCCAAGACCCTCGGCGTGCCGCTGTTCCAGGAGCAGCTCATGCAGATGGCCATCGACGTCGCCGGGTTCACGCCGGCCGAGGCCGACCAGCTCCGCCAGGCCATGGGCTCCAAGCGCAGCCGGGAGCGGATGGATCGCCTGCGGGCCCGCTTCTTCGACGGCATGGCCGGCAACGGCATCGGGCCCGAGGTGGGGGAGCAGATCTGGGACAAGCTGGCCGCCTTCGCCAACTACGGGTTCCCCGAGAGCCTCTCGGTGTCCTTCGCCTACCTGGTGTACGCCAGCTCGTGGATCAAGCGGTACTACCCGGCCGCCTTCTGCGCCGCCCTGCTCAACGCCCAGCCCATGGGCTTCTACTCGCCCCACTCGCTGGTGCAGGACGCCCGCCGGCACGGCGTGGAGGTGCACACGCCCTGCATCAACCGCAGTGGCGCCCTCGCCACCCTGGAACCTGGCGCCCTCGCCACCCTGGAACCTGGCGCCCTCGCCACTCTGGAGCCCGGCGCCCTCGCCGGAGCGGAGCTGGCCGGAGGTGCGGCCCTCACCGGGCGTGCGCCCGGCGAGCCGTCGTGCGTGTCGGCGCGGGCCGAGGCCCGCGACCGGCACCCGTCGTCGGCCTACCCGTGGGCCGGGCGGGTGCCCGAGCAGCCCGCGGTGCGGCTCGGGCTCGGGTCGGTGCGAGGGCTGGGCCGCGACCTGGCCGACCTCCTGGTGGCCGAGCGCGCCGCCAACGGTCCCTTCCGCGACGCCGAAGACCTCAAGCGCCGGGTCGACATGCGGGCCGCCGCGGCCGGACCCCGCGCCCCCCGTCTCACCCTCGAGCACCTCGAGGCGTTGGCCACGGCGGGGGCGCTGTCGTGCTTCACCGACGCCGACGGCAACCCGCTCGGCCGCCGCCAGGCCCTGTGGGGCGCGGGTGCCGTGGCCCAGACCGGCGCCGACCGCCTGGCCGGGGTGGTCACCGGGGTCACGGCTCCGCCCCTGCCCGGCATGAGCCCGCGGGAGGAGGCCGCCGCCGACCTGTGGGCCACCGGCGTCTCACCCGACGGGCACCCCACCCGGTTCCTCCGGTCCGAGCTCGACGAGCTGGGGGTGGTGCCGGCCGCCGGTCTGCGCGATGTCGACGACGGGGCGAAGGTGCTCATCGGCGGTGTGGTCACGCACCGGCAGCGCCCGGCCACGGCCGGCGGCACGACCTTCATCAACCTCGAGGACGAGACCGGCCTGATCAACGTGGTGTGCTCCCGGGGCTGCTGGACCCGTTACCGCACGGTGGCCCGCTCGGCGGCGGCGCTGCTCATCCGGGGCCGGCTCGAGAAGGTCGACGGCGTCGTCAACGTGGTGGCCGAGAAGCTCGAGCCCCTCCCCGTGGGCGGCCACCCCGCCTCCCGCGACTTCCGCTGACCCCC
>JAKOVR010000045.1 GCA_029782025.1 Actinomycetes bacterium | reverse complement strand
AGGTGCACGACGCCGGTGTGCGGTCCGGCCGCCACCGCTGGAAGCGCCCGCCGTGTCGGAACCGGCCGTTGAGCACGTTCTCGTAGGCGACCTCGGCCACCAGCTCGAGCCGGATGGGGAACCACGACAGGTCCTTGCCCTGGCTCCACCGTGACAGGCCGCCGGGCATCCGCTGGTCGGGCGGGGGGCCCTCGGCCGCCGGCACGGCGCGCTCGGGGTCGGCCCAGCCCCGCCACGGGTGCTCGTCGAGCGCGCCCTCCCGCATCGGGGTGAGCAGCTCGAGCAGCTCCGTGCGCATGGCGGCGGTGAACGACGCGGCCACGCCCACGTGGTGGAGCCGCCCGTCGTCGTCGAACAGGCCGAGGAGCAGCGACCCGACGCCCTGGCCGTCCTTGTGCAGACGGAACCCGGCGACGGCGCAGTCGGCGGTGCGCTTGTGCTTGACCTTCAGCTGCGTGCGCTTGCCCGGCTGGTAGGTGAGATCGGCCCGCTTGGCCACCACGCCGTCGAGCCCCGCGCCCTCGAAGCGCACGAACCAGTCCTGGGCGACGGCGCGGTCGGTGGTGATAGGGGTGAGGTGCAGCGGCGGGGCGGCGCCGTCGAGGACGCGTTCGAGCTCGGCCCGGCGGGCGGCGAAGGGACGGTCCATCCACGACTCGCCGTAGACGCCGAGCAGGTCGAAGGCCACGAACGAGGCCGGCCATTCGACGCTCAGCTTGCGCACCCGGGAATCGGCCGGGTGGATGCGCTGGCTGAGCATGTCGAAGTCGAGCCCGTCGTCGGTGGCGATCACGATCTCGCCGTCGAGCACGCACCGGCTGGGGAGCTGGGCGCGGATCGGGTCGACCAGCTCGGGGAAGTAGCGGGTGAGCGGCTTCTCGTTGCGGCTGCCGAGCACCACCTCGTCGCCGTTGCGGAACACGATGCAGCGGAACCCGTCCCACTTCGGCTCGAAGAACGTGGGCTCGTCGTCGCTGCGGTCGGGCGGCACGGCCTCGATCGAACCGACGGCCTTGCACAGCATCGGGCTGATCGGTGGCTGCACTCCTAGCCCGCGGCCTTCTTCAGGGCCGCGGCGATCTCCTCGCCGTCGAAGACGTTGTCGAGCCGTTCGACGATGGTGCCCGTCTTGTCGGCCACGAACAGGCACGGCTCGAAGGTGAGGTGGTAGGCGGAGATCACCGGGGCCACCTCGGCCTGCTCGAAGTTCCCCCGGGCGGCCGCGTCCTTGTAGACCTCGGCGTGCACGAACCGGTGCGACGGGAAGTCCTTGGCCGCCTTGGTGAGGATCTCGAGGACCGGTCCGCACACCGCCGTCTGGCAGAAGGCGGGGGTGGACACGATGAACGCCACGGGAGCGCCGGCGGCCATGGCCTCGGTGAGGGTGACGTCGTGGAACGGGCAGGGCTCCGGCTTGCGGGTGCAGATCGGCTCCACGCCCTTGTGGTCCTTCGTGGTGGGCGTGTCGAAGGGGAGGAGCTTTTGGCCCCGGCCGGGGACGGCGTCGGGGCCGGGCGCGCTGACCTGGAACGTCTGGTCGAGACCGACCCCGTCGACCACGGCAACCGCCTTGTAGATGCCCGGTGCGGCGAAGGTGGTGCGCAGCGGGTAGTAGGCCGACGGGATGTCGCCCTTGTGGCGGGGCACCGAGATCGGCGGCCCCACCTCCTTGCCGTCCTTCACCAGCGTGATGGCGAGCGTGGCCGGGCCGTCGTTCACGATCTCCCCGGCCGTGCTCCCCAGCCCGAAGCAGAGCCGTTGCTCGCTCCCCGTCACGACGTAGTCGGGTGCGTTGTCGAACCGGGGGACGAGCACGAGCCCCGCCTTCCCGGCACCGCGGGCGGCGGCGGTGGTGCCGGTGGCCGCGCTCCCGGCCGACGTGCCGCTGCCGCAGCCGGCCAGCCACAGCGCGCCGGCCACCGACGTGCCGGCGGCGCCGGCCAGGACAGCCCGGCGCGACACGGCGGGGCCGGGCAGCCCCGGGGTGGCCCCGCCGAGCGGGGGTGATCCGGATTCGGTGGCCATCGGGCTCGAACCTATCCTGCCGCCGTGACCGATCCGCACCGCCTCGTCGTCGACGGCGTGGCCCACGACCTCGCCGACGACTCCGTGTCGCTGCTCGACGCCCTCCGCGACCAGTTCGGCGTGCGATCGGTGAAGGACGGGTGCAGCCCGCAGGGCCAGTGCGGCTGTTGCACGGTGCTGGTCGACGGCGCGCCGAGGGTGTCGTGCGTGACGCCGGTGCGGCGCGTGCTCGGCCGCGCCATCACCACCGTCGACGGGCTCGTCGACGACGACCGGCGGCGATGGGCCGACGCGTTCTGCGCCACCGGGGCCAGCCAGTGCGGCTTCTGCACGCCGGGGATCCTCCTGCGGCTGCACGGCCTCGAGTCCCGGGGTCCGGCGGCGGGCGACGGCGCGGTGGATCGGGCGCTGGCGGCGCACCTGTGCCGTTGCACGGGCTGGCAGACCATCGAGGAAGCCGTCGCCGTGGCCACCGGCGGCGACCCGGCCGCCGTGGCCGGCTGGGCGCCCCCCGCCTCGGGGTCGGGCACCGGTGGGCGTGACCTCGACGCCGCCTCACGCCGGGCCGGGCTCGAGGGCGGTGTTCCCCAGCGGGTCGGGCCGGACGTGGCCCTCGGGCGGGGTGGGTTCGCCGACGACCTGGCCCCGCCGCCCGGCGACGCGCTGGTGGCGGTCCGGGCCGCCGACGGCTCCTGGGCGGTGGGCGAGACCCTGGCCGAAGCCCGTGGTCGAGCCGGGAAGGTGCAGGGCCGGCGCACCACGGTCGACCCGCAGCCGCCGCTGGCCCTGCCCGACGGCGACTGGGCCCGCACCCTGCGCACGGGGTGGGTGGAACCGGCCTACCTCGAGACCGACGCGTCGTGGTGCGCCCCGGGCGGCGAGCCGGCCTCCCCGCTCGGCAACGGCGGGGCGTTCGGCGGGAAGGTCGCGTCGGAGGTGGGAGCCGTGGCCCGACGCCTCGCCGACGAGCACGGTCGGCCGGTGCGGGTGCTGTACGCCCGCGAGGACGCGGTGCGGCTCGGGCCCAAGCGCCCCCCGGTGGCGGCGGGCGTGCGGGCCGACGGCACCGGGGTGCTGCGGGTCGTGGCCACGCCCGGTGTGGCCGAGGCCATGGCCGCGGTGGCGCCCGGGCTGGTGGTGGAGGAGGTCACCGGCGTGCCGGGGCCACCCACCAGCGCCACCCTCCGGGCCGCCGGGTGGGCCGAGGCGCTCGTGCTCCTCCACGCCCTCGGCCCGGCCGACGCGCCGGTGCGCGCCCCTTCGGGCGCCGAGGCCCGGGCGGCCGTGGTCCCGGCCGGAGACGACGGGCGGCCGTCGATCGCCGTGCGGGTGCGTTGCGGCGATCCGCTCGACGCGGTGATCCTCCGCTCGTACTGCATCGGCGCCGCCCACATGGCGCTCGGCTGGGTGACCAGCGAGGGCATCGCCGTCGACCCCGAGACGGGCGAACCGCTCGACCTCACCGTCCGCTCCTTCGGGGTGCTGCGGGCCCAGGACACCCCGCGCATCGAGGTCACCATCGAGGCCGACGACGGCCCGCCGGTCAACGGCTCCGACGCCGTCTTCACCGCGGTGGCGGCCGCGGTGTGGCGGCACCTCGGGTTCCCCGGCGACTGGCCGGTCGGCCGCTGGCCCGGATGACGCCGGGGCCGGCGCCGACACCGGCGTGCGGGCCAGCGCCCGACAGGTAGGCCTGGCCCGACAGGTAGGCCCGGCCCGACAGGTAGGGTGCCGGCATGAGCAAGCCGATCGGTCCGTACCGCCCCATCGTCCGCGCCGGCGACTTCCTCGTGGTCTCCGGCCAGGTCGGCGCCCGCGACGGCGCCCTCGTCACGGGCGGCATCCAGAGCGAGACCCGCCAGGCCATCGAGAACCTGCGGGCCCTGCTCGAGGCCGAAGGCGCGTCGCTGGCCGACGTGGTGAAGACCACGTGCTTCATCCTCCACATGCGCGACTTCGGGCTCATGAACGAGGTCTACGCCGAGGTGTTCGGCGGCCCCGACTTCCCCGCCCGCTCCACCGTGGCCGTGTCCGAGCTCCCGGTGGGGGCGCTGTTCGAGATCGAGGCCTGGGCCCACCACCCGGCCTGAGCCGGTCCTGGTCGGGTCGCGGTCCGGTCGGCCCCGGTCCCGCTCGGACCTCCTTGGTGTTGGCCGATCGCCCGCCCATCGGCCAAGATGGCGCCATGGGTCCGGCCATCCTCCTCGTCGTGTTGCTCGTCGCCGTCCCGGTCGGGTTGATGGTCACGGGTGCCGTGATCGCCGCCATCTTCGGCGTGACCCTCAAGAAGGACATCGACGAGGAGTTCGACGGCACCGAGCACCTGAGCCTGAGCTGACGCCGCGCCGGCCGCCGGCCGGTTGCGCCCTCACACCGCCTTCACAGGCCGGTCACAGTCTCATCGTCCTCCTTCGGGATCCTGTGGTCATGTCCGCTCCGCTCCCGGCCCGCCGTCCCGCCCGCCTCGCACCGCTCGCCGTGGCCTCCGCCCTCGCCGTGGCCGCGCTGGCGACCGCCTGCGGCGCGGCAACGCCGACCTCGACCACCGCAGCAGCGTCCTCGGTGCCGTCCGGCTCGGCCGGCACGGCCGGCTCGGCCGGCACGGCCGACGCCCCCGGCTCGTTGATGCCACGGACGACCGTCGGCTCGTCGGCGCTGGCGTCCGCGCCGACGGGGGCAAGCGTCGTGCCGGCCTCGCCCGGGCGTCACGTCGTGACGCTCGACGTCGATGGTCAGCCCCGCACCGCCGTGCTGCAGGTGCCCGAGGCGCTGACCGCGCCGGCCCCCCTCGTGATCGCATTCCACGGGCACGGCGGTTCCGGCGCCAACTTCGACCGGAAGCTCCAGATCGAGAAGCTCTGGCCCGAGGCCATCGTGGTGTATCCCGATGGTCTGGTCGGCCATGCCGGCAAGACCGATCCCGAGGGCAACCGTCCCGGCTGGCAGAACGAGGTGGGCGGCGAGGGCGACCGTGACCTCCACTTCTACGACGCGCTCCTGGCCGCCGTCCGCTCGTCGCTGCCCGTCGATCCCGACCGCATCTTCGTGATGGGTCACTCCAACGGCTCGGCCTTCACGTCGTTGCTGCTCAACCAGCGGGGCGACGCCATCGCCGCCACCGCCAACCTCTCGGCGCAACCCGGGCCGCTCCTCGCCACCGACCCCGTCCGGTCGATGTTCATGATGATGGGCGAGAAGGATCCCATCGTCCCCTACGAGGGGCAGGCCCGCAGCATCCCGCTGGCCGAGCAGAAGCTCGGCGTGACGTTGCCAGCCGAGACGACCGACCGGTACCTGCGAACGGCGACCGGTCCGGGCCACCACGAGCTCGCCGTGTACGTCCATCCGGCCGGCCACGAGGTGCCCGACGAGGTGCCGCCGCTGGTGGTCGACTTCTTCCGACGGCACACCCTGTCGGGGGGCTGAGCCCGCCGTGCACCATCCGCGACCGCGCCGGGGCGCCGCGGATAGGTTGCGCCCTGACCCACGGGGGTCGTGCTGGCTTGCAGTGAAAGGGGCGTGCCGTGGCGATCGGTACCGTCAAGTGGTTCAACGCCGAGAAGGGGTACGGGTTCATCGCCCGTGAAGGTGGGTCCGACGTCTTCGTCCACCATTCGGCGATCCAGATGGACGGCTACCGCACGCTCCTCGAAGGCCAGCAGGTGGAATACGAGCTGGCCGCCGGCGACAAGGGCGAGCACGCCCTCGACGTCCGCCCCGTCTGACCTTCGGCGTCCGCGCCCGATTCCATGACCGACGCCGTCGACGAGTCGCGTTGGCCGGTGGTCGTCGTGGTGATCGACGACAGGGTCGACCTCGAGGGCGCCGCTGCGGTGTGCGCCGCGCTCGACGGGATCCTGCGGCGGCGGGAGAAGGTGGGCCTGGTGTTCGACTACCAGGCCGGGCAGCCCGAGGCGCAACAGAAGGTGTCGATGTGGTTGGCCGAGCGGGCCGGGGTGCTGGCGGCGCTGGTACCCGGCGCGGTGACCGTGGTGGCGCCCGATCGCGTCGACCACGTGCAGGGGCTCATCGAGGGCGGCATGTTCACGATGCCGTTCCCGTGCTGGGCCACCGGCACCATCGACGACGGCGTCGCCTGGGTCCAAGCCCAGTTCTGAGCCCTCCTCCTGTGGGTGCGAATTGTTCGCGTTCGCGAACAAT
>JAKOVR010000039.1 GCA_029782025.1 Actinomycetes bacterium | reverse complement strand
GTCCCTGCCCCCGATCCGGCCAGAGACCCGACCCGCGCCCCCGCCCGCCCCCGTGGGTGCGAATTGTTCGCGAACGCGAACACTTCGCACCCACGGAGGGTTCGGGCCTGCAGTATGCGATCTTCTGTTCGTTTCTCTATTCTTGTCGGAGGGGGTTCGTCTCCTTTGCGGTATGGACGATCTGGTGGATCTGCTCGAGCGGTGCCGCAAGGCGGCCGGCGCCGATCCCGCCCTGTACACCGACGCCGAGCTCCAGACCGGGGTCCTCACCCTCGAAGCGGCCCAGACCGCGCTCGCCGCCGCCGAAGCCGCGCTGTTGGCCGAGCTGGACGGCCGGGGCACCACCGAACTCGAACACGCCCTGCCCACCGGCACCTGGCTGGCAAGGGAAGCCCACCTGCCTCCCAGGGTCGCCCGGGGCAAGGTCCGCACCGCGGTCAAGCTCCGCCGTTGCCTGCCCGGCGTCGCCGACGCCATGATCGACGGGCACATCAGCGAGCACCACGCCGCCGTGTTGGCGATCGCCGCGAACCCCCGGATCGCGGCGGCGTTCTCGGTGATCGTCCCGCAGTTGGTCGACGCCGCGGCGGGGACGATCTTCGACGTGTGGCGTCGCGACGTCCACGGCGCCGCGGAACTGCTCGACCAGGACGGCGGCCACGACCCGATCCGCGAGTCCGACCGCGACCGCTTGACCGTCGATCCATTGCTCGACGGGGTCGTCCAGATCCACGGCACCCTCACCGGCGACCACGCCATCACCCTCACCACCCTCCTCAACGACCGCGCCGACACCCTCTTCCGCACCTACACCCGCGACAACCTCGAGAGCACCGACCTCCCGATCCCCAGCCGCTCCGCCCTCATGGCCCACGCGCTGGTCGACCTGATCCGCCACGGCGCCGCCCACACCCCATCCGACGGGCACCACAACGAACAACCCCGCAGCGAAGCCATCCTCCTCATCCGCGACACCGACCTGAGCGTCACCACCCTCGACCGGTCCCGGGTCGACGACCACGCCGCCTCACTCCTGGCCTGCGACGCCGCCTGGGCCCGCGTCACCCTCAAGCCCAACGGGGTCCCGCTCGCCTATGGCCGGCGCCGCCGCTACGCCACCACCGCCATCCGCATCGCCCTGGCCATCCGCGACGGTGGCTGTGTCTTCCCCGGCTGCACCGCCCCACCGTCATGGTGCGACGCCCACCACATCGACCACTGGGAACACGGCGGCACCACCGACGAACACAACATGGCCCTGCTCTGCCGCCACCACCACCGCAGCGTCGCCCACGCCGCAGGCTGGACCATGACCCCCACCGGCAACGGCCGGTTCATCTTCACCAGCCCCACCGGCACCCACCACCACTCCCAACACCACGGCACCCACCCACCACCCGGCCCCGCCCCACCGTTCAGCCCGAGGCGGTGAACACCCGCACCCCGCCGACCCAGGTCTCGTCCACCGTCGGGGCGACGCCGCGTCGCCCCCGGCCGGCCAGCACCACCAGGTCGGCACGGAGCCCGGGGGCCAGGCGGCCGCGCTCACCCTCCTGGCCCCCAGCCAGCGCCGCGCCGGCCGTGTAGGCCCGGAGCCAGTCGTCGAACGCGACGGCCTGGTCGGCTTCGAACACCGAGCCGTCGCCGGCGATCCGGCTGACCCCCAGCGCCGCACCCCACAACGGCGCGGTCGGCGCGCACGGATCGTCGCTCGACCCGGCGATCGGCACGCCGGCCTCCAGCAGGTCGTGGAAGGGCAGCCACCGGTAGCCGTGGGGCGACGGCTCCAGCCCGTGGGCCGCGGCGCCGACGTGGGCCACGAACCCCGGCTGCACCACGGCCACCGCCCCGAGGGACGCCATCGCCCGGCATTGCGCCGGCGAGGCCACACCGGCGTGCTCGATCCGGGGCCGGAGGTCGGCATCGGGGAACCGGCGGGCGGCGGCGGTGAAGGCGTCGATGGCGGCGGCGACGCCGCGGTTGCCCATGGCGTGCACCCCCACCCGGAAGCCGCGGGCGGTGAGGCGCAGGAGCTGGGCCTCGAGGTCCGGGAAGAGGAGGCCGATCGAGAGCTGCTCGCCGCCGATGGTGAGGTCGACGGCGGGGGCGGCGCCGCCGTCGGCGAAGAGCTTGGCCGGACCGATCCGGAACCGCTCGTCACCCTCGCCGGTGACCGGCCCGTCGATGCGCTCGCCGAGGTCGTTGTCGAGCAGGGCGGCGGCGTGCGGCATGGCCAGCACGCTCACCCCCAACCGGCCGGCGGCCAGCATCGACCGGTAGAGCGCCTCGGCCTCGGGCGAGCAGGCGGCGTCGTGGATGGCCGTGATGCCCTCGGTGTGGAGCCGGGCGATCCGGTCGGCGACATGGTCGGCCCACCGGTCGGGATCGGTGTAGGCCGCCATCGAGCGGGCGTGGGCCTCGCTCCAGGCCCGCTCCACCAGGTGGCCGTTGGGCTCGCCGTCGGACTTGCGCCCGATCTCCCCGCCCGGTGGGTCGGGCGTGCCCTTCCCGATGCCGAGCAGATCCAGGGCGAGCGAGCTCACCACGCAGCGGTGCAGCGTCGAGTCGGCGACGACGACGGGGCGGTCGAGCCCGAGGCCGTCCAGCAGCCGTCGGGTCGGGTACACCCCGGAGCCGGCGTCGTCCCAGCCGGCCACCCGCACCCAGGGCGCGTCGGGCTCGGCCGCGGCCTGGGCCCGCACGGCGTCGAGCACCTCCTCGACGGTGGCGGCCCGGGAGACGTCCCGCCACCGGGGCAGCAGCGCGGCGATCGAGAGGTGGGCGTGGGCGTCGATGAAGCCGGGGACGAGCGTGCGCCCGGCCAGGTCCACCACATCGGCACCGGCCTCGACCAGCGGGTCGGCGGCCGCCGCCTCCATCGTGGCCACGACGCGGTCGCCGTCCACCACCACCGCGCCGGCTCCGGCGGCCAGGGACCGGTCTGCCCCCTCGACCATGGTGAGGATGGGCCCGCCGCGAAAGACGGTGGAGCCGCGGCGGACGGTGGGGCCGGGCACCGTGGGCTACATCAGGCCGAGCTCGGCCAGGGTGCCGGCCCGCATGAGGTCGCCGTCGATGCTGAGCCGCTCGGTGGAGAAGGCCTCGGCCCCGTTCAGGTCGCCGTTGGCGATGGCCAGGTAGTCGGCGGCCGAAGCCCGGATCACCACCTCGGCGTCGGCCAGGTCGTCGACCTCGTCGAGGGCCAGCGTGCCGTCCGCGATGGCGACCCGCCACCGTCCGCCGCCCTCGCCGCTCAGGTCGAACCCGACGACGATCGACACGCCGGCGGCCGCAGCCGGATCGAACTTGGCCGCCATCCCGTCGAGGATGGCCCGGGCCGACGGGTACTGCACGGCGAAGCGTTCCCGCCGGCGGCGCTCCTTGGGCATGATCGTGGCCTCCATGTCGGCCACCGACTCGACCAGCACGTCGACCATCCGATCGACGCAGCCCCGGTCGATCGACAGCGGCGGGGCCAGGCCCACCACCTCGATGCCCATGGCCCGGCAGTACAGCCCCCGCTCCCACGCCGCGTGCTCCACGTGGACGCAGGCGGTGTGGGGCTTGGAGAACCCGCGCTTGGTGTCGCGGTCGGCCACGAGCTCGATGCCGGCCATGAGCCCCATGCCCCGGATCTCGCCAACGGTGTCGAACCCGCCGAGCCGCTCGTGGAGCTGCTCGTGCAGGTACGCGCCCACGTCGCGGGCGTTGTCGACGAGGCCGTCGCGCTCGATGATGTCGATGTTGGCGAGGGCGGCGGCGCAGCAGGCGGGATGGCCGTTGTAGGTGAAGCCGTGGCTGAACGGCATCTGGTCGGGCAGGCGCTCGCTGATCGTCTCCCATACGTGGCGGGCCACGACCGAGGCCCCGAGGGGCTGATACCCGCTGGTGAGGCCCTTGGCCAGCGTGACGATGTCGGGCCGGACGCCGTCCCACTGCTGGTGACCGAACATCGTGCCGGTCCGGCCGAACCCGCACACGACCTCGTCGATGATCAGCAGGATCCCGTACTTGTCGCAGGTCTCCCGGATGGCGGTGAAGTAGCCGTCGGGGGGCGGGATGATGCCCCCGGCGCCGATGACCGGCTCGGCGATGAAGGCGCCGACCGAGTCGGGGCCCTGCTCCTCGATGTAGCGCTCGAGCGAGCGGGCGCAGGCGAGCTGGCAGGACGGGTACTCGAGGTCGAGCTCGCACTTGTAGCAGTAGGGCGCCGGGATGTGGGCGAAGCCGGGGGCCTCGGGCCCGAAGTTCCAGTGCATCGGCATGATGCCGGTGGCGGTCATGGTGGCGATGGTGAGCCCGTGGTAGCCGTGGTGGCGGGCGACGATGGTCTTGCGCCGCTCCTCGCCCCGGAGGGCCCAGTAGAGCCGGACGAGCTTGAAGTTGGTCTCGTTGGCCTCGGAGCCGCCGCTCGAGAACATGATGTGGTCGAGCCCGCTCTCGGGCGGGAAGAGCCCGGCGATCCGCTCCGCTGCCTCGATGGCCACCGGGTGGGACTGGCCGTGGAAGGTGGTGAAGTAGTCGAGGACGCGGAGCTGGCGCTCGACCGCCTCGATGATCTCGGGGCGGCCGTGCCCGACGGCGGAGCACCACAGGCCGGCGAAGCCGTCGATGATCTCGCGGCCGCGGTCGTCCTGCAGCGTCCAGCCTTCGGCCGCCACCACGATGCGGGGGCCGTGGGCCGTCATCTCCCGCGGCTCGGTCACGGGGTGGATGAGGTGGGCGGCGTCGCGCGCCGCCAGCGGGGACAGGGCATCGGTCACGGGGCGAACCTAGGCCCGATCCTCCGGCCTGTCGAGCGATCGCGGTGCCGCCGTCCACTACGTTCGACGGCGTGGTGACCACGGGGGCCGGCCGCGGCACGAGGCAAGCACTGGTGGGCGCGGCGATCCTCGCCGGGATCGTGGGGAGGGTCCTCGTGTACCGCGCCGGGCTCGCGCCCGCCGACGCCGACGAGGCCCTGGCCGGGCTGATGGCCAAGCACCTGCTCACCGGCGAGCACCGCACCTTCCTGTGGGGGCAGGACTACGGCGGCACCCCGGTGCTCTACCTCATGGCCCCGCTCGTCCGGGTGCTCGGCGCGTCGCTCGTCTCCCTCCGGTTCTGGGCGGTGCTGCTCTCGGCGGTGAACCCGGTGCTGCTGTGGCTCGTCGCTCGCCGCTTCCTCGCCGCCGAGGCCGCCGTGCACGCCGCCCTCCTGTTGTGGCTGTGGCCGGCCACGGCGGTGTGGCTCCCGCTGCGCGAGTTCCTCTTCTACACGCCGACGCTCACCATCGGGCTCGCCGCCTGGCTCGTGCTCCTCCCGTCCGACGGGCGGGACGCCCCGCGGTGGGCCTGGCCGGCCGCCGGCCTGCTCCTCGGGCTCGGCTGGTGGATGAGTCCGAACATCGCCTACTTCGCCGCCCCGCTCGGCCTCTGGGCCACGGCCAGCGGCACCCTTCGCCGGCAATGGCGGTGGGCCGTGCTCGCTGTCCCCGCCACCGCCCTCGGCGCCGCCCCCTGGCTCCGGTTCAACCTCTCGCACGGCGGAGCGTCGATGCGGTTGCCCCCGTTGGCCGTGGCCAGCCCGCCGGGACAGAACCTCCGGTTCCTGGCCGAGACGGGCCTGCCCGGGCTGCTCGGGCTGCGGGAGCCCTACACGGCTGCCTGGCTCGGGGGCTGGGCCTGGGTGCTGTACCCCCCGGCGTTGGGGGTGCTGGCCTGGGCGACGGTCCTGGGCGTGCGCCGCCTCGGCCTCGACGCCCTGGCACTGCTCTGCTTCCCCGTGCTCTACGCCGTCCAGCCCTACGGGACCGTGTACACCAACGGCCGCTACCTGTTCTTCCTGGCGCCGACCCTCTGCCTGCTCGTCGCCCGCGTCGTGCCGACGATCCGCTGGCGGCTCGTCGCCACCGTCGCCCTCGCCGGCCTCACCGTCCTCGACCTGCGCGCCATGCACGGTCAGACGGTGCGACCGACGGGCCCGCTGGTGATCGCCAACGTCCCCGACCCCGGGCCGGCCTCCGTCGCCCTCCGGACCCACGGGCTC
>JAKOVR010000008.1 GCA_029782025.1 Actinomycetes bacterium | reverse complement strand
GTCGGTGAGCTCGAGGTAGCGGCGGGCCGACACCACCAGCAGCACGATCCCACCGATCAGCGCACCGACGAAGAGGCTGCGCACCGATCCGGCGTTGGTGGAGAGGCCCAGGGCGATCGACGAGCCGATGATCAGGATGCCGGGGAGCAGGACCCGCTGGACGGGCGTGGTCTGGATCACCGGGTTGTCGGTGCGGGGCATTCGTCCATCGTGGCGGGTGACGGGGCGAAGCGCCAACCTCGCAGGCTGACGGGCCCGCCGCCCCTCGAAGTGACCCCTGGTCGTACAGATTCGCGTCAGGTTCGCGACATCTGAGTGCAACTCCGAATGTTGGCGCCGTTCACAAAGCGAACACAGACGGGAAACGGCGCATCCGTACCGTCATCTACGAGTCAGGAAGCGGGCGCACCGCCCACCCCTGACCCTCCTGGCCCCGGCCAGGAACCACCCCGCAGCATCCATCAGGAGGAGCAATGGTCCATCTCGTGACGGCGGTGATCAAACCGCACCGTCTCGACGAGGTGAAGGAAGCCCTCAAGGGCATCGGCGTCCTCGGCCTCACGGTTACTGAGGTCAAGGGCGTCGGTCGTCAGGGCGGCCACACCGAGACGTATCGAGGGGCGGAGTACACGATCGATCTGATCCCGAAGCTCAAGCTCGAGATCGTGTGCGACACGAGCGACGCCGACAAGGTCGTCGACACCATCGTGAACTCCGCCCGTACCGGCAAGATCGGCGACGGGAAGATCTGGGTCGTTCCCGTCGACCGGCTGGTGCGAATCCGCACCGGCGAGCGCGACACGGAGGCGGTGTGATGTCCAGCCCCGTCCGACCCACCACCCACGAGGCGGGTTCACCCCGCCCCAACCGAAGGAGTACCCCTTTGCGAGCACGACGCCTCGCCGTCGGGGCTGCCCTGGGCACCGGGCTCGTGCTGCTCTCGAGCGGCATCGCCTTCGCCCAGGATGCCGTCCCCGAAGTCACCGCCGCCGACGTCAACACCAAGCTGACAGCGGTCAGTCAGACCACGAACCTCATGTGGATGGTGATCGGCGCCGCCCTCGTGATCTTCATGCAGGCCGGTTTCGCCATGGTCGAGACCGGCTTCTGTCGGGCCAAGCACGCCGCCCACGTGGTGACCACCAACTTCGCCATCTTCGGGCTCGGCTTCGTGGCCTTCTTCGCCATCGGCTTCCCGCTGATGTTCGGTGGCTACAGCTACAACTTCCCGGGCATCGACTACGGGCTCAGCCAGGCCGTGGGCGGCGGCGCTTCCATCGCCGACAACGCCCTTCTCAAGATCGGCGACCAGGTGCTGCTCTGGAAGGGCGGCTGGTTCGGGTCGTGGTACGACTCGTCCAACCTGCCGCTCACCGGCGCTCTGGCCGGGTTCTTCCTCTACATGGTGGCCTTCATGGACACCACGGCCACCATCCCGACGGGTTCGATGGCCGAGCGGTGGAAGTTCCGCAGCTTCTGCTATTGGGGCCTGTTCTGCGGCGCCCTCTACTACCCGGTCTTCGGGGCCTGGACCTGGGGCGGCGGCTGGCTGAGCCAGCTCGGCAACACCATGGGCTGGGGCAACGGCTACGTCGACTTCGCCGGCTCGGGCATCGTGCACGCCATGGGCGGTGTCGCCGCCTTCACCGGCGCCAAGGTGCTCGGTCCCCGCATCGGCAAGTTCGGCAAGGACGGCAAGCCCCGCGCCCTGCCTGGCCACAACATCCCGATGGCCTTCCTCGGCACGTTCGTCCTGCTCTTCGGCTGGTTCGGCTTCAACGCCGGTTCGACCTTCGCCTCGAGCGACCCGCAGTTCGCCACCGTCGCCACCAACACGGCCATCGCCGCCGCCTTCGGTGCAACGATCTGCATGGTCTACGTGTGGATGCGCTCTGGCAAGCCCGACCCGGCCATGATCGCCAACGGCATGCTCGCCGGTCTGGTCGCCATCACCGCCCCCTGCGCCTTCGTGACGCCGATGGGGTCGGCCATCATCGGCACCATCTCCGGTGTGCTGGTGGTCGAGGCCGTCTACATCATCGAGCGGAAGCTCAAGATCGACGATCCGGTCGGCGCCATCGCCGTCCACGGCGTGAACGGGATCTTCGGTGTGCTGGCGGTCGGCCTCTTCGCCAACGGCAGCTACGGCGGCGGCTGGAACGCCACCCTCGTCGACGGTGCCGCCAGCCCCGCGGTGAAGGGCTTGTTCTACGGCGGCGGAACGAGCCAGCTCATGAGCCAGCTCGCCGGCGCCCTCGCCATCATCGTGTTCGGCGGTCTGGCCAGCTACCTGTTCTTCAAGATCCAGGACAAGCTGACCAAGGGCGGCATCCGGTCGAGCGAGGAGGACGAGGTCGCAGGCCTCGACCTCCCCGAGATGGGCATCCTCGCCTACCCGGAGTTCGCCGGCACCCACGAGAGTTATGGCTCGGCCGAGGGATCGTCGACGACCAAGAATCGGGACCTGGCCGCAACCTGACGGGACGGCCTCCTCTACGCCACGATGGGGTCGGCATCTCCGGGTGCCGGCCCCATCGGCCGTCCTGGCCCGTCGAGCCTCCGGGCTCGACATCGGCCCCGACCCCCCCCACACCTCACACCATGACCGAACCAATCGACCACCACGACCGGCACTGGCACCTCACCTGGATTGGCAGCGATCGACTGCTGGCCCGCGGGGTGGTCCGGCCCATGGCCCGCTTCCTCCGCATCGAGGCCGCGTCGGGCGTGCTCCTCCTCGCCGCTTCGGTCGCCGCCATGGTGTGGGCCAACTCTCCCGCCGGCGACAGCTACTTCCACCTGCTCGAGACCCACCTCGACCTCCGCTTTGGAGACTTCGCGCTCGAGTTGACCCTCCACGAGTTCATCAATGACGCGCTGATGGCGCTCTTCTTCTTCGTCGCCGGCCTCGAGATCAAGAGGGAGATGGTGGTCGGCGAGCTCAGGGATCGCCGGGCCGCGGCGATGCCGGTGATCGCCGCACTCGGGGGCATGGTCGTCCCCGCTCTCATCTTCTTCGCCCTCAACGCCGGCGGCCCTGGCGCCAAGGGATGGGGCGTGCCGATGGCCACCGACATCGCCTTCGCCGTGGGCATCGTGTCGCTGCTCGGCCCGCGCGTTCCGGCCCAGCTCAAGCTCTTCCTGCTCACGCTGGCCGTGGCCGACGACCTCGGCGCCATCGGCGTGATCGCCGTGGTCTACAGCCAGTCCATCTCCTTCGCCTGGCTGGGCGTGGCCCTCGCCCTCCTGGCCTCGGCCTACGGCCTGCGCCGGGCCCGTGTCTGGTACCTCCCCGTCTACGTCGTGATCGGCGTGGTCGCCTGGTACGCGATGTTCCGTTCCGGCGTCCACGCCACCGTCGCCGGTGTGGCGATGGGCTTCCTCACGCCGGTGGCGGCGCTCAAGCCGGACCTCGATCGCGAGCAGATCACCGACCACCTCGAAGGGCTCGAGGAGATCACCGCGGCCGACATCAGGGCGGCGGCCTTCCACCTGCGGGAGACGGTGCCCGTGGGCGAGCGGATCGTCGACACCCTCCTGCCCTGGACCAGCTTCGTGATCATCCCCATCTTCGCCCTGGCCAACGCCGGGGTGCGCATCTCCGGCTCAGCGCTCGCCGACGCGATCGGGAGCACGGTCACCATCGGCGTGGCCCTCGGCCTGATGGCTGGCAAGACCATCGGGGTCTGCGGCGCCGCCTACCTGGCCGCCCGGCTCGGCATCGGTGTGCTCCCCCGGGGCGCCACCTTCCTGCACATGCTGGGCATCTCGATGGCGGCCGGCATCGGCTTCACCGTGGCCCTTTTCGTCACCGGGCTGGCGTTCGACACGACCGTGCTCCAGGACCAGGCCAAGATCGGGATCTTCGCCGCGTCGATCGGGGCGGCGATCATCTCCGGGGTGGTGCTGTCCCTCGCCGCCCGCCGGGCCTCGCCCGAGGAGCTCGCCCTCGAACGGGCCGAGGACGCCGATCTCTTCGCCGAGCAGCCCGTCCCCGCTTGAGGCGCATCGCCGCCCTGCCCCGGCCTTCCGGCGCGCTGTCAGCTCGGCGTCAAGACGGTTCTCAGCCGGGCCGGCCTCGGGGTACCGTCGGAGCTACGAGCGCCGGGCGGTGCCGAGCGGAGGAGGAGCGTCGTGAGCAAGACGTTGTGCGCGACATGTGGGAACGAGCTGTTCCTGGGGGAGCAGCGTTGCGGCGTGTGCAAGACCCCGGCACCGCCTGAGGTCGCCACCTTCGGTCAGCCCACCGACAGCGCGGGCCTGCCGCTCAGCGGCGCCGATCTCATCGTGCGCCAAGGCATGGCCCGGCAGGAATCGAGGCGGGGTGGCGTCGGCTACCCGGGCGAGGACGACTTCGACCGTGCCGCCCGCCTGATGAAGGTCGAGCGGGACGCCAGGGGCAACGTGGTGTGGGACTGGAAGAACGCACTCGTCGGCGGGATCGTGTTCAGCATCTTCGTGGCCATCGTGGTGACCTACATCGTGTGGCGGGTGACCGGCGCGACCAACGCCATCTCGCGGATGTCGAACCGCTGAGCGGGGTCAGCTGGCGCCGCGAGGTGGGCTGAGCGGCTGGTCGGTCCCCCGGGCGAGGAGGATGGCCGCCCCGATCAGTCCCGCCACCACCGACGCCCCCAGGACGGCGAGCTTGGCCTGGGATTCCATCGCCTGGTCGAAGGCGAGGCCGGAGACGAAGATCGACATCGTGAAGCCGATGCCGGCCAGCGCGCCGACCCCGAGCAGCTCCAACCACCCGGCCCCGTCCGGGAGGCGGGCACCGGCGAACCGGGTGACGAGGAACGCGGCGAGCATCACGCCGGCCGGCTTCCCGATGACGAGCCCGATCGCGATCGCCGCGCCGACCCGGGTGGCCGAATCGCCCACCGAGCCCCGGTCCAGAGGAACGCCGGCGTTGGCCAGCGCGAACAGGGGGAGCACCACGAACGCCGTCCACGGATGCAGCGCCCGCTCGAGGCGCGACAGCGGCGACACCGCCTCGCGGGCGATGGCGGCTGTGTCGAGCCACCGCTCGTCGTCGGCGTCGCTCTGGCCCTCGCCGTCGGTCCGAGCGGTGGAGCTGACGGCATCGAGTCCGGCCCGGGCCGCGTCGAGGGCGTCGGGGGGCGGATGGAACGGCCGGGCCGGCGTGAGGAGACCGAGGAGGACGCCGGCGATGGTGGCGTGGACGCCCGACTGGTAGACGGCGAACCAGGTGCAACCGGCCAACACGACGTAGGGGCCGATCGAGCGGATCTGGAGGCGCTGGAACACGACGACGGCCACGAGCAGCGCCGCGGCGGTTCCGAGCCAGGTCAGGTTCACCGCGCCGCTGTAGAAGATGGCGATGACGACGATGGCGCCGATGTCGTCGACGATGGCGAGGGTCAGGAGGAAGATCTTCAGCGACGCCGGCACGCGCCGCCCGCACAGCGCCAGCACCCCCACGGCGAAGGCGATGTCGGTGGCCATCGGGATCCCCCATCCCCGCGCCCCTTCGCCGCCCCCGGCTACCGCCGCGTAGAGCAGGGCCGGGACGAGCATCCCGCCGAGCGCACAGGCGATCGGGAGCATGGCGGTCCGGGGGGACCGCAGGTCGCCGAAGACCAGTTCGCGCTTGATCTCGAGCCCGGCCACGAAGAAGAAGACGGCCATGGCCAGGTCGTCGACCCAGTGCTTGGCGTCGAGCACGAGCGCGGCGTCAGCGACCCGCAGGCCGACGTCGCTGTGCCAGACCGAGGCGTAGGTGTCGGTGAGCGCCGGCAGGTTGGCCCAGAACAGCGCAGCGATCGTGGCGCCGAGGAGGACGACGCCACCGGCGGCCTCGGTGTGCAGGAAGCGCTGCACCGGCTGGAGCACCACTCGGGGGATGGCCCGGTCCGATCGCGACCAGGGCGGGGTGATGGGGCGGTCGGGAGGCATGGAGCAGGAGGCGTTCGGGCCGCAAGGGAGCGGGTCCAGGCTGCGCTGTCGCCTTGCCGGCGCGGCTGGTGTGGTTGTGCGGGTCGGATCTGAGCCATCACGCTACCGGACCGGTAGCGTGCCGCCCCATGGCAAAGGAGTACATCGGTGAAGCCATCACGGTGGAGTGGCGGCCGGAGCGGTGCATCCACACAGCCCGGTGCCTGCGGGCCTTGCCGGAGGTGTTCGACACGCAACGCCGCCCGTGGGTGGATGCCGGGGCGGCCGAGGCAGCGGCCATCGCCGCGGCCGTGGACCAGTGCCCCAGCGGCGCGCTGCGCTACCGGTTGACCGGCGGTGAGGACGACGGGTCGAGGGCGGGCGACGGCGCAGCAGCCGCGGCCGCCACGGTGGCGCCCTTCCCCAACGGGCCGCTGGTGATCCGGGGCCCGGTCGAGATCCGCGACGCCTCCGGCACGGTCCTCGCCGTGGAGGACCGCGTCACGTTGTGCCGGTGCGGCGCCACCGGCAATGCACCCTTCTGCGACAACTCCCACCGGTCGGTCGGCTTCCAGGACGGGGTGCCCATGGTCGCCCCGCCGCGACGGGAAGCCGACTCGCCCGCCGCCTGCGGGCCGCAGCAGGAGGGCTGAACCGTCGGCGCCGTCCCGGCGCGTCCGCGGGTCGGTCGCCTGCTGGCGCTGGGCGCCGCCGCGTCGGCCCTCACCCTCGGGTGCTCGGAGAGCCGTCCCGGCGCGACCGGCCCCGCTCCCGGTTCGGCCACGACGGCCGCGGCCGGCGCTCCCGCCACCTCGCCGAGCGCCACCCGCACCACCCTCCCCGCCACCGATCCGCTGTGCGACGCCGCGGCGCGGGTGGCCAGCATCGACGCCGGCCTGTCCGGGTTGTTCAACGAGGTGTTGGCGGCGTCGAACCACCAGTCGTTGCCCGACGCCGATGCCACCGCGGCGCGGGTGGTCCGGGACATGGCCGACCTCGAGCCGGCGGCCCGGCTGGCCTTCGCCGATCTCGCCGCCGCCCTGCCCGAGGACCTGCGCCGCGACGTCGACGTGCTCCAGCGGTCCAGCCTGGCGATCTTCGCCCAGATCGTCGGCGTCCACGACCTGGCCGGGTTCCGGACCGCCATGGCCGCCCTGCCAGCCACCGTCGGCTCGGCCGTGGAGCAGCAGGCCGGCATCGCCGCCACCCGGATCGACCGCTACACCCAGGACCGCTGCGGGATCGGGATCATCGAGCAGCAGACCACGCCCGGCGGCGTGTCCTCCTAGCGGCGCCGGGCTGGCCCATGCCCTTGGGTGCGTAAGGGCGCGCATAGCGCACCCTTACGCACCCAAGCGCTTCTCCGATGTGGGCGGGGGCGACGGCCGAAAACGCCGTCGGGGCGCCCCGGCCGCCGCAGCGGTGGGGCGCCCCGACGGGACGGAAAGGGAAGGGAGCGGATCAGGCCGCGGCGGCCGCGGGCTGCGGGTCGCCCATGGCCTCGGTCTCCCGCTTGCTCCAGAAGATGGAACCCATCAGGATCACGAGGGCCACGCCGGCGATGGCCAGCTTGCCGCCGCTGTTGTCCTTCATCGAGATGATGGCCGGCAGCACCAGCAGCGAGACCAGGTTCATCACCTTGATGAGCGGGTTGAGGGCCGGACCGGCGGTGTCCTTGAAGGGGTCGCCGACGGTGTCGCCGATGACGGCGGCCTTGTGGGCATCGCTGCCCTTGCCACCCTCGTGGCCGTCCTCGATGTACTTCTTGGCGTTGTCCCAGGCGCCACCGGCGTTGCTCAGGTAGTTGGCCATGAGCTGACCGGTGAGGATCACCGCGGCGAGGAAGCCGCCGAGGGCGATCGGGCCGAGGCCGAAGCCGACGATGACGGGCGTGAGCACGGCGAGCAGGGCCGGGGTGGCCAGCTCCCGCAGCGAGGCGCTCGTGCAGATGTCGATGACGGCGCCGTAGTCGGCCTTCTCCGTGTAGTCCATGATCCCGGGCTTCTCGCGGAACTGCTTGCGCACCTCCTGGACGACCACGCCGGCGGTGCGGCCGACGGCGCGGATGGCGAGCGCCGAGAACATGAAGGCGATGGAGCCGCCGATGAGGAGGCCGATGAACACCTTGGGCTCGGCCACGTTGATCGGGAAGGCCTCGAACACGGTCTTGCCCTCTTCCTCGAGGGCCTTCAGGCCCTTCGAGCCCAACGTCTCGTTGGCGATCGTCTCGGTGAACGAGGCGAAGAGGGCCACGGCGGCGATCACGGCCGAGCCGATGGCGAAGCCCTTGGTGACGGCCTTGGTGGTGTTGCCCACGGCGTCGAGGCTCACCATGATCCGCTCCGGCTCACCGTGGAACTCGCCCGACATCTCGGCGATGCCCGCCGCGTTGTCGGCCACCGGGCCGAACGTGTCCTCGGACACGACCACGCCGGTGGTGGCGAGCATGCCCATACCGGCGAGGGCCACCAGGTAGAAGGTGAAGTTCAGGTTGCCGCCGCCCAGCGCCACGGCGGCACCGATGCCACAGGCGATGGCGATGATGGCCCACACGCTGGACTCGAGGCCCGAGCTCGTGCCGGACAGCACGACGGTGGCGGGGCCGGTGCGGGCGCTCTCGGCGATCTCCCGCACGGGGCGGGTCTCGGTCGAGGTGAAGTACTCGGTGATGAGCGACGCCACCTGGGCCAGCACGAGACCGGCGAACACGGCGCCGAACATGCGCCAGCCGTAGTAGGTGATCTGCCCGCCCTCGTTGCCCACGTAGGTGGCGGCGAGGCCGGCGGTCATGATCGTGGCCAGCACGGCGGCGATGGTGAAGCCCCGCCGGATCGGCTTGAGGGCGTTGGTCTCGTCCTCGCGGGCCTTCACGGCGTAGACGCCCACGATGGACGCGATGACGCCGAGGGCGCGGGCGGCCAGCGGGAAGATGAGGCCGATCGCCCACTTCGACGGGTCGTTCGGGAAGAGGGTCTTGAAGGCCGAGACGCCGAGGATGATCGAGGCGACGAGGGTGACCTCGTAGCTCTCGAACAGGTCGGCGGCCATGCCGGCGCAGTCGCCCACGTTGTCGCCCACGTTGTCGGCGATGGTGGCGGGGTTGCGGGGGTCGTCCTCGGGGATGCCCGCTTCGACCTTGCCGACGAGGTCGGCGCCGACGTCAGCGGCCTTGGTGAAGATGCCGCCGCCGACCCGGAGGAAGAGGGCGAGCAGCGAGCCACCGAAGCCGAAGCCCACGAGGATGGCGGAGCTGGTGTTCTGGAACGCGGCGATGACGGCGGTGGCGCCGATGAGGCCGAGCCCCACGGTGAACATGCCGGCCACCGAGCCGGTGCGGAAGGCCACCTTCAGGGCGGCGGGCATCGACCCGGACCGGGCCGCGGCGGCGGTGCGGACGTTGCCCCGCACGGCCAGGCCCATGCCGATGAAGCCGGTCAGGCCCGACATGATGCAGCCGACCAGGAAGGCCACGGTGCGGAAGACACCCGACAGCGGCTGGCTGAGCGCCTCGCTGCCGTCGGGCCGGCTGATCTGGGTCGACGTGAAGTACACGACCACGACGAGCGGGATCAGGATGAGGCCGATCGTGCGGAACTGGCGCTTCAGGTAGGCCATGGCGCCTTCCTGGATCGCCGCGGCGATCTCCTTCATCTTCTCGGTGCCCTCGTCGGCGGCGAGGACCCCCTTCATGAGTACGAACCCCACGATGACAGCGAGGATGGCAGTGGCGCCTGAGAAACCGATCAGGGCCCAATCCGTGCTGCTCAACGTGAAGTCCTGCCAGCCGCCTTCGGCGGCGAGGAGCAGGTTCATCTCTTCCCTTCCCTTTCTTTCCGGGGTGCTTTGGTGCTGGTGTGTGAACTGGTGGCCGACGCGGTCACGGCCTGGTCGGTGTGGCCGTTCGGCTCGAGGTGGACGGTGCGCACGTAGATCTGGCGGGCGATCCGCTCGCCGAGGGTGCGTTCGGTGTCCTCGACCAGGAGGACGAGCGGGCCGTCGAAGGGATGCTTCTCCTTTACGGTGACCCGCACGCCGGGGCGGACGCCCTGTTGCTCGAGGAACTGGACGACCTCGGCATCGGTGGAGCTGGGCACGGCCACTTCGGCGATGTCGCCCGGCTCGAGGTCGTAGAGGCGGGGAAGGATCGGCAGGTCGGCCTGTTCCTTCTCCGGGATCGGGAACCCGTGCGGGCAGGTGGCCGGCCGGTTGAGGGCGATGTAGAGGCGGTCTTCGACCTCGTCGGGGAGCTCGTGCTCGAAGGTGGGCGCGAGAGCGTCGGCCTCGTTCCAGTCGTAGCGGAGCATGTCGGAGAGGAAGCGCTCCACGATCCGGTGGCGGCGGATGGCGGCGACGGCGGTGCGCAGACCCTCGTCGGTGAACCGCACGCCGTGGTACGGCTTGTGGTCGACGAGGTCGCGTTCGGCCAGGCGCTTCACGGTGGCGGTCACGGTGCCGGGGCTCACCCCGAGCGTCTCGGCGAGGTCGCTGGTGTGCGCCTCGCCGCCGTCCTTGGTGTGGCGGTAGATGGCCTTGAGCGTCTCGCGCTCGGATTTGGAGAGGTCGCTGGTCATCAGGTGGAGGGACCGAGGTTTTCGGCAGGCTGAAAAATGATTTCAGGGCCGCGTATTTCACCCCGCGAGACCCCAAAAGCGCAATTTCGTCCCCTCGCTGCCCCGCCGCCCGGATGCATCGAGTGACAGATGTGTCCCGATCTGCATCCAGAGGGCGCTGGTACGGTGCGGGCGATGCGGGATCGTTCGAGGAATCGAGGTCGGGGGTCGGTGGGCGCGGGGCGGGCGGTGCTGCTGGTCCTGGGGTTGGCGGTCGACATCGTGGCGCTCGGTGGGGCACCCCGGCCCGCCACGGCCGCGCCGCCGACGCTGCGGGAGCTCGCCGCGGCCCGGGGGATCCGGATCGGGGCCGCCATCAGCAGCGCGGCGACGCTTGGGGATCCGACCTACGCCCAGGTGCTGAGCTCCGAGTTCGACATCGCGGTCAGCGAGAACCAGATGAAGTGGGGCCTGATCCATCCCGCCCCCGCCACCTACGACTACGTCGACCCCGACGCCCAGGTCGCGTTCGCCCAGGCCCATGGCATGGCCTTCCGCGGCCACAACCTGGCGTGGCACAACCAGAACCCGGCCTGGCTGCTGGCCGGTCCGTTCACCCGCGACGAGCGGATCCAGCAGCTGCGGGACCACATCCACACGGTGGTGGGCCACTACGCCGGGCAGCTGTCGGAATGGGACGTGGTCAACGAGGCCTTCGACGGGCTGGCCGACCCGGCCCACGACCCGTGGAGCTCGCAGATCGGGTTCCCCGACTACCTCGACGTCGCCTTCACCGCCGCCCACGAAGCCGACCCGTCGGCCAAGCTCTTCTACAACGACTACCTCATCGAGGCGCCGGGACCCCGCTTCGACCAGGTCCTGGCCCTCGTGGCTGGTCTGAAGGCCCGGGGGGTGCCCATCCACGGTGTGGGGTTCCAGGCCCACCAGGGCGCCCGGCCGTGCGACGCCTCCTGCGCCAACGACGCGCTCACCAACATGCTCCGGCTCCACGCCCTCGGGCTCGAGGTGGCGATCACCGAGCTCGACGTGGCCGTCCAGCTGCCGGCCACGCCCGCCAAGCTCGACGAGCAGGCCTCGGTGTACCGGGCGCTGCTCCAGGCCTGCCTCCTGGCGCCGAACTGCCACACCTTCGTGATGTGGGGCTTCACCGACACCTACTCCTGGATCCCCGCCCTCCGTCCCGGCTACGGCGCCGCCCTGCCCTTCGACGAGCAGTACCAGCCCAAACCGGCCTACGCCGCCATGGCCGACACGCTGGCCAACCCGCCAGGCCCGCCGTCGTGCGCGGCCTACCGCACCCAGCCCGAGGCCCAGGCGGCGTTCGCCTCGGGGATCCTCGGCGCGCCGCTCCTCGACCCCGACGGCAACGGCGTGGCCTGCGAGTCGTTGCCGGTCCCGACCACGGTGCCCGTCCCGTCCGTCGTCCCCGCCTTCACCGGGTAGGTCCGAGCGACCTGCACCCGGCTGGTCAACGGGCGCGGGGTCGGCCCGCCGGCGACCGGGCCGGTATCCGCCGATCAGCCCTGGCGGCCCTCGGCGACGAGGCGGTCGAGCACGAGCGAGGGGTCGTCGGCTTCGAGCCGCTCCACCCAGTAGGGCGATTCGAAGAGCGCCAGCAGCGTGCCGTCGGCGCGGGCCAGCACCCGTACGCCCCGCATGCCCCGCAGCTTCAGGGCCGACTCGGCGTCGGTGCGGCGGGCGAGGGTGTAGCTGGTGCCCGTCAGCTCGACCGGCGCGCCGAACTCGTTCTCGAGCCGCCATTGCGCCACCTCGAACTGCATGGGGCCGACGGCGGCGAGCACCGGGGCCTGGTCGCCGAGGTCGGCGTCGCGCAGCACCTGCACCACGCCCTCCTCGTCGAGCTGGGTGATGCCCTTGCGGAACTGCTTGAACTTGCTCGTGTCGGTCACGCGGGCCACCCGGAACTGCTCGGGGGCGAAGCTCGGGATGCCCGGGAACTCGACCGGCTCGTCGATCCAGAGCGTGTCGCCGACCCGCACGTCGGTGGCGTTCACGAGCCCGACCACGTCGCCGGGGAACGCCTCGTCGAGGGTCTCCCGCTCCTGGCCGAACACCTGGTGGGCGTACTTGGTGGCGAAGGGCTTGCCGGTGCGCTGGTGGGTGACGACCATCCCCCGCTCGAAGCGACCCGAGCAGACCCGGATGAAGGCGATGCGGTCGCGGTGGGCCTTGTCCATGTTGGCCTGCACCTTGAACACGAACCCCGAGAACGGCGCCGTGACCGGCCGCGGATGCCCGTCCACGTCGGGCCGGGGTGTGGGCGGGGGCACCATGTCGACCACGGCGTCGAGGAGCTTGCCCACCCCGAAGTTGGTGAGGGCCGAGCCGAAGAACACCGGGGTGGACTCGGCGGCGAGGAAGCTCTTGGTGTCGAAGTCGCCGCCGGCGCCCTGCAGCAGCTCGAACTCCTCCTGGGCGGCGCCGTAGACGTCGCCCTCCTCGGCCGCGGCCCGCTCGGGGTCGATCACCTCCTCGGGGGCCATCGTGGCGCCGCGGGCGGTGCGGGTGTAGCGGGTGTACTGCCCGTCGCGACGGTCGAGCAGGCCGCGGAAGTCGCCGGCGATGCCGACCGGGAACGTGACCGGGGCGGTGGCGATGCCGAGGGTGGTCTCGATCTCGTCGAGCACGTCGAGGGCCTCGAGGCCGGGCCGGTCCCACTTGTTGATGAAGGTGAGCAGCGGCAGCTCCCGTTCGCGACACACCTCGAAGAGCTTGAGGGTCTGGGGCTCGATGCCCTTGGCGGCGTCGAGCACCATCACGGCGGCGTCGGCGGCGGCCAGCACCCGGTAGGTGTCCTCTGAGAAGTCGCGGTGCCCGGGGGTGTCGATCAGGTTCACGACCTGCCCGCGGTAGGGGAACTGCATCGCCGCCGACGTGATGGAGATCCCGCGCTGTTGCTCGAGCGCCATCCAGTCCGACGTGGCGCTCCTGCGATCGCCCCGCGCCTTGACCGCCCCCGCCTCCTTGGTGAGCGCCCCGCCGTAGAGCAGGAACTTCTCGGTGAGGGTGGTCTTGCCCGCGTCGGGGTGGGAGATGATGGCGAACGTGCGTCGCCGGGCGGCCTCGGCGGCGACATCGGACATGCTCCAAGGGTACCGACGGCCGCGCCGGCGGAAGGCATCGGTTGGCCGGCCGATCAGCGGCTGGCGATGGCCCCGAGGGTGGCGTCGATGAGCCGAGCCGAGCGGGGGTCGCCGCTCATGCCCAGGTACATCTTGTTCATCACGTAGGCGAAGCCCAGCTCGAGGTCGGGGTCGGCGAAGCCCACCGAGCCGCCGGCGCCGTAGTGGCCGAAGCTGTGCGGCCCGGCGAGCTTGAGCATCGGGCCGGGCAGGTTGAAGCCGAGGCCGTACTGCATGTCCATGTCCATGAGGACGGTGTCGACACCCTCGGTCTGCTGCGTCGCCGCCGCGGCCACGGTGGCCGGGGTCAGGGTGCGCAGCCGCCCGCCGTCGGGCGTGGTCACCTCGCTCACGGTCGAGGCGTAGAGCTTGGCCAGCGAGCGGGCGTCGGTGATGCAGTTGGCGGCGGGGACCTCGGCGCTCCAGAGCGCCGGCTGGTTGAACGAGTCGAACAGGTGCTCGCGCCAGGCCCCACCGGGCGAGAACAGGGCCTTGCCCAGCGGCACCTCCGGCCCGACGACCTGGTCGACCATCGGGCCGAGCATGGGGTCGTCGGGGAGGGTGACCACCTCGAGGAGGGCCACCCGGTGGTGTTCGGCGGCGGGGAGGCCGATCCAGGTGTCGAGACCGAGCGGGTCGGCGAGCTCGTCCCGGAGGAAGGTGCCGACGCTCTTGCCGGTGATGCGACGGATCACCTCGCCGACGAGCCAGCCGTAGGTCGTGGCGTGGTAGCCGTGCCGCGACCCGGGCTCCCACGCCGGTTCCTGGGCCTCGATGGCGGCGATGACGTCCTCCCAGTCGAGGGCCTCGTCGAAGGTCATCGGGGCGTCGACCCACGGGATGCCGCCGCGGTGGCACAAGAGCCACCGCACGGGGATGTCCTGCTTGCCCTTCTGTGCGAAGCCGGGCCAGTACTCGGCCACCGGCGCGTCGAGGTCGAGCTCGCCCCGCTGCACGAGCAGGTTGGCGCAGATCGCCGTGACCCCCTTCGACGTCGAGAAGACGAGTTGGAGGGCGTCGGCCGGGTAGGGCGGGCCCGGTGCCGCGCCGTCCTCGCCCCGCAGGAAGCCACCCCACAGGTCGACCACCTTCTCGCCCCGGTGGAACACGGCGGCGGCCGCGCCGGTCTCGGCCTTGCCCGGGCCGAGCAGCATGGCGTTGAGGGGGTCGAGGTCGAGGTCGAAGTTGCCGACGAAGGCGTCCCGGACGGCCTCGAAGCCGGGGGCGACCCATCCGCGCACGGGGACGCCGGCCGCGGTGGTGACGTCGGTGTTGATCTCGGTCGGTGGCATCGCTCGGATCCCCTGCCCGCTCCGGCTCGGGCCGGTCAGGCGATCGACTCGTAGCAGGCGTTGATCAGGTTGAAGCTGCGGGTGTCGCCGGCCATGCCCATGTCCATCCGGTTCATGACGTACCCGAAGGCGAGCTCGGCGTCGGGGTCGGCCCACCCGACGGACCCGCCCGCCCCGAAGTGGCCGAAGGACTTCGGCCCGCCGAGGGCGATGAGGCTCGAGTGCAGCATGAAGCCCAGGCCGAACTGGATGTCCATGTCCATCAGGATCTTGTTCGGGCCCGAGGTGCGCTGCTGGATGGCGGCCTCGACCTGCGCCGGGGTGAGGATCCGGTGGCCGTCGACCTCGCTGACGCAGGCGGCGTAGAGCTTGGCCAGCGACCGGGCGTCGGTGATGCCGTTGGCGGCGGGGATCTCCGCCGCGTGGACGGCCGGCGAGTTGAAGTTCTCCCAGTCACTGAAGGCGCCGCCGGGCGCAGTGAGGGCCTTGCCGAGCGCGGTGTCGGGGCCGATGAAGGCGGCGATCATCTGGGCGATGGGGTCGTCCTCCTTCGGGTTCTTCAGCATCTCGAGCGACATCCCCGGCGGGAACATCGAGACGAGTCGACCGACCCGGTGCTCCTCGCTGGCCGGCAGGCCGATCCAGGTGTCGGCGCCGAGCGGGCCGGCGATCTCGTCCCGCAGGTAGGTGCCCACGGTCTTGCCGGCGATGCGCCGGACGACCTCGCCGACGAGCCAGCCGTAGGTGGTGGCGTGGTAGCCGTGCTGGGTGCCGGGCTCCCACGACGGCTTCTGCTTGGCCAGCGCGGTGGTGACCGGCTCCCAGGAGAGCATCTCCTCGAGGGTCATCTCGCCGTCGACCCAGGCCAGGCCGGCCTGGTGGGAGAGCAGGTACGAGACGGGGATCTCGTGCTTGCCTTCCTCGTGGAACTCGGGCCAGTAGGTGACCACCGGCGCCTCCACGTCGAGCTTGCCCTCCTGGGCCAGCTTGTTGGCGCACATGGCGGTGAGGCCCTTGGTGGTGGAGAACACCAGCATCAGGGTGTCCTCGGCCCACGGTGTGCCCGCGTCCTGGTCGGCGATTCCGCCCCACAGGTCGGCCACCTTCTGGCCCTTGTGGTAGGCGCTGAAGGCGGCGCCGACCTCGGAGCCGTTGGCGAAGTTGGCGGCGAAGGCGTCGCGCACCTTGTCGAACCCGTCGGCGACCCAGCCGTGGACGTCGGTCATGTCGATCCCCCTGTCGATCGGAACAGCCCGGAGGCGGCGGCCAGTCTCGCCGCCCGTCGTGCCCCGTGCAATCCGCTCGCCCGGCCTCCGTCCCCCGTCCCGTGGGTGCGCAATGTCACGGTCCGCGATGCATTGCGCACCCACGAGGGGAGGGCCGGGGTCGGGGAGGGGTCAGGCGCCGACGCGATCGACGCCGGCGGCGCCGGCGAAGACGTTGATGTGCTTCGCCGTGTCGGTGTAGTGCCGCATCGCCGTGACCCGTCCGTCGGGGCCGAACGTCCAGAGGTGGAGCTCCTCGTCGCGGTACTGGGTGCCGAGGTCGGGCAGGTTGGCCTCGATCACGAACTCGACGGCGACCTTGTCGCCACCGTCGAGGAGGTGCAGCACCTGGACGTCGACGATCTCCATGGCGGCGACGGCCCCGAAGAACTCGGCGACGCCGGCCCGCCCGGTGCGGGGCCGCATCCAGGGGACGCCGGCGTCGACGCTCGAGTTGGAGGCCCAGGCCTCCCACGCCACGTCTTCCGCGAGCTGCTCCAGGATGAAGGGCACGTCACCCCGCCCGAAGGCGCCGTAGATGGCGGCGACGGTGTCGGCATTGGGGTTGGCGCCGGGGACATGTCCCGGGATCGTGGGAGCCGCCGCCGGCGGGGCCGCGTCGGGGAGGAGGGCTGGATCGGAGGTGATGGTGTCGGTCATGGGGTGACCGTACGGAAGCCCGATGTGCAGCCGCATCGACCGAACTGTGCATTTCGGTCGGGGTATCCGGTTCCTCGCCGCCCGCTCGGGGGCGGGGCCGGCGTCGACTCAGGGGCGGGGCGGTCCGAGGCCCGAACGCAGCGCCCAGTTGGTGGCCTCGGCCCGGTTGCGGGCGTCGATCTTGAGGTAGATGTTGGCCACGTGGCGCTGGGCGGTGGCGAGGCTGATCCCGAGATCGCCGGCGATCTCCTTGTTGGTGCGACCCGACGCCAGCAGGCCCAGCACCTCCTCCTCGCGCCGAGACAGGACCCCGGCACGTTGCCGCCCGTCGGTCGGCGGGGCGTCGCTGCCCGTCACGGGGAGGCTGGCGGCAGCGCGGGCCCGGGCTCCCCATCCGGTCATGCCCAGGCGGTCGAAGGCGTCGCCGATCTTCGCCAGCTCGGCCGTCGGTGCCCCCTCGACGCGGGCCAGGTCGAAGTCGCCGAGGGCGGCGACGGCGGCCAGGCCGCGGGACCGGGCGTCGTCGCGATGGGTTCGCAGCAGCACCAGAGCTGTCGCCCGGTCACCGGCCAGGGCCCGGAGCAGCCCACGGACACCGGCCATCGTGCCGAGCGGGCCGGTCGATATCTCCCGGCGCTCGAGCTCGTCGGCCAGCGCCTCGAACCGGGGGAGCGCCGCCGTGGCCCCGGCCTCGAAGAGCCCGCGGGTGGCCAGCGCCAGCCCGCCGTTCACGACGTAGGCGTCGGGGCCGAGCTGCTCGAACAGGCCGATGAGCTCGAGCGACACGTCGTCGACGCCGGCCCGGTCGCCGGCGAGCCCGAGGAGCAGGGTGGCGAACGCGGCGGCGCTCGGTGCGGTGACGTTCCCCGCGGCGCCGGCGGACCGTGCGTAGGTGAGGTTGGCGTCAGCCCAGGCGTCGAACGGCCCGACCCCGGTGACGAAGCCGAGCAGCGCGGGGGCGAGCAGCTCGGTGACGGCCCGCACCCGGTGGGCCTCACCGAGGGGGGCGGCCACCGATCGGGCCTGGGCCACCAGCGCCGCCGCATCGCCGACGTCGCCGGACACGGCGAGGCACAGGGACCGCTGGGCCAGCGCGTCGGCGTGGAGGGCGATCCGGCCGGTGCGCTCGGCCGAGTCGGCCAGCAGGGCGTAGCACTCGTCGGCGCCGGCGACGTCGCCGTGGCGGAAGTACCGCTCCCGCCCGACCGCGTCGAGGACGTGCAGCGCGCCGGGATGGTGCGGATGGGCGAGGGCGAGGCGGAGCCAGCCGTCGAGCTCCTCGACCGGGTGGCGGTCGTAGGGCTGGAGCAACAGCTCGGCGTGGTCGAGCCGGGCCGCACCCTCGTGGCGATCCCGCAGGGCCTCGACGGTGGTGGGGTCGTGGCCCCGCCACCGCCCCGCTCGGAGCCGACCGCTGGTCACGGGGTCGACGGGGTCCTTCAGCAGGGCGAGCACGGCCGTGAGCTCGTCACGCCCTTCGTTGGCGGTCGACGCCGTGGGCTCGACCCGGTTCGCCACCTGCGCGCCGATCTCGACGAGCGTGCGCCAGGACGTCGCCGGGAACCCGGCCCGCTTCAGGGCCAGCACGGCGTCGACGAGGGAGCGGGTCGCCGTCATGGCGGCGTCGGAACGTTCGGTCTCGGCTTCGGCGCTGCTCACCTCGGTTCCGAGCGCCGCGGTGCGGGTGAGGGACTCGCCGGCCTCCTCCTCCAGCAAGGCGTCGGCCAACGCGCCGGTGAGGTCGGCTTGCGCGGCCAGGCGGGCCAGGACCGGCGAGGCTGCCAGCAGCGCCACCTGATGGCGCCGCAACTCGACGGCCTGGGCGTGGGCCCCGTGCCGGGATGCCGTCGCCGCCGCCCGTGCGCACCACGAGCTCCCGGCCTCGTCGCCGTCGAGCCCGCCGCTGCTGGCGAAGAGCCCGGCGACCAGCTCGGGCCCGTCGGGCACCCGGCCGCTCTCCATGGCGGCGGCCAGGGCGAGTGCGGCGCGGCGTCGGCGACCGCGGGCTCGCTCGGGGCCCTCCATCCCCGTGACGGCGTGGCGGACGACGTCGTGCTCGAACCGGTAGCCAGCGGGGTCGGCCACGAGCAGCCCGGCGGCGAGGAGCGCGTCGAGCGCATCGACGAAGGCGTCGCCGTCGAGCGGTTCGGTGGTGCCGCCGGCGAGGACGCGGGCGACCGCCGGACCGAACGGGGCCGGCAGCACGGCGAGGTCAGCCAGCAGGAGCTGCGCCGATTCCGGCAACGCGGCGACCCGTCGACGGATCACGCCGGTGATGCCGGCCGGTAGGCGCCGGGGGTCGTCGAGGTCCTCGACGCTGGCCGTGCCCTCGGCCACGGCGCGGGCCAGCTCGCGGATGAACAGTGGGTTGCCGCCAGCCGAGCGGAGGATCCGCTCGATCGGCGCGGCGTCGCCTCCGTCGGCCGTGAGCTCGGCGCGGGCCAGCGCCTCGGCCTCGGCCGGGCTGAACGCGTCGAGGTCGACGAACAGCCGGGTACCGGCCTTGGCCAGTTCGGCGCTGAGGGCGTCGATGGTCGGCCGTGTCAGGTGGGTGAGGTGGCGGTAGGCGACGACGATCGAGCAGGCGAGCGTGTCGGCGTCGCGCACGAGACGGGTGAGGAGCAGGAGGGAGTCGTCATCGGCCCAGTGCAGATCGTCGAGGACGACGGTGGGCGTGACCAGATGGCGCCGGTCGTCGATCGCGGCGCGGACGGCTTCGGTGAGGGCGGGCAGCGCCTCCCCGGCCCGCGTGGCCAGGTTCTCCGTGGCCGCCGTGAACCGCGGGCCGAGCGCGTCGTGCCACAGACCCCAGGGCCGGGCCCACGCGCCTTCGGTGGCTGACCCCCGGAGCACCGGGATCCCCTCCGATTCGAGGATGCTCCCGGCCGTGCGGAGGGTCCAGGTCTTGCCCATGCCGGGCATGGCGCGGACCGCGACCACCGTCCCGGGCCGGCGGGCGGCGTCCACCACGCCGGCCAGGGCCTGGACCGACGATGTCATCGGCGGGTACCGGGGGAGGCGGTCGCGGGCACGTCGAAAGCATGCACCTCACCGCGTCCCGTGGGTGCGCAATGTCACGGTCCGCGATGCATTGCGCACCCACGAGGGGAGGGGCGGGGGCGGGGAGGCGAGGGCTGCCTTGTGGGGACGGGGTGGGGCCCCCGTAGGCTGCCCGCCATGACGGCTGAGGCGGCGACCGAGGCGATCGCACCGCCCGACATCGGGCCGACCGTGCGGTCCTACCCGGGGGCGCGCCGTCCCGATCGCAGCCGGTGGGTCACCACCAGCGGGCCCCGGATCGCCGCCTACGAGTGGGGCGACCCGGACGGGCCGACCATCGTGATGGCCCACGGCGGGTTCGACTTCGCCGGCACCTTCGACGTGCTGGCCCCGATGCTGGCCGACGGGGGCGGGTACCGCGTCGTGTCGTGGGATGCGCGCGGCCACGGCAACTCCGAGCACACCGCCCTCTACAGCTGGGGCGCCGATATGCGCGACGCCGCCGCGGTGCTCGACGCCGTCAGCCCGGTCGAGCCCGTGGTGTTCTTCGGCCACTCCAAGGGCGGCGGGATCATGTTCGACCTGGCCCACGCCCTGCCCCACCGCCTCACCCACATGATCAACCTCGACGGCCTCCCGTCGAAGAACAACTGGCCCGATCTGGCCGACCACGAGCGCACCAAGATGCTGCGCAGCGAACTGGAGGGGTGGCTCGAACACCGGGCCCGCACCGCGACCGCCGAGCGCCGGCCCGACACGATCGAGGGGCTGGCCCGCCGGCGCCAGCGCATGAACCCCCGCCTCCCCCTCGAGTGGCTCGAGTACCTCGTGACCATCGGGGGCGAGGAGGTCGTCGACGGCGACGGCGCGTCGTTCGGATGGCGCTGGAAGCTCGACGCCAGCCTCCGTTTCGGCGGGTTCGGCCCCTGGCGCCCGGAGTGGTCGATGCAGCGACTCCCCGGGATCGGGGTCCCCGTGCTCGGCGTGCTCGGCCTCGAGCCCGAGACCATGGGGTGGGGCACCCAGCCCGCCGACGTCATCCCCAATGCGCCGCCCGTGTTCCGGTTCGAGGCCCTTGAGGGGGTCGGCCACTTCGTCCACATCGAGCAGCCCCGCCTCATCGCCGACATGGTCCTCTCGTTCCTGGCGGACCACCCGTGAGCAACGTCGTCGCCCTCCGCCACGGCAAGGTCGACCTGGCGCTGCACCTGCTGCGGGAAGGCTGGGGCCGCCCGCTGCTGCTGCTGCACGGCCTCGGCGAACGGACCCCGGCCCAGCCGCCGGCGTCGACGGCGGCCTGGCCCGGCCCGGTGTACGGCCTCGACTTCACCGGTCACGGCGCGTCGGCCATCCCCGTGGGGGGCGGGTACACGGCCGAGGTGCTCATGGCCGACGTCGACGCGGTGCTGCGTCGCCTCGGCAAGGTCACCATCCTCGGGCGGGGCGTCGGTGCCTACGTCGGCCTCCTGATCGCGGGGAGCCAGCCCACGCTGGTGCGGGGCGTGGTGCTGACCGACGGTCCGGGGCTGGTGGGCGGTGGTATCCGTCCGGGGACATCGCACGTGCCGGCCGTCCCCCCGGGTGTTCCCGGTCCGCCCGATCCCCACGCGCTGGCCGAGCTCTCGAGGGATGTCCGCCCGCCCGACTACGCCATCGAGTACGTGCGCCAGATCATGCAGTGGTCCGAGCTCGACACGCCCATCGCCGTGGCCGCCGTGGTGCGTCCCGAGTGGCTGGCCGCCGTGGTGCAGGAACCGGGCGTGGTCGAGTGCCCGGCGGACGAGGCCCTGGCCCGCTTCGCCGAAGTCCAGTAACCGGCGGCCCGTTCCTTTGGGTGCGTAAGGGCGCGCATAGCGCACCCTTACGCACCCAAAGGGCGCGGCCGAGCGGGCTCGGCTGAACCGGGTCGGCCCGAAGGCCGGCGTCAGGGGCGCAGACCCCGGATCACGGTGTCGAGCGTCTGGTCCACCAGCAGGTCGCGGGTGGCGTCGTCGAAGCCGAAGCCGAGGTTGAGCACCATGGCCAGGCCGTGGGTGGAGGTCCAGCTCGTGAACGTGACGATCATCGGGTCGAGGTCGGCCCGGATGGCGCCCGCGGCCTGGCCCTCGCTGATGGCGTCGACGGCGTAGTTGAAGGCCTGGGTGGCCAACGGGAGCTCCTCGCCGGTGGCCTCGCCGAAGGTCAGCTCCGGCGGGAAGAGGAACATGACGCGGAACAGCTCGGGGTGGTCGAGCGAGTAGCGGATGTACACGCGGCTGAGCTCCCGCATCCGGTCCACCGGATCGGCGACGGCGATGGCGTCGAACTGGGCCAGCAGCTCCTCGAACGCCGTCTCGGCCACGGCCCGGAGCATGTCGCGCTTGTCGGTGACGTAGGCGTACAGCGCCGGCGCGGTGACACCGAGCGCCGAGCCCAGCTGGCGCAGCGAGAGCGCCTCCAGGCCGTTCTCGGTGATCAGCTCTCGGGCGGCGGCGACGACCGACGCCCGGGTGAGCGGTTCCCGCCCCGGCGAGGCCGTCGCGGCCGGGGCATCGTGGCGGGCGTTCATCGGGGACAGCTTGGCGCAGCGGCGATGGCGGGACAAGGAGCCGGCGGGTGGGTGGCCCGCCTCGGGCCTCCGGACGCGGCGCTCACCCCTGCCGCAGACTCATCGGCGGTTCGTTGGCGGCGGCCGTGAACTTCTCCATCGCACCGGGGTTGCCGTTGACGTAGAAGTCGAGGAACTGCACGATCAGGTTCACGACCTTGGGGCGCAGCGCCTTGTCGGTGACCGGGCCGAGGTGGTCGGCCCCGGCGATCGGGACGAGGAACTTGGGCGTGCCGGCCGTCTTGAAGAGGTCTTCGCCGTGGGCGAACGGGGTGATGGTGTCGGCCGTGCCGTGGATCTCGAGGTAGGGAAGCGTGCCCGTGCTGATCCAGGTGTTGGGCAGGAAGTTCTTCTCGCCGGCCAGCGACACCACGCCCTTGATGCGGTTGTCGAGGCAGCAGGCGTTGAGCCCGAGCGCCGACACGGTGTTGCCGCCGTCGCTCTGGCCCACCACGCCGATCCGGTTGGGGTCGATGGCGTTGAGGAACGGACCGCTGCGCTTGTTGGCCACCAGGAGCTGGCTGATCACGAAGCTCACGTCGCCCGGTTGGTTGGGGAGGTCCTTCTCCGACGGCGGGCCGGGCAGCGTCTTGGTGGCCAGCGGGAACTCGGGGACCGCGATCATGAACCCGGCGCTGGCCAGCTCCCGCAGGAAGGTGTCGTAGCCCTGGGCCGAGTTGTTGTACCCGATGGCGAAGACGAGCAGCGGGGCCTTGGAGTAGCCGACCGGGACGTACATCGTGGTGACCAGCGTGCGGCTGGTGGACGCCGGCGTGTCGCCCCGCTTCTCGGTGGGGCGGCTGGTGTCGGTGAGGGTGACCTGCCCCGTCTCGACCCGGAACGGGGGCGACGGCTTGGTGCTGACGTTGGGGGTGACCGGGGCGCCGCCGGGGGTCGAGGTGGGGGTGGAAGGCCCGGCTCCGGTGCCGGACAGGCCGGGCAGCTGATCGGTGCCCTCGGCCGGTGCGGTGGAGGCGGTGGTGGACGTGCCCGTGCGGAGCGCCGTGGTGCTGGGGGCCGTGCCGCGGATCTCGATGACCTCGGGCCGCTTCGGCCCGGCGTCGTCGGTCCCGCCGCGGCACGCCGCGGCGCCGCCCAGGAGGGCGGTGGCGAGGGCGACGGCGGGGAGCGCGGCCAGGCGGGGCGGTCGGGGCACGGCCCGCGACCTTAGAGGCATCGGTCGCCGGCGTCAGCGCACCCGTCGACCCCGAACCCGTCCCCGTGGGTGCGAAATTTTAGCGAACGCGAACAAATCGCACCCCCGGG
>JAKOVR010000194.1 GCA_029782025.1 Actinomycetes bacterium | reverse complement strand
TACCACCGCACCGGCGGCGCCTCGAACGGACGCGTCGAGAACGTCCACATGCTCGCCGAGAAGATCCGCCGCAACAGCCACGGCTTCACAAACCACACCAACTACCGCCGCCGCCTCATCGGCCGCCTCGGCCTCCAATGGCCTACCATCCCCACCCGCAGAATCCGAGGCCGTCAACCACACTCAGTCGCGTAGAGCCCGATAACGGGCGTTATCGGTGGGGTATGTCGTCGACACCGAGGGGGTCCCTGATGACGAACGTGGCCACGCCGGATGCGTACGCAAACCTTCCGGAGACCAATCCGTTGGGGTTCCCCCTCGACTGGAGCTGGCTCCGCGGGTCGAAGAGCGAGTGGGGCGTCCAGCCCAAGCCCAGCTCCCGCGGCTTGACGATGATGGACATCGCCGTCGGTGCCTACGGCGAGGTGCCCGACGAGCCGCCCCGCCGCACGATGGCCCCCCGGGGCTGCGACATCGAGGACCCCACGCCCGACATGGGCTACATCCTCAACAAGAAGTCGCAGGTCTGGTCCGACAACGTGCGCGAGCTCTACGAGGAGGCCGTCGCCCGCCAGTGGTCGGCCACCCGAGACATCCCCTGGGGTGAGCTCCAGGAGCTGCCCGACGACGTCGAGCACGCCATCTGCCAGCTCTGCACCTTCCTCTCCGAGGTGGAGATGATCGCCGCGGACCTGCCGGCCAAGTGGATGTGGCGGATGAACCACGACTTCCTCGAAGCCAAGATGTTCCTCTGCACCCAGATCATGGACGAGGCCCGCCACAGCGAGGTCTTCCGCAAGCGGGCGCTGGCCAACGGCGGCGGCCTGCTCAAGTCCAAGGCGGCGGGGACCGAGCTGCTGCGCAGCATCCTCCAGGCCAAGACCTACACCCAGGCCTCGTCGCTGATGCACCTGCTCGGCGAGGGCTTCGTCCTCGACATCTTCCGGATGGGCGAGCTGATCTCCCCCACCGACGTCGAGAAGCGCATCTTCCGGATGGCCATGCAGGACGAGGCCCGCCACGTCGCCTACGGCACCCTGCACCTGCGCTACGCCGTGGAGCACGACCCCGACGTGGCCGAGGAGATCCACGAGGCCCTCGACCACGGCGAGATGGTGCTGATGGAGGTCGGCACCCAGCCCGACCTCACCACGGCGCTGGCCACCCTCCTCGCCGGCGGGGTGGAGAACATCGAGACCGAGGGCTTCCCACTCCAGTCCCAGCTCTCGGTCAAGCTCCTCACCTCGTACCTCGCCCGGTGCGAGCGGGCCGGCCTCAACCGGGTGCAGCGCACCCTCCTCCCCCTCGACCTGCTCGGGATCGATCCCGACACGTTCACCCCGGCTGCCTAGGAGGCGACCATGACCGCCACCGACACCCGCCTCGAGGTCGACCGGATCCGGTTCTTCGAAGCCCTGGCCGACGAGATGAACGCCGACCCGACCCGCTTCGAGGTGCTGGGCGACGTCGACATGTCGATCGCCCTCGTCATGCGCCGACCCACCGGCGACGCCTTCCGGGCCCAGCTCGTCTTCGACGGCATCCGCTGCGACGGCGTCGATGAGATCGGCGAGGGCGACGAGCGCCAGGCCCACTGCTGGCTCGAGGGCGACCTCGCCGACTGGCAGGCCATGTTCGCCAACATCGTCGAGAACGGACGAGCCGTGGGCCGACAGACGATCAACAGCCTCACCCTCGTCGGGGACCGCATCACCGTCCACGGCGCCGACCCCCTCGGCGTCGACCGCTTCTTCCGTTACAACCAGACCGTGCAGGCGCTGCTCGACGGCGCCGCCGCGGTGGCCGCTGCTCCCGGCTGACCGGGTCCGGCCCACCGCCAATTCCCGGGCGGTGGGCGGCAACGGACCGGCACTCCTCCTCCCCATCTCCCGCCGCTCCGACCGCCCACCGCCCCTGTCACTCCGTCCCGACCGCACCGCCCCTCGCCCCCACCGACCTCACCGGCCCAGGAGATCCGCCATGGACGCACCGACCTGCCCACACTGCGGCGCCCCGCTCGACAAGGTGCTCGACCTGCCCTACGGGTACTGGGGCTGGACGGGCGAGCGCTACGAGATGCGCTTCACCGGCTCGGGCGTCGCCCTGTCCCCGTGGGCCTGCGCCGCCTGCTTGGGCGAGCTGCGCGAGTTCCACCCCCAAGACGTCCAGGCCCCGGCCGCGACCTGAACGGAGGGTGCAGGCGCCATGAGCTTCAAGGTCCTCGACGACGCGTGCATCGGGTGCGGGGGGTGCGAGTACGCCTGCCCGACCGGGTCGCTCACCAAGACCGACTCCTACCTGGGCCTCTTCGTCATCGACCCGTTCACCTGCAACGACTGCGGTGAGTGCGTTCCCAAGTGCCCGGTGTTCGCCATCGTGGCCGATCCCGACTGGGCGGTGTGCGGCGACCGGGGCTGCCCGCTGCGGTCCCAGCGCCTGAGCGACGTCGAGTGCTCGTTCTGGCAGGAGCGCTGCCCCGGGTGCGGCACCACGCTCTGGCGCCGCCCGGGTGAGGGCGTCGAGGACTGGGCCTGCCCCCGGTGCGGCATGGGCATGCGGGTGAGCTGCCCCCGCACCCACCACCTCCACGACGGTCACACGGGCGGCGCCGTCGACCGTGCCGGCCTGCTCGACCAGCTCCTTCCGGACCCCGTGCTGGCCAGACCGGTTACCCGGGGGTAACGTCGGTGTCGATGGGAAGCACCGATCCGCTGCAGCCGCAGTACCTCACCCTCCACGGCCACGAGATGCGCTACTTCCGGGCCGGCGAGGGGCCGACCCTCCTGCTCATCCACGGGATGGCCGGGAGCGCCGCCACCTGGAAGCAGGTGATGCCCCGGTTGGCCCGCGACTACGACGTGATCGCGCCCGACCTGCTCGGCCACGGCCGCTCGGCCAAGCCCCGCACCGACTACTCCCTCGGGTCCCACGCCGCCACCATGCGCGACCTGCTCGTGGCCCTCGGCGTGGAGCGGGCCACCGTGATCGGCCAGTCGCTCGGCGGCGGGATCGCCATGCAGCTCGCCTATCAGCATCCCGACCGCGTCGAGCGCCTCGTGCTCGTCGGCAGCGGTGGCCTCGGTCACGAGGTGAGCCCGGTCCTGCGCCTGCTCACCCTCCCCGGGGCCGAGTACCTCATGCCGCTGGTGTTCACCGGGCTCGCCCGCGAGCTGGGCAACAAGGTGAGCCGGTTCCTGCACCGCAACGGCCTACGGGCCCCGCAGGTCGAGGAGGGCTGGCGCGCCTACGTGTCGCTCACCGAGTCCGAGAACCGCGATGCCTTCGTCAAGACGCTGCGGGCGGTGGTCGACCTCCGGGGCCAGTCGGTGAGCGCCCAGGACCGGCTCTACCTCGCCGCCGCCATGCCCACGCTCATCGTCTGGGGCGACCGCGACCCGATCATCCCCATCGATCACGCCTACGCCGCCCACGACCTGATGCCCGGGAGCCGGCTCGAGATCTTCGCCGACTGCGGCCACTTCCCGCACAGCGAAGAACCCGATCGCTTCATCCGGGTCCTGCGCGACTTCCTCGGCTCCACCCCTCCCGTCGAAGTACGGGAGGACGCATGGCGACTGATGCTCATCAGCCACGATTGACCTCGGGCGGGCGACGCCCGGGGGTGTGGCGCGCCGCGGCGCTCGCCGCCACCGGCACCGCCCTCCTCGCCGCCGTCGGGGCGTGCAGCGGGCCGGCCGACACACCAGCCCCGACGAAGCCGGGGAGCACCGCCGTGCTCGGCACCACCGGCACCGCCGGCGGGGGCACCGTCCCTGGCACCGCGCCCGAGGGCACGTCCCCGCCCGGCTCGCGTCCGCCGGGTGTGTCCATCTCCGGCCGTGATGGCGCGCAGGCCCGCACCGGGCTCCTGACCGCCGGCGATCTCCCGCCCGGGTCGTGGACCAGCCAGCGGGTCACCGCCTCGACGCCGATCGACATCGAACCGTTCGAGCAGCAGCCGGCCTGTCAGGACGTCACCGGCACGCTCCGTCGCGCCGCCGGCGACGTCACCGGGAACGCCCGCGTCGCCTGGCACGATCCCGCGTCGGGGGCGACGGTGGAGCACGCCGTCACGGTGTACGGGAGCGAGGCCACCGTCGGGGCCATCACCGACGCCGCCGGCGCCGCCGGCTACCTCGACTGCCTCACCGCCGTGGTGCGGCGACGCATCGACGACCTGGTGGCCGCCGACCCGTCGCTCCGCACCACCGGGCCCTTCGTGGTGCGCCCGTACCAGCCCCCGTTCGCAGCGGCCGACGTGGGCCTCGACGCCGTCACCGGTCTCCAGGTCACCTACACCCTCGTCGCCGACGGCCGGACCACCGCCATCGAGGTGATCGACCTCATGGGCACCCGGGGGCGGAGGAGCACCGATCTGCAGGTGACCTCGGCCGGCGCGCCGCTCGACGCCGACGCGCTCTTCCGCGTGGCCGGCGCCCGCCTCGGCGCCGGGTGACCCCCCGCCCGGCGACGGGACGACCCCACTCCCGGCGACGGGTGACCCATGGCACGGTCGGGCCGGGAAGAGCGACCCCCACCGCCCGGTTGCCACGAGTGATCCGCTGCCCGCCGGGCACCGGCCGATCATCAGGGGGCGACGATGCGCACCGACACCATCGACAGGGTCACCACGGGCACCAGCCACGACACCGAGGCGCTGGTGCACCAGGCCGGGATCCTGCGGGACCGCGCCCACAGCCTGCGGGCCCAGGCCGCCCAGCTCTCCCCCGTACTCGCCACCACCTACCGGCGGCGCGCCGCGGAGCTCGAGCTCGAGGCGTGGGTGCTCGAAGTGTCCGCCGGCGTCTGACGTCGACGACCGGGCGGCCTCGCCCCGGGGCCGGGGACCGAGACCCGGACTACCCAGAAACTAGAACCTGTTCTATACTGGCGGCATGGCCAACGACGCCGCCACGGGGCCCTCGGCAGGGCTCCCCATCCCCGAGGGACTGGGGATCGTCGACACGATGCTCGGGATCCCCGACGGCCGGCGAGAGGACTGGTACCGCTTCCTGAAGCCGATGCTCCGGGACCGGGAGAGCCAGGACTTCGAGTTCCCGGCCCAGTACATGTTCAAGGAGGTCCCGGAGGACCCCGACACCGACGACCCCGTCGCCTGGGTGCTCCAGCAGATGGACCGGTGGGGCATCGAGCAGGCCATGATCGGGAGCGGCGGCAGCCAGACCCAGGCGCTGCAGGATCACGCCGACCGCTTCATCCACTGCGCCGCCGTCGACCCCAACCGGGGCATGGACGCCGTGCGCGACCTGAAGAAGGCGGTGGAGGTGCACGGCGCCCGGGCCGCCCAGTGGTTCCCCGCCGGCGGCAACCCCCAGGTGCCGATCAACGACAAGCGGGCCTACCCGATCTACGCCGCCTGCGTGGAGCTCGACATCCCGATCTTCGTGTGCGTCGGCGTGCCCGGCCCGCGGGTGCCGATGCTCTGCCAGCACGTGGAGCTGATCGACGAGGTCTGCTGGTTCTTCCCCGAGCTGCGCTTCGTGATGCGGCACGGCGCCGAGCCCTGGACCGAGCTGGCCGTGAAGCTGATGCTCAAGTGGCCCAACCTCTACTACTCCACCAGCGCGTTCGCCCCGAAGTACTACCCGAAGGCGATCGTCGACTACGCCAACACCCGCGGCGCCGACAAGATCATCTACGCGGGCTACTTCCCGATGGGCCTGAGCCTCGATCGCATCATGACCGAGCTCCCCGGCGTCGGCTTCAAGGACGACGTCTGGCCCAAGTTCCTCCGCCACAACGCCCGAAAGGTCCTCAAGCTCGATGACTGACGTGCTCCCCTCCCCGACCGAAGGCCGCAGCGGCGCCGTGCTCCCCCAGTACGTGCCCGAGCCCGACGAGAAGCGCTACCCGTTCGAGATGCCCTGGGGCTGGTTCCAGGTGGCGTGGTCCCACGAGCTGAACCCGGGCGAGGTCGTCCCCCGGTTCTACTTCGGCCGCCACCTCGTGCTGTGGCGCGACGAGGAGGGCACCCCCCACCTCAACGACGCCTTCTGCCCCCACCTCGGCGGGCACTTCGGCTACGGCGGACGGGTCAAGCACTGCAACCTGATGTGCCCGTTCCACGGCTGGGAGTTCGACGGCGACGGCACCAACGTGAAGATCCCCTACAGCGAGCGGGTCAACACCAAGGCCACGGTGCGCAGCTACCCGTTGCGGGAGGTCGGCAACCACCTCATCATCGCCTGGTACCACCCCTTCGACGAGCCCCCGCTCTACGAGCTCGACATCCCCGACGAGCTGTCGGACCCCGGGTTCTCCGACTGGTCGATCCAGCACTTCTCCGTCGCCGCCGCCTGCCAGGAGCTGGCCGAGAACAGCGTCGACGGGCCGCACTTCCGCTACGTGCACAACACCGAGATCGTGCCCGAGATCGAGAGCTACGAGACCGAGGGCGTGTACGCCCGCATGCGCTCCGTGCAGAAGTTCCCGACGCCCCGGGGCGTGGTCGACGGGCGCATCGACGTCGACAACCAGGGCCCCGGCTTCGGCATCACCCGCTTCTCCGGCATCGTCGACACGTTCCTCATCGGCGCCGCGGTACCGGTCGACCGCAACCGGTGCGAGGTGCGCTTCTCGTTCAAGACCCGCAACATCGGCGACGCGGCGATGACCTCGACCGTGGGCGACGCGTTCGTCAACGAGGTCTGCAAGCAGTTCGAGGAGGACCGGCCGATCTGGGAGAACAAGGCCCATGTGCGCCGCCCCGCGCTGGCCGACACCGATCCGCCGTTCATGAAGTTCCGGAAGTGGTACAGCCAGTTCTACGCCGAGGGCGAGAGCGACGAGCACGCGGTGTGGGCCCCGCCCCCGCCGGCCGGCGAGGGTCAGCCCGTCTTCGTGCCCACCGCCCCCACCGCCAGCCGCAAGCACCGCATCTCCGACTGACGGCCGACTCCCCACCCGGGACGACTCTGTGGGTGCGCAATGCATCGCTCCGCGATGCATTGCGCACCCACAGGACCTCGGTCCCTGCGGTCAGAGACGCTTGGCCGTGCGCAGACGGCGGTAGGCGCGGGCGCCGGGGACGAGCGGCAGCCACAGCACCAGGATCCGGTGCAGCAGCACCGTGACCACGGCGTACGGGAGCGGGACCCCGACGGCCACGAGCCCGAGGACGGCCAGCGGCTCGATGAACCCCACCCCTCGGTTCACCGGGCTCACCACCGTGAGGGTGCGGACGCCGACCCACACCGCGGCGAGCCGTCCGAACTCGACGCCGTCGTGCACCGCCACCGCGACCACGGCGAAGGTGGCGATCTCCACCAGCGGCATCGCCAACGCCCCGACGACGCTCACCCCGAGCCGGAGCGGGTCGGTGGCCAACCCCCGCAGGTCGCGGACGGCCCGCCAACCCGGGCGGGCCACCAACCGGGCGTAGCGGTCCGGGGCCCGGTAGATGCCGACCGCCACGAGCAGCCCGCACCACCCGAGCGGCACGTACCACCATGCCGGCATGCTCGGCGCGTCGAGCCCACCCAACCCGGCCTGGGTGACGGCCACGGCCACGGCCAGTCCCCACGCCACCAGACCGAGGAGCTGGCGGGAACGGACGTCGGCGAGGGCGTGCACGCGGTTGCGGCCGAGCCGGGTGAGGTAGTGGGCGTCGAGGCCGAGGGGTCCGAGCGAGGGCTGCATCGGTCCGATGAACGACGAGGCCACGCTCACCTCCACCGCCTCGACCGGTGGCACCCGCCGCCGGGACGACCCGATCAGCTGGATGGCGGCGACCAGGAACGAGGCGAGCACGAGGGCGGCGGCGCCGACGATGCCCTTCCAGTCGACCTGGCCGAGCACGAGCCGCACCGAATCGGGGACGGCGTACCACACCAGGGCCACGAGCCCGCCGGCGCCGAAGAAGGCCAGCCAGCCCACGTCCCACACCTCGATGGGGGGGAGGGACCGGCCGATGTCCTCCCGTTTGAGCTGTGGTGGAGGTCGGAGCAGCCCGGGGGCATCGACCGGCCGGGCGGCGAGCAGGGTCTCGAACCGGGGCGCCTGGGCGTAGGCGATGCGGTCGTCGATCAGGCCCACCAGCGCACCCCCGATCCCGAGGGCGACGAACGCCCCGAAGGCGATCAGGGACTGCTGCATCCGGGGTACCGCCCGCTCGCGGCAGGTGGGCTGCTGGGCCAGGCGCAGCGCCTCGCCCTGGTCGAGGCGGGAGGCGTCGACGTCGATGTCGCGCTTGCCGAACACGACGTAGCTGAACGCGTTGCCGCAGTCCTGCACGCCCGGGTTCCGCAGGCTGGAGAAGGCGAGGACGGCGGACAGCGCACAGCAGAGGATCGCGGCGCCGAGGAGGCACTTGGCCGCCACCCAGGCGAGGGTGCTCGGTTCACGGTCACGTCGGAGGGCCACGGCACCGCCAACGCTAGGGCGTGGGCGCGGGCGCGGGCCAAGACCCGAGGGCCGCCCGGCCGGCGGGGGCCGGGTCCCCGTGGCGGCCGGCGGGGTCATCCGGTGAAGGACGGGGTGACGACGGGAACCGGCGGTCGGGTGGTGGTCGTCGTGGTCGCCGGGCGCACCTCGATCGGGAGGTTCTCGATGTCGGTGGCGGCGCACTCGGGGGGCGCGTTCACCGGGTTGCACCGGGCCGGCCGGCCGCCGGGGATCGACGCCTCGTAGGTGGTCCCCCACCGGGCGCTGTAGCTGGCCAGCGGGTAGTCGGTGCTGACCCACTGGGCCCCGCTGGCCAGGGCGGCGTCCCGCATCGACGTGTCGTTGGCCGCGGCCTGGGTGTGGGGCTCGTCGGCCCGGGTGCGGACCACGTAGCCGGCGGCGACCCACGCCTGGATCTGGGCCGTGTTGGCGCCGGTGGGGTCGTTCTGCTTGATGAAGGCGGCGTCGGGCTGGCCCGGCGTGGACGGGGTGAAGGCCACGCGACCCTCGAGCGACGGGTGCCCCGTCCGGTAGTCGTCACGCTTGTTGTCGAGGAGGAACATCGTGCGGCCCCGCACGGCGTCGATCAGCGGCCAGCCGTCGGTGAGGATGGCGGCCTCCAAGGTGGGGTGGGCGCCCCGGACGTCGTCGGGGGTGAGGAGCCGGTCCGGCGGGAACACCGAACGGATCTCGGCGTCGAGCGTGTCGAACTCGGCCGGGCCGACCGGGAGCGGGTCCGGGGGCCCGCACACGTCGCAGGTGTCGTGGATCTCCACCAGCACCGCGATCGGCATGTGCGGGAGGTGGGTGTCGCTCCACGCCTTGACCACCTGCAGGCACTGCACGAAGACCTCGCAGGTGGAGCGCTCGTCGATCCCCTCGATGTGCATGACCTTCCAGCCCGCCGTGCCGATCGGGCGCCAGAGGGTGCCGGCCGGGTCGGCGTAGACGTCGAGCTCGATCTGGCGGACCCCCTCGTAGGAGAACTGCTCGTCGAGGGGCGGATGGCTGTAGGCGAGCTGGATGGCGGTGGGATCGAAGCCGATCAGCGTGGCCAGCAGGTCGGCCGGCGGCTCGACGTGGAAGCTGTTGTGGCTCCCGATCACCTGCATCTGGTTCAGGTGGACGGTGCCGGGAAGGGCCCGGGCCGGCCCGGGGACGCCCACGGCCATCGCCAACGACGAGAGGAGGACGGCCAGGGCCGACAGGGCGGCGGTGGGTGTCGGCCGGAGCCGGCGGGCGCGACGCATCCGGGCGACGGTAGCAGCGCCGGTCAGCCCGCCCCGGCCTCGGTCTCGGCGGCGGCCTGGGCGGCGTCGGCCAGGGCCAGCAGCTCGTCGAGGGCGGCCCGCAGCAGGTCGGTGATGCGGTGGGGGTCGGGCACGGCGTCCCGGCAGGCGATCACGCCGACGTCGAGGCTGTCGACGTAGCTCCAGAACGTGAGGTTCAACCCGATCCCCTCCAGGATGGGGCCCACCGAGTAGATGTGCCGGAGCTGGGCCCCGCCCACGAACAGCGGCTGGCGCGGGCCCGGCACGTTCGACACGACGACGTTGATGGCTGGTGGGATCTGGTCGGCCAGCCCTCGATCGGAGAACTGGCGCACGGCGAAGGCGTAGGGCCCCGGCGGCGTGTACTGGACCCAGTCCTGCATGAGCTCGACCCCGAGCAGGTTCTGCTGCACCTTGGCCTCGGCCGTCACCTCGTGGATCGCCGCCAGCCGCTGGCGCGGATCCTCACGGTCGGTGGCCAGGGTGGTGAAGAGGTTCGACACCTTGTTGCCGCCGAGCCGGGCCACGTCGCCGGGCTGGTCGGAGGACACCGGGACGCCGGCGACGAGCGAGCGCGACGGCAGCTCGCCCCGCTCCTCAAGGTAGGCCCGCAGCGCACCGCCGGCCACGGCCAGCACCACGTCGTTGACCGTGACGCCGAACGCCTCCTTCACCCGCTTCACTGCGTCGAGGCGGAGGGAGGTGGTGGCGAAGGACCGCCGCGGGGTGAGCGCGCCGTTGAACGATGTGCGGGGGGTGTCGAGCATGGGCCGGGGAAGGCGCACGTCGCTGGCCCGTCGGCGGCGGATGAGGGCGACGAGGTTGCGGACGGTGCGCAGCAGCAGGGCCGGCAGGCGGAAGAACTGGCGCACGTGGTCGAAGAAGGCGTCGAGCAGGAGCTGGCGGGTGGTCGGGACCGGCTCGGTGCGCCGCGGGGCGGCCGGCGGCGCCACCGAGGTGGACGCCTCGGCGATCGTGGTCATCACGTTGGCCAGCAGGGCCGAGGCCGCCACCCCGTCGGCGGCGGCGTGGTGGATCTTCACGAGCACGGCGATGCGGCCGTCCTCGAGGCCTTCGAGGAGGTACATCTCCCACAACGGGCGGCGCCGGTCCAGGGGGCGCGAGGCGATCTCGGCGATCACCTCGTCCATCTCCCGCTGGGTGCCCGGCGAGGGAACGGTCTGGGACCGCACATGGTCGCGGATGTCGAAGTCGGGGTCCTCGATCCACACCGGGTGGTGGAAGCGCCCCGGCAGCTCCACCAGGCGGCGGGTGAAGGGGGGAAGGAGGTGCAGGCGTTGGCCGATCTGCTCCCGCACCCACTCGATGGGCAGCTCGTCGACGCCGGGCGCGGGGTCGAGCACGGCGATCTTGAGCGTGTGCATGTGGAGCGCCGGGGTCTCCATGTAGAGGAAGCCGGCGTCCAGCCCCGTCAGCCGTTCCATGGGCCGATTCTTGCGCGTTCGGTAAGGTCGGGCCACCGGTCGCGCTGGGCGGCCGAAGGGGGCAGCGGATGAGCGTGTACGACGTGGTCGATCCGACATCGATCGGACTCGACCCGACGAAGCTGGAGGAACTGGTCGACCGGGCGCGGCGCGAGATCGACGAGGGGGTCCTCCCGTCCTGTCAGCTGGCCGTGGCGCGCGAGGGGAAGCTCGGGCTCTTCGTGACCCTCGGCGACGCCGCACCGGGGAGCCGCTACACGATCTTCTCGTGCACCAAGGGCATCGTCGCCGGTGCCATCTACCAGCTGCTGGGCGCCGGCGACCTGCGGCTCGACCAGCGGGTGGCCGAGCTCGTGCCCGAGTTCGGCACCAACGGCAAGGACGTCATCACCGTCGAGATGCTGCTGCTCCACATGGGGGGGTTCCCGTGGGCCCCCATGAGCGCAGCCACGGCCGCCACCCGGGAGGGACGGCTCGAGCAGTTCTCCCGCTGGCGGTGCAACTGGGAGCCGGGCACACGGTTCGAGTACCACCCGCTGGCCGGCCACTGGGTCCTGGCCGAGCTGATCGAGCGGGTGAGCGGGCTCGACTACCGCGACTACATCCACACCCGGGTGCTCGACCCGCTCGGCCTCACCCGGTTGCGGCTCGGTGTCCCCCCGGAGGCCCAGGGCGACATCAACGACCTCGAACCTCGGGGCGAGATCCCCACGCCGGAGGAGATGGAGGCGGTGATCGGTTTCCCGATCGACCTGTCGGACTTCCTCGGCGGCGTCACCTCGGACGCCATGCTCGAGTTCAACGAGCCGGCGGTCCGGGCCATCGGCTTCCCGGGCGGGGGCGGCATCGGCACCGCCGCCGACCTCGCCCTCTACTACCAGGGGCTGCTCCACGATCCGGCCGGGATCTTCCCGGCCGAGCGGCTGGCCTGGGCCACGGAGGTGCGCTGCGACCTGCCCGACCCGGTCCGCGGCAACCCGGTGCACCGGTCGCTCGGCCTCATGGTCGCCGGCGGACAGCCCGATGCGCTGCTGCGGGGCTTCGGGTACGGCCAGGGCCCCCGCAGCTTCGGTCACGACGGCGCCGGCGGCCAGAAGGCGTGGGTCGACCCCGATTCGGGCCTGTCCTTCGGCTACACCACCAACGGCATCGACCAGCACGTGATCCGCGAGGCCCGGCGCGGCATCGCCCTGTGCTCCCGGGCCGTGGCCTGCCTGGCCGACTGACGCCCGTCGCCGGTGCAGTTGCCGCGCCCGGCGATGATCGCCGGTGCAGTTCCCGGGCGTGGGGCCGCGCAACTGCACCGGCGATCCGGGGGATCCAAGGAAGGGCACCGGCGATCCGTGGGACCGGTGGGCCGGGCGGGGGAGATTCGGCACGCCTCGGTACCGTCCTCCACAATGGTGGGGACCGGCACGCACCGCCGCGGCCGGAGCCAAGGAGACGGTGGCATGTACCGACTGGCCGGGATGGACGCGTCGTTCCTGTACATGGAGACGCCGACGCATCACATGCACGTGGTCGGCGCCCTGATCCTCGATCCCTCGGGGATGAAGGAGCCCTTCTCTATCGACCACCTGCGCCACCTGATCGAGACGCGCATCCACCTCATGCCGATGCTACGGCGCCGCCTGGTGATGGTGCCGCTCGGGATCGACCACCCGGTGTGGATCGAGGATCCCGACTTCGTGCTCGACCAGCACATCACCCGGGTCGCGGCGCCCAAGCCGGGGAGCCGGAAGGAGCTGGCCGAGATCGTCGGCCAGGTGGCGTCGGTCCCGCTCGACCGCAACCGACCGCTCTGGCACATGACCGTGGTGGAAGGGCTCGACGACGGCGGCGTGGCCCTGGTGTCGAAGCTCCACCACGCCTGCATCGACGGCATCACGGGGGCCGACATGATGGCCCACCTCCTCGACCTCGAGCGTGAGGCGCCCGACCCCGAGCCGCCGAGCGAGGAGTGGGAACCCGACGACGTGCCGAGCGAGCTGTCGGTGGCCGCCAACGCGGTCGTGTCGCGGGCCCAGGACCCGTTCCGGGTGGTGAAGGCCGTGGGTCGCACCGGCCGCAGCCTGTTCGAGATGGGCCGCGGGGTGCTCGGCATCGGCACCGACCGCAAGCTCAACGTGGCCCTGCCCTTCACCGGTCCTCGCACCCTGCTCAACGCGCCCATCACGGCCAACCGGACCGTCGCCTTCGGCCAGGCCAGCCTCGACGACCTCAAGGCGATCAAGAACGCCTTCGGCACGACGGTCAACGACGTGGTGCTCGCCGCCTCCACGATGGCGCTGCGCCGCTACCTGCTCAACCACGACGACCTCCCCGACAAGCCGCTGATCGCCGCCGTGCCGGTGTCGGTCCACGGGCAGGGGGGCAGCGACGGCATCAACCAGGTGTCGAACATGTTCGTCCGGCTCCCGATCACCGTCGACGATCCGGTCGAGCAGCTGCGGTACATCCACGAGGAGACCAAGGACGCCAAGGCCGTCCACAACGCCATGGGCGTCGACATGATCCAGGACATGGCCCAGATGACCCCGCCCGGGCTCTACAACCTCGCCCTGCGCCTCTACGCCCAGCCGCTCGTCGCCGGGGCCCTCCCCCCGGTGCAGAACGTCGTGATCTCCAACGTGCCCGGCCCGCCCATCCCCCTCTACATCGCCGGCGCCGAGGTCAAGGGCGTGTACCCCTTCGGCCCGCTCATCGAGGGCTCGGGGATCAACATCACCGTGCTGTCGAACATGGGCAACGTGGACTTCGGCGTGATCGCCTGCCGGGACACCGTGCCCGAGGCCTGGCAGATCGCCGACGGGTTCGCCGACGCCGTGATCGAGCTGCGCAAGGCGGCCGACGCCCACGCCGGCTGAACCCACCGGTATCCTGGCCCTGCCCTCCGGGCACGGCGGCTCGGGGATGCGGGGGACCTGTGACACCTGATCTCGAAGCCACCACCGGCCCAGCGCCCGACCGCACGTGGATGGCCGCGGTCGCGATGGTGGTGGCCTCGGCCCTGCTGGCCGTGATCACCGGGCTTGGGATCCGCGCCGCCACCGCCTCGACGCCGGCCAACGTGGTGGCCGGGGGGACGGCAGCGGACCTCGGCCTCGCCGGCACGGTGAGCACCTCCACGTCGACCACCACGACGGCCCCGCCGGCCACCGAGCCCGGCACCACGGTGCCGGAGACCACCACCTCGATCGACGAGCCCGACCCCCCGGCGCCCACCTCCAGCGTGGCGCCGGCCGCGCCGGGGCGTCCCCTCCCTCCCCGGCCCCACGTCACCTACACCGCCACCAGCTCGCTGTCGGCCTGGCCCAAGCAGCAGGGCACGGTGTCGCTCTCCTGCTGCCCCGGCGGCCCCCCCGGGGCCATCACCTTCCCGAACCCCCGGCAGATCGGCAACAACCCCAACGCCAAGGTGCCGCTCGTCTTCCTCGTCAAGCATGACCTGGGCGAGTGGCTCGAGGTCTATGTCCCGGCCCGGCCCAACGGCCGGACGGCCTTCATCCGCCGCGACGCCGTCGATCTCCAGGTGAACCCCTACCGGGTGGAGATCTACCTCCGGGAGTTCGTCATCCGCGTCTACGAGGGCACCAACGTCAAGCTCGACGCCAAGATCGGCACGGCCCGCTCGTCCACGCCCACGCCCGTCGGCGTGTTCTACACCACCGAGCTCGTCCGGCCGCCCAGCCCCGGCGGCCCCTACGGGCCCTACGCCTTCGGGCTCTCGGGGTTCTCCGACGTCTACTACTCCTTCGGCGGCGGGCCAGGCCAGATCGGCATGCACGGCACCAACCAGCCGTCGGCCATCGGCACCCAGGTGAGCCACGGCTGCATCCGGATGCTCAACCAGAACATCACCTACCTGGCGTCGTTCCTCCCCCTCGGCACGCCCGTCATCATCAACGACTACTTCAACTGACGGGCCGGCCTGGGCCTCCTCAGGCGCCGAGCAGGATGCGCCGGGCCTGGGTGAGCTCAGCGATGCGCCGGGCCGCCTGCTCCGAGGCCCCACCGTGGTCGGGGTGGGCGGAACGGAGGGCCTCTCGGAAGCGGCGCTGGATGGTGGTCCGGTCGGGCGCCTCGTCGAACCCCATCACCTGCAGCGCCCAGGCGACCGGGTCGGCGAGGGCGAGGTGGGAGAGCGACTGGCCGGCGCCGGCCCGCCCGAAGCCGGACAGGGTGGCGATCAGCTCGGGGCCGACGGCCCCCGTCCAGCCGGCGGCGCGGCGCAGGGCACCCATCACCGCCCCCCGGTGCGGGGACGGCAGCGCGCCGGCGGCGTACACCGCGCCGAGGAGCTGCTGGCACGGTTCGCCGTTGCCGTCGTCGAACTCGAACCACAGCGTCTCGCCCTCGGCGTGGAGCCGGTGGGTGCTGCGCTGGAGCCCGACCCGGTCGACCTGGAACCGGTAGCGCAGGCGGGGCTGGGCGATGCGCTGCCCCTTCTCGAGCTGGCCCATGAGGCGGTGGAGGTCCTCGACCTCGTCGTCGCCGGCGAGGCCGCCGATGTTGCGGGCCACGACGCCGCCGAGGAGGATCCCGCCGAACCCGGGCCGCGGTTCCGTCGGGAGCACCTGGCGGCCGAGGGCGACCCGCCGGGTCGGCGCGATCGGCCGGGAGTGGAAGACCTCGAGCTCGGCCAGGATCACGCCGTGAGGCTACCGGGCCGGGTTCAGACGTAGGTCCGCAGGAGGTCGCGCAGCGACCGGGCGGCGTCGCGGATGTCGGCGTCGGCGCTGTCGTCGTCCTCGAGCAGCGCGGTGACGGCGTGGACCCGCGACAGCAGGTTGTGCCACACGACCCGCTCGAACCCGTACGGCAGCGAGGCGCCGTCGGCCGCCTCGGCCGCGTCGACCAGCCCGAGGACGCCATCGTGGTCGCGGGCGTCGCGCATGAGCCGGTCGGCGGCGATGAACAGGTCCGAGAGGAGGGCGGCGGCGTCGATGTCGGTGCCGGCTTCGCCCTCGTCGCCGGCGAGGTGCATCCCCTCGATGATGGCGTCGACCCGGGACTCGTTGGTGGCGTCGACGACGAGCTCGCCCTCGTCGTCGAAGGTGTAGGCGATGCCCTCGAGCTCGATGATGGCGAGCAGCTCGTCCACCTGCTCGGCGCCCCACTCGTCGAGGTCGTAGGCCACCAGCTCGGCGTCGGGATCGAGCTCGGGGACGGCCATGGCCTCGATCTGGCCCAGCAACCCGTCGACCCGGGGCGCCAGCGGCCCCGGCACCACGAGGGTGGTGCCCTGCCACGCATACGGGACGCCTTCGGCGGTGAGCAGCTGTTGGGCCGCCCGCCGGCTCGTGTCGGCCCATTCGGCCAGGTCGTACTCGGCCTCCCCGGTGGCCGCGGCGTCGGGGGAGGCACCGGCGGGACGCTCGGTGACGAGATCGACGTCGCAGTCGGGACAGACCTCGATGCCGGGGACGTACTCGCTCCCGCACCTCGGGCACCACATCGTCGCCGAGTCATCGCTCACGCCCGCATCCTTGCACGCGCCCCGTCCGGACCCCGACCCCTGGACACACTGTTGAACATTTCCTATAGTTTGTTCAGCAGCTCGGAGGACCCCATGCCCGTCGCCCCACCCGTCGATGCCCCGTTCGTGTACGACCCCACCGATCCCGCCACCCAACGGTCCCCGTTCGCGCTCTACGAACGGCTGCGGGAGGAGGCGCCGCTGTACCGGGTGGAGCACCCACGGTTCTGGGTGCTGTCCCGTTTCGAGGACGTCTTCGCCGCCGCCCGCGACACCGCCACGTTCTCCTCCGCCCAGGGGCTCACGTTCGAGCCGGGCGAGATCGAGAAGCTGGGCCTCGCCCCCACCATCGTGATGATGGACCCGCCGGACCACACCGCCTTCCGGCGCCTGGTGAGCCGGGGCTTCACCCCCCGGCGGGTGGCCGAGATCGAGGGCCCGGTCCGGGCCTTCGTCGGCGAGCGCCTCGACCGGCTGGCCGCCGGCGAGTCGACCGACCTGGTCGAGGGGCTGGTCGGCCCGCTCCCCACGTTCGTGGTGGCCAGCTACCTCGGCGTGCCCGCCGAGGACCGCCACCGCTTCGACCAGTGGACCAACGCCATCGTCGCCGCCAACGCCGAGGGCGAGATGCTGGGCCGGGCCCTCGGCGCCGTCACCGAGCTCTACGGCTACTTCACCGAGCTGATCGAGCGGCGGCGGCGGGAGCCGGCCGACGACATGATCACCGACCTGCTGGCCGCCGACATCGACGGCAGCGAGCTGACCGTGGAGGAGGTGCTCGGCTTCTGCTTCGTGATGGTGGCCGGCGGCAACGACACCACCACCGGGCTGCTGGGCGGCGCCGCCGTCCTCCTCACCGAGCACCTCGACCAGCGCCAACGGCTGATCGACGACCCCGCCGCCATCCCGAACGCGGTCGAGGAGCTGCTCCGGCTCACCTCGCCGGTGCAGGGGCTGTGCCGCACCACCACCCGTGACGTCACCCTCCACGGCGAGACCGTGCCGGCCGGGTCCCGGATCCACCTGCTCTACGGCGCCGCCAACCGCGACCCCCGTGAGTTCGGCCCCACCGCCGACACCCTCGACGTCGCCCGCCAGATCCGCCGCATCATGACCTTCAGCTCGGGCCCGCACTTCTGCCTCGGCGCGGCCGCCGCCCGCCTCCAGGCCCGGGTCGCCCTCGAGGAGCTGCTGGCCCGGATGCCGGGCTTCACCGTCGACGAGTCGGCGTCGGTCTACGCCCCGGGCGCCTTCGTACGGCGTCACGAGTCGCTGCCCTTCTCCCCCACCGGGGCCTGACCGTGGCCTGGGGACGGGAGGACGACGCCGCCGCGGCCGTCGACCGGCTCCTCGACGCCGCCGGCGCCGCCTTCGAGGAGGTCGGGGTCGCCGGGGCGGGGATGGACGACGTGGCCCGGCTGGCCGGCTGCTCCCGGGGCACGGTGTACCGCTACTTCCCCACCAAGGAGGCCCTGCGCACCGCCTTCGTCGAGCGGGAGGCCCGCCGCCTGGCCCGGGAGGTGAGCGCCCACGTCGCCCGCTGGGACGACCCGGCCGTCGCGCTGGTGGAGGGCATCACCTTCGCCGTGGCCGAGGTGCGGTCCCGACCCACCCTGGCGGCGTGGTTCCGCCCCGAGGCCGTCGGGGTCACCGCCGCGGTGGCCGGCGGGTCCGACGTGATCTACGCCATCACCGCCGCCTTCGTCGACCGGCTCCTCGACGCCGCGGCCGGACCGGCCGGCTCGGTGCCGTTGCGCCCGGGGCTCCCCCGCGACGGAGCGGTGGAGTGGATCGTGCGGGTGATCCTGTCGCTCCTGTCGGTCGACGGGCCCACCGCTCGCACCCCGAAGGAGGAGGCGCGGTACCTGCGCCAGTTCCTCGTGCCGGCCCTGTTCGTGGCCGAGCCGGGGCGGGCCGGCCGGGTCAGATGACCGGCGTCTCGATGTAGGTGCCGAAGACGTCGGCCAGCGTGGCCATGATCTCGCCTTCGGTGGCGTAGGTGCCCACGGCGGCGACGAGCGTCGGCATGAGGTTGGCCTCGGGGTCGGCGGCGACCGCCCGCACGTCGGCGAGGGCCCGGGCCACGGCGTCGGTGTCGCGGTCGGCCTTCACGGCTTGGAGGCGCTTGATCTGCAGCTGCTCCTGCTCGGCGGTGATCTTCAGGAGGTCGAGCTGGTCCTCGTCGTTGCCCTCGGTGAAGTCGTTGACCCCGACCACGATCCGGCGGCCCGACTGCACCTTGCGCTCGAACTCGTAGGACGACTCGCTGATCTTGCCCTGGAACCAGCCCTCCTCGATGCCCCGGTACGCGCCCTCGAGCATCGAACCCTCACCGAGGTCGAGCACGTGGGCGAAGATCTCCTCGGCCTGGCGCTCCATCTCGTCGGTGAGCGCCTCGACGAACCACGACCCGCCGAGCGGGTCGGCGACGTTGGCCACGCCGGTCTCGTGGGCGATCACCTGCTGGGTGCGCAGGGCGATGCGCGCCGCCTTCTCGGTGGGGAGGGCGAGGGCCTCGTCCATCGAGTTGGTGTGGAGGCTCTGGGTGCCCCCGAGCACGCCGGCAAGGGCCTCGATCGCCGTGCGGGCGATGTTGATCTCGGGCTGTTGGGCCGTGAGCGACACGCCGGCCGTCTGGGTGTGGAACCGCAACGCCATCGAGCGCGGATCGGTGGCCCCGTAGCGGTCCTGCAGCCACCGGGCCCAGATGCGCCGGGCGGCGCGGTACTTGGCGATCTCCTCGAAGAAGTCGATGTGGGCGTTGAAGAAGAACGACAGGCGGGGGGCGAAGGCGTCGACGGGCAGCCCGGCGGCCCGCGCCAGCTCGACGTAGGCGAAGCCGTTGCCGAGGGTGAAGGCCAGCTCCTGCGCGGCCGTGGAGCCGGCTTCGCGGATGTGGTAGCCGGAGATCGAGATGGTGTTCCACCGGGGCATCTCGGCTGCGCAGTAGGTGATCGTGTCGCGCACGAGCCGCATCGACGGGCGGGGCGGGAACACGAACTCCTTCTGGGCCTGGTACTCCTTCAGGATGTCGTTCTGGAGGGTGCCGCCGAGCCGGGCCCGGGCGACGCCGCCCTTCTCGGCCGTGGCGATGTACATGGCGAAGATCACCGCCGCCGGGGCGTTGATGGTCATCGAGGTGGTGACGGCACCGAGATCGATGCCGGCGAACAGGTCCTCCATGTCGGCCAGGGTGTCGACGGCGACACCGCACTTGCCCACCTCGCCCTCGCAGAGCACGTCGTCGGAGTCGCGGCCCATGAGGGTGGGGAGGTCGAAGGCGGTCGACAGGCCGGTGCCTCCCGCGGCCAGCAGCTCACGGAACCGCTGGTTGGTGTCGAGGGCGGTGCCGAACCCGGCGAACATCCGCATCGTCCACAACTTCGACCGGTACATCGAGGCGTAGGGCCCCCTGGTGTAGGGGTACTGGCCCGGCCACCCGATGCCGTCGGGCGGCTCGGCCCCGCCCGGTGGGCCGTAGAGGGGGGCCAGGGGCACCCCCGACATCGTGTCGAAATCGGCGTCTCGGACCGGCGCGCCGTCGAAGGCGGCCTGCCAGTCCTCGTGGGATCCCCGTGCGGCCATCCCCCGATTCTCGCAGATCCCGGCCCGCCGGGTCGCTCCCCCGCCCTTCAGGTCCTTGGGTGCGTAAGGGCGCGCATAGCGCACCCTTACGCACCCAAGGATTTGGTCCGGTCCGAAGAAGGGGGTGGGCAACCACTAGGATCGTCGGCCATGTCGTATCCATCGAAGCCCGACCGCAACCTGGCCCTCGACCTGATCCGCGTCACCGAGGCGGCCGCCCTCGCGGCGTCGCGCTGGATGGGACGGGGCGACAAGGAGGGGGCCGACGGCGCCGCCGTCGACGCCATGCGCGAGGTGCTCGGCACCGTCGCCATGGATGGCGTGGTCGTCATCGGCGAGGGCGAGAAGGACGAGGCGCCGATGCTCTACAACGGTGAGCGCATCGGCGACGGCACGCCGCCGTCGGTCGACATCGCCGTCGACCCGATCGACGGCACCACGCTCACGGCCAAGGGCCGGGGCAACGCCCTGTCGGTGATCGCGCTCTCGGAGCAGGGCACGATGTTCAACCCCGGGCCGTGCGTCTACATGGAGAAGCTGGCCGTCGGTCCCGAGTGCGTCGGTGTGATCGACATCAACGCGTCGGTCACCGAGAACCTCCACGCCGTGGCCAAGGCCAAGGGCGAGGACGTGCGCGATGTCACGGCCGTCATCCTCGAGCGCGACCGCCACGACGACATCATCGCCGAGGTACGCGAGGCCGGGGCCCGCATCCGGCTCATCCCCGACGGCGACGTGGCCGGCGCCATCAGCACGGCGTGGCCCGAATCGGGGGCCGACATCCTCTTCGGCATCGGAGGCACGCCCGAGGGCGTCATCGCCGCCGCCGCGCTCAAGTGCATGGGCGGCGAGCTCCAGGGCAAGCTGTGGCCCCGCAACGAGGACGAGCGGGCCGCGGCGATCGCCGCCGGCTACGACCTCGACCGGGTGCTCGGCACCGACGACCTCGTGGCCGGCGACAACTGCTTCTTCGCCGCCACCGGGATCACCGACGGCGAGCTGCTGAAGGGCGTGCACTACACGTCGTGGGGCGCCACCACCCAGTCGCTGGTCATGCGCTCACGGTCGGGCACCGTCCGTCTCATCAACTCCCGCCACGTGCGCGACAAGCTCGCGGCCCTGCACGCCATCGGCTTCGACTAGGCCGGCCGGCGTCGGGTCCCCCGCCGCCGCGGCCGTCTCCAGCGCCGCCAGCTTGGCCGGCAGACCCGACAGCTTGCCGATGAGGATGCGCCGGGCGCTGCGGGGCAGGGGCGAGATCAGCGCCGCCGCCACCTGGTACATGGAGCCGGGGATGCACAGGGCCCGCCCCTTGGCCGTGGCCGTGACGGCCATGCGGGCCACGTCGGGCGGGCGCATCCACACGAAGCTCGGCGCCTGCTCGTACTCGCTGGTGCCGAGATGGCTCTGGAACTCGGTGCGCACATAGCCGGGGAGCACGCAGGTGACGGTCACGCCCGTGCCCCGGAGCTCCTCGAACAGGGCCTCCGAGAAGAGGGTGACGAAGGCCTTCGTGCCCCCGTAGGTGGCCATGCGGGGCGTCGGTTGGTAGGTGGCCATCGACGACACGTTCATCACCGCGCCCCGACCCCGTGCCACCATCCCCGGCAGCACCGCCCGCGTGAGGCGGACCACGGCGGTGATGTTGAGATCGATCTCCCGCTGCTCGCCGTCGACCGGGAGCTCCACGAAGTCGCCCGCCGTGCCGAAGCCGGCGTTGTTGACCAGGAGCTCGATCGCCCGGTCGGGCGCCTCCTCGGCCAGCCGCTGCTCCACCCGGGCCCGGGCCGCCGGGTCGCACAGGTCGGCCTCGAGCACCTCGACCTCGGTGCCGTGGCGCCGGAGCAGCTCCTCGCCCAGCGCCCGCAGGCGGTCGCCCCGGCGGGCGACGAGCACCAGCCGCCCGACCCCCCGCGAGGCCAGCTGCTCGGCCAGCGCCTCCCCGATGCCGGCACTGGCGCCGGTGATGAGGGCGCTCGACCACGGGACCGCTCGGAAGCTCTGCATGGGTCGGGAGGCTAGCGCCGCGGCAGCGCCGCCATCTCCTCGCCGGACACCCGGATCCCTACACTCGACCCATGGCTGCTGCACCGGCGGACGACCGCCCCACCGTCAGCGTCGACCGCACGATCGCGGCGTCGCCCGAGGCGCTCTGGGACCGGATCGCCGACGTCACCCGCATGGACGAGTGGTCGCCGGAGAGCGCCGGGGCCACCTGGACGGGCGGCGCCACCGGGCCCGCCGTCGGCGCCCGCTTCCGGGGCCGGAACCGCCGGGGCTGGCACCGCTGGTCCACCACCTGCACCGTCACCGAGGCCGACCGCCCACGCTGCTTCGAGTTCGCCGTGACCTTCACCGGGTTCGCGGTCGCCACCTGGCGCTACGAGTTCGCTCCGGCCGACGACGGCTCGACCCTCGTCACCGAGCGTTGGACCGACGATCGCGGGATCCTCGCCCGCCTCGGCGGCATCGGCATCAGCGGGGTGCGCGACCGCGCCGCCCACAACCGGGCCACGATGACCGCCACCCTCGAGCGCCTGGCCGCGGCGGCCGAAGGATCCCCAGCCCCGACCTCGTCCTGAACCGGCGCCGCCGGGGGATCAGCCGGCGTGGGCCCGCTCGATGCAGGGCACGAGGTCGGCGACGGCCCGTTCGGCCTCGTCGGGCGAGCTGACGAACACCAAGGCCGTCACCTCGTCGACGCCGGCCTCGACGAACCCGGCGACCATGCCCTCGTCGATCCCGTTGAAGTACGGGCTCACCGTGACCTGCAGGTCGGACCGGCTCCGGCCGTGCTCGGCGCAGAGCTCGTCGAGCCGGGCCAGCAGCGGGGGCACATCGTCGGGCAACCGGTTGAACGTGTGCCAGCCGTCGCCGATCCGGGCGGCGCGCCGCATGGCGGCCTCGCTCTCGCCCCCGATGTGGATCGGGACCCCGCCCGGCTGGACCGGCTTGGGGAACAGCGAGCACGACGGCAGGTCGTAGAGCGCACCGTGGTACTCGGAGGGATCGGTGGTCCAGAGGGTGCGGAGGATCTCGATGTACTCGTCGGTGCGCTTGCCCCGTTCGGCGAAGGGCACGTTGACGACCCGGAACTCCTCCTCCAGCCAGCCGACCCCGACCCCGAAGTCGACCCGCCCGCCGCTGAGATAGTCGACGTTGGCCACCTCCTTGGCCGTGTACACGGGGTTGCGCTGGGGAAGGAGGCAGATGCCCGTGCCCAGCCGCACCCGCGTGGTGTGGGCGGCGAGGAAGGCCAGCGTGGTGAGCGGCTCGAACATGCCGGCGTCGGGCGGGGCCGGGACCTTGCCATCGGGCGAGTACGGGTACGACGACTCGTAGTCGGCGAAGAGCACCACGTGCTCGGGCACCCAGATGCTGTCCACCCCGTGGTCGTCGCAGGCCCGGCCGAGGGCGGCGATGGTGGCGGGCGACGCGAACGGGCTGGCGATGGCGGCGAAGACGCCGAACCTCATGGGTCCTCCTCGAGGGGAACGGTGCCGGCGGGCCGGCCGGGACGGGAGCGTCAGGGACGGGGAGATCAGGGACGGATGATCTGACCACCGTCGACGGCGAGGATCTGGCCGGTGATGAAGCCGGCCTCGTCGGAGAGCAGGAACAGGCAGGCCGCCACCATGTCGTCGACCGTGCCCATCCGCTTGATCGGCATGGACGAGAGGATGTGGTCGATGAAGGCGCCGACGGTGTCGCGCGTGGCCTCGGTGTCGGTCGGGCCGGGGGCGATGGCGTTGACCCGGATGTTGCGCCCACCGAGCTCCGCCGCCAGCGCGTGGGTGAGGCCGTGGATGGCCAGCTTCGACATCCCGTAGTAGCCCGACCCGAGGTAGGCCGCCGTCGACGACTGGTTCACGATGGCGCCGCCGCCCCGCCGCTTCATCGACGGCACCACGGCCCGGGCGCAGAGGAGGGCGCCGTTCATGTTCACGGCCATGAACCGCTGGTAGTAGTCCCAATCGACCTTGAGGATGCTCTCGATCTTCATGCCGCCGTAGATGGCGGCGTTGTTGACCAGGAGGTCGACGCCCCCGAAGGCGTCGGTCGCGGCGGCGGCCATGGCCAGCGTCGACTCCTCGGACGACACGTCGGTGGACACGAACACGGCGCGCCCGCCCGCCGCCTCGATCTCCCCCGCCACCCGTTCCCCGTTGCCGGCGTCGAGCTCGGCCACGACCACGGCCGCGCCCTCGGCGGCGAGGCCCTTGGCGTAGCCCTCACCGATGCCCCGCCCCGCCCCGGTGACCACCGCGACCTTGCCCTCGAAGCGGCGGCGGGTGGCGGTCGGGGCGGCGGTGTCCTGCTGCTCGGTCATGGTGCTCCTCGCGGTGGTGGTCGGCGGGTCAGGCCATGAAGGCCCGGTCGATGAGCTCGAACAGGCGCTCGAGCGGGAAGAGGTCGTCGACCTTGGACCGACCCTCGTCGTCGAGGCCGAAGACCCACTGGGCGATGTAGGCCTGGACCAACCCGCTGTAGAGGGCGGCCTGGATCTCGGGGTCGCCGGGCCGCAGCTCGCCGGAGGCGGTGCCGTCGGCGAACACCTGCTCCTCGAACCCCATCAGCTCCCGGTAGCGGGCGTGGCCGGCCTCGTTGAGGCTGGCCCGCATGGCCCACGTGGCCCCGCCCAGCTCCCGCTGGAAGATGCGGTAGAAGTCGGGACGGTCGCGGAAGTAGGCCACCGATGCCTCGGCGATGGCGTGGAGGCGGCCGACCGCGCTCGCCTCGCCGGCGACGGCGGCCTGCATGGCCGCCAGCAGCGAACCGCCCTGCCGGTCGAGGACCTGGGCGAAGAGGTCGTCCTTGCCCTCGAAGAAGGCGTACAGCGCGCCGACGCTGAACTCGGCCTGGTCGGCCACCTCCTTCAGCGTGGCCTCGTGGAAGCCCTTCCGGCCGAAGACCCGCTCGGCCGCATCGAGGATGTGGTTGCGGCTGACGCGGTCCTTCTCCCGGCGGCGCTGATCGCGAAGGCTCTCCCCGTCGCCGGGCCCGCCGGACCCGCTGCCGGCCTTGGGGCCGCTCTTGCCGCCCGCCCGGGCCGGCACCTCAGCCCTCCCCCGCGCCGGCGCCGCGGCCCTGCGTGGCCGCCTTGGCCCACTTGGCCTTGGTGTCGGTGGCGATGGTGGTCTCGGGCCGGACCGAGAGCAGGCTGAGCTTGGTGCCCTTCGGCGTGGTGACGGCGGTGACCACGGCGGCGGCCGCCGTCTCGGCCGGGATGTAGTTGAAGTCGTCGCGGATCCCGAGGCGCTCCCAGGCTTGCATGAAGCCGATCATGTCGTCGTCGCTCCAGCCCGTGTTGAACTCGCTCGTGGTCGGCCCCAGCCGCACCACCGAGACCCGCACCCCCGTGCCGGCCAGCTCGACGTCGAGCCCGGCGGCCAGGTGCTCGACCGCCGCCTTGGTGGCGCCGTAGGTGAGCATGTGCGGGTACACCTTCTGGATCGAGTCGGAGGTGATGAACACCAGGTCACCGGGCACCCCCTGCTCCAGCATGGCCGCCGACGCCCGGCGGGTGCAGAGGAGCACGCCGAGCAGGTTCGTGTCGACCATGGCCCGGAGGCGGTCCGTGCCGATCTCGGCCACCGCCCCGAGGTAGCCGAGCCCGGCGTTGTTGACCACCACGTCGGCCGGCCGGCCGTAGGTGGCCTCGAGGTCGGTGAAGAAGGCGTCGACCGACTCGGGGTCGGTCACGTCGAGGGCGTGGACCCAGGGGGTGCCGCCGGCGTCGCGCACGGCCGCCGCCGACTCCTCGAGGCGGTCGAGCCGCCGGGCCCCGAGGGCCACCGTCCAGCCCCGGGCGCCGAAGGCCACGCTGATGGCCCGCCCGACCCCGGCCGAGGCGCCGGTCACCACTGCGAGGCGGGGGTCGTCATCGAGCATCGGCGGTCCTCTCGTCAGAAAACTGAACGCCCGTTCACCCTAGCGGAACCTGCGTGCAACGTCGAGCCGGCCCGGGGATGGGGGCGCGGCGGAAACGCCGTACCGTACGGGCCGTGACAGGCACGGGTTCGGCGATCTCGGGTCTCACCGCCGCAGCCGCCGCGGCCCGGCTCGCCACCGACGGCCTCAACCGCCTCCCCCCACCGGCCCGGGTCCCGGCGTGGCGGCGCTTCGGCGCCGAGCTCGTGCACTTCTTCGCCGTGCTCTTCTGGGTCGCCGGGGGGCTGGCCTTCCTCGCCGGCCTGCCCCAGCTCGGCGTCGCCATCTTCGTGGTCATCGTCCTCAACGCCGCCTTCGCCTTCGCCCAGGAGCAGCGGGCCGAGCACGCGGCGGAGCGGCTCCGCGATCTGCTGCCCCGGATGGTCACCGTCGTCCGAGACGGGCACGAGCAGGTGGTCCCGGCCGACGACCTCGTGGTGGGCGACGCCGTCGTGCTGCGAGAGGGTGACCGCATCTGTGCCGACCTGCACGTCGACGACGTGCACGCCCTGGCCGTCGACTCGTCGACCCTCACCGGGGAGAGCGTGCCCGAGCGGCCGGCCCCGGGCGACGCCGCCTTCGCCGGCTGCTTCGTGACCGAGGGCGAGGGGTGGGCCACCGTCACGGCGACCGGCGACGGCACCCAGCTGGCGGCCATCGCCCGCCTCACCCGCGCCCAACGCGCCGCACCGAGCCCGCTGCGCCGGGAGCTCTCCCGCGTGTCGCGCACCATCGCCGCCGTCGCCGTCGGTGTGGGCGTAGGGTTCTTCGGCCTCGCCTACCTCATCGGCATGCCGGCCAGCGACGGGTTCGTGTTCGCCATCGGCGTCACCGTCGCCCTGGTGCCGGAGGGCCTGCTGCCCACCGTGACCCTCTCGCTGGCCATTGGCGCCCAGCGCATGGCCGGCCGCAACGCCCTCGTGCGCCACCTCGAGGCGGTCGAGACACTCGGGTCCACCACCTTCATCTGCACCGACAAGACCGGCACCCTCACCCGCAACGAGATGGCGGTCGTGGAGGTGTGGCTGCCGGGCGGCCGCGCGACCATCGACGGGACCGGCTACGGGCCCACGGCGACGATCTCCCTCCACCCGGCCGAGGCCGAGCCTGCGGGCGTGGGCGACGACCAGGGCACCGACGCCTTCGACGCCGCGCTGGCCGGTTTGGCTCGGGCTGCGGTGCGGTGCTCCAACGGACGGGCGCGCGAGGTGGACGGCGCGTGGGTCGCCACCGGCGATCCCATGGAGGCCGCGCTGCACGCCCTCGCCCTCCGGACCGGCTTCGACGAGGCCGTCGACACCGCGGCCTCGCCCGAGCGGGCCCGGTTCCCCTTCGACGCCCGGCGACGGCGCATGTCGGTCGCCACCGATGCCGAGGTGCTGGTGAAGGGGGCGCCCGACGCGCTCTTCCCGGTGTGCGCCGTGCCGGACGGAGCGGCCGACGCCCTCCACGCCATGGCCGACCGGGGCCTCCGCGTGCTCGGCATCGCTCGCCGACGCCTGCCCCATCCGTCGGTTCCGGCCTCGGCCGACGACGCCGAGCGGGCGCTCGAGCTCCTCGGCCTGGTGGGCCTCGAGGACCCGCCCCGCCCCGGGGCCAACGACGCCATCGCCGCCTGCCGGCGCGCCGGGGTGCGGGTGGCCATGATCACGGGCGACCACCCCGCGACCGCCTTGGCCATCGCCCGGGAGGTCGGCCTCGCCGGCCCGGCGACCCGGGCGCTGCTGGGCCGGGAGCTCCCCAGCGACGACGACGAGCTGGCCGCCGCCGTCGACCACGACGGCACCGTGGTCGCCCGGGTGTCGCCCGAGGACAAGCTCCGCATCGCCCGCGCCCTGCGCGAGCGCGGGCACGTCGTGGCCATGACCGGCGACGGCGTGAACGACGCCCCGGCCCTGCGGGAGGCGGCCATCGGCGTGGCCATGGGTCGATCCGGCACCGACGTGGCGCGCGAAGCCGCCGACCTCGTGCTGCTCGACGACGACTTCGCCACCATCGTCGCCGCCATCGAGCAGGGCCGCTCCACCTTCGCCAACATCCGCCGGTTCCTCACCTACCACCTCACCGACAACGTGGCCGAGCTCACCCCCTTCGTGGTCTGGGCCCTCTCCGGCGGCCGGTTCCCGCTCGCCATCGGGGTGTTGCAGGTCCTCGCTCTCGACATCGGGACCGACATCCTCCCCGCCCTCGCCCTCGGCGCCGAGCCGCCCGGCCGCCATGCCCTCGACCGACCACCGGCCGGCCGTCATCTGATCGACGCCGCCCTGTTCACGCGGGCGTTCGGCGTGCTCGGCCCGACGGAAGCCGTGGTCGAGATCGCGGCGTTCGTGACGTCGTTCGTGGCGTCGGGGTGGCGGCCCGGCGACGACGCACCCACCGGGGCCGTGCTCCTCACCGCCTCCGGCGCGGCGTTCACGGCCGTGGTGCTCGGGCAGGCCGCCAACGCCTTCGCCTGCCGCAGCAGCGTCCGGCCGTGGTGGCGCATGCCGCTGCGGGACAACCGGCTCCTCGGCTGGGCGGTGGCGGCCGAGGGGGCCATGCTCGTGCTCTTCCTCGCCGCCGGGCCGATCGCCGACCTGCTCGGCCACCGCCCGCCCTCGTGGGCCGGGTTCGGCGTGGCCCTCCTCGCCGTGCCGGCCGTGCTGGCCGTCGACACGGTCCACAAGGCCGCGGTCCGCCGACGCACGGGCCGCACCGCCACCTGAGCCCGCGCCGGGCGCGCCGTCACCAGCGGGTGAGGAGGGCGCACCCGGCCACGGGGCCGCCGCCGGTGGACACCGCCGCCACCTCGGCGCCGGCCACCTGCCGCCCCGTCGCCGTGCCCCGCACCTGGTGGATCGCCTCCTCCAGGAAGCCCCAACCGTGGAGGCGACCCCCCGAGAGCTGCCCGCCGTGGGGGTTGAGGGGCAGGTCGCCACCGAGCCGGATGCGATCGCCGCCCTCGACGAAGGGACCGGCCTCGCCGTGCCCGACGAAGCCCATCGCCTCGAGCCAGAACAGCGAGAGGAACGAGAACCCGTCGTAGAGCAGGGCCACGTCGACGTCGGCCGGACGGAGGTCGGTGCGGGCCCACATCGACGCGGCGGCGCCGTGGGCCGCCATCGTGCTGAGGTCGGGCCACTGGTGCCAGGAGGGAGGGAACCCCACCCCGGTGCCGAGCGCCGCCACCCGGACCGGGGCGCCGTCGCGGAGGTCACCGGCCCGGTCGGCTCGCGACACGATCACCGCCACCGCCCCGTCGACGGGGACGTCGCAGTCGAGCAGGCCGATGGGCCACGAGATCATGCGGGCGGCCAGCACGTCGTCGATGGTGATCGGGTCGGAGAACACCGCCCGCGGGTCGAGGGCGGCGTGCTCCCGCGCCACCACCGACACGGCCGCCACCTGCTGGCGCGTGGTGCCGAACCGGTGCATGTGGCGGGCCTGGTAGGGCGCCAGCCAGTGCGCCGGCGTGACAGCATCGAAGGGCAGCAGCCACTGCAGGAAGCCGCCGGCCGGGGCCGGGCCGGGAAGGGCCAGCTCCCCCCGCTTGAACCGGGCCGCGGTCGTCGCCTCGGTGCACGTGCGGAACACGAGGGCGTGGGTGCACAGGCCGGCGGCCACGGCCAGCACGGCGTCGGCCACGGGCTGGAGCTGCCCCGCCCCCTCCGCGCCGGCGCGGTGCCAGGCCAGCTGGAGGCCGAGCGCCCGGGCGACCTCGTCGGTGTGGGGCCCGGCGTACCCCGGCGGCCCGACCCCGGCGCCGGGGTACGAGGCGATCCCGTCGATGTCGGCGACGGCGAGCCCGGCGTCGGCCACCGCGGCCAGGGCCGCCTCGACGGTGAGGTCGAGCTCGGACCGGTCGAGGGCCCGGCCCACCGCCGATCGACCGACGCCACCGATCACAGCGCGGTCCTCGGGCCGCTCCTCGGGGACGGCGATCTCGAAGGCGAACCGGCCCGGCTCGGCGTGATGGGGCGCGGGGGTGGGCGGCGCCGGGCCGTCGGTGCCGGCATCGGGCATCACCGCCACGGGCACGGTGAACGGGCCGACGTCGTCGAACTCGATGGCCACCCGACTGCCGATCTCCACGGTTCCCTCCCGTAGCCGCAGCGTGAGCCGGGCCCCCGGGGCGCCGTCGATGTCGACGAGCACGAGGGTGGTGGGAGTGGGCAGGCCGGGGCGGGGCGGGACGGCGCTCACCGTCAGGGAGTACACGGTGCCGGTCGGCGTCGGCACCGTGTCCCACCCCATCTCGCGAGTGCGGCACACCGGGCAGATCGGGGACGGCGGGAAGGTCCACGATCCGCAGGCCCCACAGTGGGGCAGCAGCAGGGCGCCTTCACGGCAGGCCTCCCAGAACGGGGCGCTGTCGGCGTCGACGGCCGGGGAGATCGGCGGCGGGGAGTCGGTGGTCATCGGTGAAGCGCGGACCCAGGCCCGCAGGCGGGCGCGAAGGGTCGCGCGGTCAGGTCGACGGTGGGGGCGCGGTGCCGTCGGGCGCGTCGACCAGTGGCTGCACCTCGGCCTTGCACGTGCCCACGATCTCCTGCAGCTTGGGGTTGTCCTCGAGCTTGAAGAGCGCGGCCCGCTCCGCCGACTTCATGATCTTGAGCATGTCGCGGATCGGGATGGCCTTCACCGCGGCGTCGTACACGCACCGGCAGAACTTCTGGGTGCTCTCTTCCTTGGTCTCGCAGGCGCCGAGGAACTTGTTCTGGATCTCCTCGTTGTAGGCCGGCGGCGGCACCGTGTCGTCGATCGGCGGCAAGGTGGACGCCGCGATCACGGTGTCGTTCTTCGACTGGGTGACGGCGAACACGCCGATCCCCACGGCGACGAGCACGAGCACGAGGGCGGCGGCGATCAACGCGCCCTTCCCCCGCTTCTGCGGCACCTCGGTGACGTACTGGGCCGTGCCGGCACCGGGGGCGCCGGGCAGGCTGCCGGTCTTGAGCTGGACGGTGCGGCCCTGGAACTTCTGCCGGCCGCTCGGCGCGCTGTCGCCCACCTCGGCTTCGGTGAAGGTGAGCGACTCGAGCGAGTCCTCGTCGAGGTTGAGCTCCGACGGCACGGTGAGCTTGCCGGGGTCGAGGCCGGCGGCCCGACGGGCGGCCTGGAGCTGGCGCCCGAACTGGAGGGCGGACTCCTGCCGGTCGGCCGGGTCCTTGGCCATCGACTTCTCGATCACCGCACAGACCTCGTCGGGCACCCCCTGCTCTCGCAGGTCGGGCGGCGCGGCGGTGAGGATCCGGCGCAGCATCGGCACCATCGACTCGTCGCCTTCCTCCTGGAAGGCCGGCGTGCCGAACATCAGCTCGTAGATGGTGGAGCCGAGGGAGTAGACGTCCGACGCCAGAGCCGGGCGCTGCCCGTCGAGGACCTCGGGCGGAGCGTGGGCCATCGACGCCGTGATGACGCCGCTGCGGGTCTCGTGGCCGCCGGAGATGCGGGCGATGCCGAAGTCGGTGAGCTGCGCGTCGCCGTAGGCCGACATGAGGACGTTGGCCGGCTTGATGTCGCGGTGGATGACCTCGGCCCGGTGCGCCGTCTCGAGGGCGCCGGCGAGGTGCACGCCGATGAGCGTCGCCTCCTGCCAGGTCATCGGCCCCTTGCTGTCGAGGCGGTCCTGGAGGGAGCCGCCGGGCAGGTGGGCCATGATCATGTAGGGACGGCCGGTGTTGGTGAAGCCGGCGTCGTAGACGCTGACGATGTTGGGATGCTCCGACAGCGAGCCCATGGCCTGGCACTCGCGCTCGAACCGCTCCTTCGCCGCGTCGTCGAGGTTGAGGGCGGCGATCACCTTGACGGCGACGGTGCGGCGGAAGGCCGGCTGCTCGGCCCGGTAGACGGTGGCGAAGCCGCCGACACCGATCTCGACGGGATCGACGAGGCCCGGGATGCCCAGGTCGGCCACCATCCCGTCCGAGGCGGCCGGGCCATCGGACGCCACCGGCGCATCGGGCGTCGCCGGGGCGTCGCTGGGGACGTCGGTGGCGACGGGTTCGTCCGGAGGTGGGGCTGGCTGCTCGTCGGTCATGGCTCGCGAAGGCGGCGTTCGCACCGGGCGCCCGCCGCGTCGGCCGTCACTCTAGATCGGCCGCCGGGCTCGGGTCGGCCACCCTCCGCTCAGGCGTAGTGGTCGAGCATCAGGTGGGCGGCCGACGCCAGCTCGTCGCCGGCCTCGGTGATCCCGACCCACCCGTTCACCCAGCCCACCAGGGCGGAGAACCATACGTGCCCGAGCGCCTTCGTGGCCCGGGCGCGGATGACCGGGTCGAAGTCGTCGGGGAAGGCGCTGGACTGGATGCGGAACATGGCGTTGCTCACGTCCTGCTGGCACTCGATCACCTGCGGGTCGCGGCACGAGAGGGCCCGGATGACCGCACCCGACAGCTGGGGCTCCTTCTCCATGGCCCGGGTGGCCCGCCGGAGGATGTCGACCAGCTGGTCGGCGATCGTCTCGCCCCGAGGCGGCCGCACCGCGACCCGACGCTCGAGCTCCTCCACCCAGTCGGCCAGCGCGGCGGCGAGGAGGTGGTCCTTGCCGGAGAAGTAGCGGTAGAGCGTGCCGAGGGCGATGTCGGCCCGTTGGGCCACGTCGCGCATCTGCACGGCGTCGTAGCCGCCCTCGCGGGCCAGCTCCATGGCCGCGGCGATGGCGCGCTCCCGCCGGGCGGCCTGGCTCTTGGTGAGCTGGTCGGCGCGGGACGGCGCCTCGTCGGATCGGGTGGGCTCGGCCATGGACACGCCGCCGGAATCTACCGGCTCCCCTTCGGCTCGGCGGGGAGGTGGAGGACGCGGTCGCCGATGATCCCGCGCTGCACCTCCGACGTGCCGCCGGCGATCGACAACGACGGGGCGTAGAGGAAGCGCAGGTGGAACCAGCCGGGCCAGCCCTCCGGACCGGCGGCCACCCCCGAGCCGGCGGCCGGCGCCAGCATCCCGGCCGCGCCCTGGATCTCCAGCGCCAGCTGGGTGACGGCCTTGAGGTGGTCGCTGTAGAACAGCTTCAGCACCGAGGTCTCCGGGCCCGGCGGACGGCCCTGGCTGATGGCGGTCTGCAGGCGGTACCCGAGGAAGCGCAGGATGCCGGCCCGCTCGTGGGCTCGCGCCATCCCTTGCCGCACCGACGGGTGGTCGATGACGCCGTGCAGCCGGGCCAGCTCGGCCAGGCCGCGCAGGTCGTCCTCGTTGGAGGCGGCGCCGATCATCGCCCGCTCGTTGGAGAGCGTGTGCATGGCCGCCCGCCACCCAGCACCGATGTGGTCGGGGCCGCCGAGCACGTTGACCACCGGGACGCGGACGCCGGTCAGGAACACCTCGCTGAAGTGGCGCTGCCCGGTCATCTGCAGCAACGGCCGCACCTCGATGCCCGGGGTGCGCATGTCGACCAGGAGGTAGCTGATGCCGCGGTGGCGGTCCTCGGGCGTGCCGGTGCGGGCGAGGAGGATGGCCCAGTCGGCGTGGTCGGCGTGGGAGGTCCAGACCTTCTGGCCGTCGACGACGAACTCGTCGCCGTCGCGGACGGCCCGGGTGGTGAGCGAGGCGAGGTCCGAGCCGGAGCCGGGCTCGGAGAACAGCTGCGCCCAGATCTCGTCGCCGCGGAGCATGGCCGGCACGAAGCGGTCGCGCTGGGCCGGGGTGCCGAACTCGAGGATGGCCGGACCGACCATGGTGAGCGCGACCGCGAAGGGTCCCATCATCACGCCGCGTCGGGCCGCCTCCTGGTTGAAGATCAGCTCCTCCATCGAGGTGCCGCCGCGGCCCCCGAAGGCCTGCGGGTAGGACACGCCGGCCCACCCCGCGTCAAAGAGCTCCCGCTGCCACTGGCGGCACCGGTCGACCAGCTCCGTCCAGTCGGCGCCCGGATCCCAGAACCGGCGGGACCAGTCGTCGGGGCCTCCCCGCTCGGGGGCGTGCGCTTCGAGCCACTGGCGGGCCTCGGCCCGGAACGCGGCTTCCTCCTCCGAATCACGCACGTCCACGAGCGAGATTGTAACCCGTTCTAGTTCGGCCGGGGCCAGCCCCGGCCGAACGGAGCGGCCCGCCGGGGTTCGGCCGGGGTTCGGGCATACTGGCCCGATGCCGCTGTTCCCCGCCCGCCGCCCGACCGTGCCCGGCGCCCTGGCCCTCGCCCTCGCCGCCCTCGTCCCCGTGCTCGCCACCAGCGGGTGCGGTGTGCTCGGCGGCGGGTCCGACACCGCCACGGCGACCACCGCCACCGCCGCGCCGGCCACCACGGCCGCGCCCGCCACCATCCCGCTGGCCGGCGGGGCCGGCCCGTACACCGTGGCCGAGACGGTGAACATCCGGCCGACCCCCGACACCAAGGGCACGCCGGCAGGGAAGATCCCGAGCGGGAGCACGATCCTCATCACCTGCGTCGCCAAGGGCGAGTCGGTGACGCGGGCGGAGAAGAAGGACGAGCGCTGGGCCAAGGTCACCTACGACGGCAAGACCGGCTACGTCAGCGTCCGCTACCTGGAGCTCGGGGCCGATCTCGACGCCCCGGGGAAGATCCCCGCCTGCTGAGCGCCGTGCCCCCTCCGATCTCCGACCCGGCCGACCCGACCGACCCGACCGACCCGACCGACCCGGCGGCGGTCCCGCCCCGGGGCACGCTGGCCCGGCGGGCGCTCACGCGCCGCTGCCCCTTGTGCGGGGCCCGACGGATCTTCCGCCACTGGTTCACCATGCTGCCGCGATGCCCAGGCTGCGGCCTGCGGTTCCAGCGCGAGGCCGGGCACTGGAGCGGCGACCTCGGCATCAACACCATCGTGAGCTTCGGCACGCTGCTGGTGGTGCTGCTCGGCACGTCGCTCCTCACCTACCCCAACATCGACGCCGGGAAGCTGCTCGTCGCCTGCGCCGCCACGGCCATCGGCGTGCCCGTGCTCTTCTACCCGTTCAGCAAGACGATCTGGCTGGCCTTCGACCTGGCCGTGAACCCGCTCCGGCCCGGCGAGCTCGGCGACGCCGACGGCGACGGCGATCGCGGGTCGGACGAACAGGACAGCGGCGAGGTGCGATAGTTGGGCATGGATCCCCGCCTCTCGGTGAGCCAGGTCTCCACCTGGAACTGGACCCTCGACCAGGATCTCGCCTTCTTCGAGTCCGCCGGGATCGACCGCGTCGGTCTCAGCATGCACAAGCTCGGCGGGCTCGGCGAGACGGGCTACGCCGACCTCGCCCGCCGGCTGAGCGACGCCGGCATCACGGTGGTCAGCCTGCTGCAGGTCGGCGCCTACGACCTGAGCGATCCAGACAGCTGGCCGGCCCAACGCCTGGAGATGGGGCAGTTCATGGACGCCGCCATCGCCATCCGGCCCGAGGTGTGCACGATCACCACCGGCACCTCCGGCGGGCTGTCGTGGGAGATGGCCGCCGACGCCTTCCACGACGTCACCCAGGGGATGGCGGCCGAAGCGGAGCGGGAGGGCCTCTTCGTCTGCCTCGAGCCCACCAACCCGTTGCGGGCCGACGTGAGCTTCCTGCACACCCTTCGCGACGCGCTCGAGCTCGGCTGGCGCTGCGACATGGGCGTCGTGATGGAGGTCACGACGTGTTGGAACGAACGCAACCTCACCGGCGTGGTGGAAGCCAACGTGCGGGCCATCGGGCTGGTGCACGTGAGCGACCTCCGGCTCAACACCCGCACCACCCCCGACCGCCTCGTGCCCGGCGACGGCGACCTCCCCCTCAAGCGCATCGTGCGCCACTTGCTCGACACCGGCTACACCGGGACCTTCGAGCTCGAGCTCGTGGGCCCGGCCATCGAGGACGAGGGCTACGAGCGGGCGGTGCCCCGCGCCGTGCAGGCGATGGTCGACCTCTTCGCCGAGATCGAGGAGGACGCCCGGAAGGCCAAGGAGGAAGCCGAAGCCGCGGCTGCGGCCGCCGAGGCCGCCGGCTTCGGATCGCCCTGGTGACGGCGAGCGTTCGCTCGAAGCGATAGTGTGCGCCGGCCGGACCGGCGGCGTACGGCACTACCCGAAATGATCCGAAAGACTCGCCCTTTTTCCGCTTTGGATCCCGGATCGGGTGCCGATAGAGACTGGACGCGTCGCTCGGAAGGGCTCGAAGCTCGTCCGCGGAGGTAGAAGCAAGTGGGCAACAACCCCAAGGTGATGATCGGACTGGCCGTCCTCGGCGTCCTGGGCGTCCTGCTGATCGTCAGCGGCAATGCGGCCGTCGGCGCCGGGGCGCTCGTGCTGGCCGTGGCCGGGGCCGTGTTCCTCATGCGCTCGGGCGGAGGATCCGACGACTTCCTCGAGGCCCCGGAGCGGCGTCCCGCCCGCACCAAGACCAAGGTGGCGGAGCCGGAGGAGGCCGAGGAGGAGTGGGAGCCGGTCGCCGCGGACGACGACGACGCCGCTCCCCTGCCGAGCTGGGGCGGCGGCGAGCCGCTCGCCGCCTGGACCCCGCCGGAGGACGAGGCCGAAGAGGAAGAGGCCGAGGAGGAGTGGTACGAAGAGGCGGCCGTCGACGAGTTCGGCGATCTCACCTTCGAGGAAGAGGAAGAGGCCGAGGCCGAGGAGTACGAACCGCTCCCGACCTTCGAGTTCGAGCCGCTGGCCGAGCCCGAGGAAGAAGCGATCGAGCTCGACTTCGAGCCGCTGCCCGAGCCCGAGCCCGAACCCGAACCGGTGGCCGAGGCGCCCAAGGCGTTCTCGTTCGGCAACAACAGCTTGATCAAAGAGATCGAGGACGTCCACACCGCCGACGACATCATGAAGTCGAGCGCGGCCACCGAGCTCGCCCTCTCGAGCGACAAGGGCGACAACAGCGAGCTGGCCCGCCTCCTGGCCAAGGTCCAGAACCGTCTCGCCGCCTACGACTGAGTCGGCCCCTCCCGCGGCGCCTCGCCGGCGCGCCTAGCATGTCCCCTGTACGAGCGGCTCGGGCAAGGCCACTCATCCAGGGAGACAGATGACCCAGACTCCAGTGACCGACACCGGCGGCTCCGTTTCGGGCCGCCTGTCGCGGCTCATGGGCCGCGCCGCCCCGTCCACGAACGTCGAGAGCGCCGACGAAGGCCGCGACCCCGTCACCGGGCTGCACGACCGCCGACACCTCCCGCACTGGTCCAGCGAGGCGTGGGGGCGGAGCAAGGCGTCGAGCACCCGGGCCGCGGTGTTCTTCGTCGCCGCCGGGCTGATCGACGACATCAACGACAGCTACGGGCCCGATGTCGGCGACGACGTGCTCCGCCAGATCGGCCAGCGCATCGCCACGATCGACGTGCCCAACACCAAGGTGTTCCGCTACATCGGCACCGAGTTCGGGCTGGTGTTCGAGCAGTTGAGCAACCCCAACCTGGCCAACGAGATCGCCGCGTTCCTCCTCGAGTTGCTCCAACCCCCCGTCGACGTCGGTCACGACACCATCGTGATCGAGTCGTACGTGGGCGGCGCGCTCTCGGCCGACAACTACGACTCGATCGACCACTGGATCCGCGACGCCCACGACGCCCTCGTCAAGGCGCGGGAGGAGGGCAGCGGGAGCTGGCACGTCCACGACGAGACCAAGCGGGCCATGCACTCCACCCGGATCGACGAGGAGCGGCTGCACCAGGCCCTCGTCGACAACGAGTTCGTCCTCGTCTACCAGCCCATCGTGCAGGCCGACAACCGGGAGATGATCGGGGTCGAGGCGCTGATCCGCCTCAAGTCGCCGAGCGTGTCCAACCTCGGCCTCCTGTACCCCAGCGAGTTCATGCCCCTGCTCGAGAAGAGCGGCATGAGCGCCCAGGTCGGCCACTGGGTCATCGGCGAAGCGTGCCGCCAGGCCGCCGAGTGGATGCACCAGTTCCCCGAACACCGGCCGCTGTTCATCACCTGCAACCTCGGCGCCCGCCAGATCGGCCACGCCAACTTCACCGCCGGCGTGCAACAGAGCCTGGCCTCCACCGGCGTGCAGCCGTGGCAGCTGTGCCTCGACATCACCGAGGCCACGCTGCGCTACAACCGGCACGCCACCTGGACCTCCCTGCGGGAGCTCAAGGAGATGGGCGTCAAGCTCGGCCTCGACGACTTCGGCACCGGCACGTCCACGCTGTCGTACCTGCGCGAGATCAAGCTCGACATCATGCGGGTCGACCGGGCGTTCGTGAAGGACATGCTCGACAACCCCGAGGACCAGACCATCATCAAGCACATGGTCGCCCTGGCCCACGACCTCGAGCTCATCACCATCGCCGAGGGCGTGGAGCGAGAAGAGCAGGCGTCGGTGCTCGCCGGTTTGGGCGTCGACCTGTGCCAGGGGTTCCTCTACGGCCGCCCCGAGAAGGCCTCCAGCATCGCCAACCGGCTGCGGGGCGGCGAGCCGGAGAACCCCGAGTGGGACCCGAGCGCCGTGCTCCCGGGTTCGGGATCCTGACCCCACCCCTCTAGGGTGCGGGGGTGACCGAGAGCGTCGATGTCGTCGTCGTCGGCGGCGGCCCCGCCGGCAGCGCGGCGGCGCTGACGCTGGCCCGGGCCGGCCGTTCGGTGGTGCTCGTCGACAAGGCGGGGTTCCCGCGCGACAAGTGCTGCGGCGACGGCCTCACCACCTGGGCCCTGCGGGAGCTGGCCGACCTCGGCTTCTCCCCCGCCGCCGTGCCGTCGTGGACCGAGGTCGGGCGCGCCTTCGTGGGCTCGCCGTCCCGGCGCCTCATCGAGCTGCCGTTGCCGTCCGGCCCGGGCGCGTTTGCCGCCGTGGCCCGGCGGGTGGAGCTCGACGCCGCCCTGCTCGCCCTGGCCGGGAGCGCCGGGGTGGACGTGCGGGCCGGCGCCGGGTCCGCCGTGCAGCGGGCCGCCGCCCACGACGACCGGGTGGTGCTCGGCCTGGCCGACGGCACCGAGCTGCGGGCGGCCTGGGTGGTGGCGGCCGACGGCATGTGGTCGCCGGTGCGAAAGCTGGTCGGCGCCCTGCCCACCGGGGCGCACCGGGGCGAGCCCTACCTCGGGGAGTGGCACGCCTTCCGCCAGTACGTGCGCAACGTCGGCCCGGCCGCCGCCTCGGATCTCTACGCCTGGTTCGAGCCCGACTTCCTGCCCGGCTACGCCTGGTCGTTCCCCCTGGCCGACGGCACCGCCAACGTCGGGTTCGGGATCCTGCGGGGCGGGCGGTGGCCCACCGCGGCCATGAAGGCGCTGTGGCCCGAGATCCTCGCCCGCCCGCACATCCGCGCCGTGCTGGGGCCCGACGCCGAGCCCGAGGGGCCGCACAAGGCCTGGCCGATCCCGGCCGCCGTGGGGTCGCACCCGCTCACCCACGGGCGGGTGCTCTTCGCCGGCGACGCCGCCGCCGTGGCCGACGCCCTCACCGGCGAAGGGATCGGACAGGCGCTGGCCACCGGTCGCTGGGCCGCCGAGGCGATCGCCGCCCATGGGTTCCACGACCACCCCCACGCCGGCGAGGTCTACGAGGCCACCGTGCGCCACCACCTGGTGGCCGACCACGGCATGGCCTCGACCCTGGCCCGGGCCATGTCCCACCGCAAGGGGGCCCGGTCGGCCATCTGGCTGGCCGGCCTGTCGCCGTGGACACGGCGCAACTTCGCCCGCTGGCTCTTCGAGGACTACCCCCGGGCTCTGGTCCTCACCCCCTCCCGCTGGCACCGCGGCATGTTCACCGGCCCCGGCGCCACCTTCCCCGACTGACCGGTGTCCCCTGGTGCGTGCCTCCCCGTGGGTGCGAATTGTTCGCGTTCGCGAACAAT